>DATLUX010000647.1:0-13831 GCA_035577805.1 Verrucomicrobiia bacterium
CTTCGATGGGGCCTCTTGGGGTCGTATCTCGGCATTGGCATTCGATGTTTTGTCGGAGTCGCAGCTGCCGTTGGACAGAACAGGGCTGAAAAACGAATGAACTCGGGACTTTGGCCAGCGCGCTTGCCGCGTTCTAAACTCGCTTGTGTTGGCCTGTTGCGCCGCCGCTCGAAGGGCGAAGGCGAAAGCCAGTGGGGGGGATCGAACCCACGACCTACGGTTTACGAAACCGTTGCTCTACCACTGAGCTACACTGGCAGCCCGAGTGAGGAGGTTATCGGCGGGGCGGAGAGGCAGGCAAGGAATATTTGGGGGACGAGCGACGGCCGAAGGCTTCAGGTTCGTTCCTCATCTGTGTTAATCTGCGTGAATCTGCGGGCCATTCCAGGGCGGAGGGTGGAGCGAGCCCCTTCGACAAGCTCAGGGCAGGCTTCCTGACATCGGCTGCCGCGGGGCTCCAATCTGAAAAGGAACGTGCAGCGATCCCATCTGCGTGAATCTGCGGACACAATCCCCATCTGCGCGAATCTGCGGCCCTCCCCCGCGTGCGGCAAGGAGGCGTGCTTGACTGCGCGCGGGGCTCTTTCTAAGCTCAATGTCGTGTCCCACCCCGCTTCCGGTGTCTCTTTCCATGCCCGCGCGATCCGCCGCTGGCTCTGTTTAACGGTGATCGGCCTGTTGCTTGCGCAGGCCGCGCGGCCGATCCAAGCGGCGATTCGCTACGATGCACCCGCCGCGTTACTCGCGGACGAGACACTGCCCGGCGCACAAAACGGGCACACCGGGGTATGGACGTATGGCGGCTATGATCCGAGTTTTCGCGTATTCACGCCCTTCACCGCGGCGCAGCATATCGACAATTGGCCGCTCAACCTCCCCAATCCCCCGCCGCTGGGCACTTTTCAGGGCTACGGCACGGTCGCGGGCGATCAAACGCCCAGCCTGACGGTGAATACCGACACGAACAATGCCCGCGTGCCATGTTGCGACATGACGGCGGTGTCGCCCGGCAAATTCGAAATGCATCCCAGTTCACCTGGCGGAAATAATTTTGGCGATGTCTATGATGTGCCGGTGGTCCGCTGGACGGCCCCCGAGGCGGGCCTCATCACGCTGACGGCGCGGTGGGTGCAGCGGCACTCCAACCCGCAGCAGGCCATGGTATTCACCAACGGGGTCACGATGTTCGTGGGGCTGGCGTCAACCGGTGCCGGCACCACGTTTGTCGTTCCGAATCTGGCGGTGACGTCGGGTGAAACACTGGATGTCGGCGTCGCGCCGGGCCCCGGGCAGTATTTCGCTGGCACGACCGAAGTGGACATGTTGATCGATTTTACGGCCTTGACGCCGCGGCCGATTCTGATCACCTCACAACCAACAAACCTGGTGGTCGCCGAATCGATGCCGGCCGGCTTTGCCGTCGCGGTCACTAACTTCGACGTGGTCCAGTACCAGTGGCAGCGCAATGATTTGGATATTCCTCAAGCCACCAATGCCACATGGACGATTCCCGTCACGCCGGTGACCGAGGATGGGGCCTCGTTCCGCTGCGTGATCACCAATGCGGTGAGCACGAACGTCTCCGCCGCTGCGATCCTGACGGTGCTGGCGGACAGGACACCGCCCGCGTTGGTGTCGGTGCAGAACGACAACGCCACGGCGCTGGCCGTGCTGTTCTCCGAGCCGCTCGCTGCCGTCAGCGCGACGAATCAGTTGAATTACGCACTGAACCTGGGCGTGACCATCACCACGGCAGCGCTCGAGGCAGATGGGCGCACCGTGCGCCTGTCCGTCACGCCGCTTGCTTTGGGAGCGGCGCACACTTTGACCGTGAACAACGTGCGCGACCGGGCGGCGGCCGCAAACGTCATCGCAACCAATTCCCAAATTGTGTTTATCCCCACCGAGTATCGTGCTCGGGACATCGGGAACCCACCTCAGGCCACCGTCATCAGCTTGGAATCAAATGGGCAGACCATGACGGTCGGCGGACAAGACATTGGCGGGACCGCAGATCAATTTCATTTCAGTTCACAACAGCGCTCCGGTGATTTCGATGTGCGCGTGCGAATCGAGGGGTTGAGTTTGTCTGACGCCTGGGCCAAAGCCGGGTTGATGGCCCGCGAGACGTTGGCTCCAGAGAGCCGGTTCGCCGCCGCGCTGGCCACGCCCAGCATCGGAGGCGCGTTTTTCCTGGCTCGCACCAGCACGGCCACTGCAGCCGTTCCGGCCGGATTTTTCCCGGTCAACTACCCAGAGACCTGGCTGCGCTTGCGACGGGCTGGCAACGTGTTCACAGGCTACGCCAGTTTCGACGGGGAACTTTGGACGCAGCTGGGCACGGCGGTGATCGCGCTCTCCAACTCGCTTTACTTCGGCATGGCGGCCGCCAGCCATGATGCCGACCGCACGACGGTGGTGTCGTTCCGCGACCTGGCGCCCGTCAGCGGCGGCAAGATCGAGGCGAGCGCCTGGCCTTTTGAGCCGCTGGCGGCGTGCAGCCGCCGCAGCGGTCTGGTGATTTCCGAGATCATGTATCATCCCGCACCACGAGGCGACGGCAAGAGCCTGGAGTTCATCGAACTATTCAACACGCAGGCCTTCGATGAAGATCTCACCGGCCATCGGCTTTCCGGCGATATCGACTTCGCCTTTCCGACGGGGACGATCATGAAAGCAGGGGCGTTCCTGGTGGTGGCGGGAGCCCCCGCTGACCTCCAGAGCACCTATGGCCTCAGCGGGGTGCTCGGACCGTTTGAAGGCAAACTGCCCAATGATTCCGGCACCATCCGCTTGCGCAACGAGCAGGACGCCGTGCTGCTGGAGGTGAATTACGGCAGCCGGGCGCCGTGGCCACGAGCCGCGGATGGCGCGGGCCACTCGCTGGTCCTGGCGCAGCCTTCGTATGGGGAGCACAACCCAAAGGCCTGGGCCATGAGCGAGCGCATCGGCGGCACGCCTGGCCTCGCGGAAACGGTTCGGCTGGAGCCCTTGCGCAACGTGGTCATCAACGAGATTCTCGCGCGCTCGGCCGGCACGATCCCGGCCTTCATCGAACTGCACAACCACGGCCTTCAGGCGGTCGATTTGTCCGGGAGCTTCCTGAGCGACGAGCCGGCCACTAACAAATTCCGCATCAGTCCCGGGACGATGCTCGCCCCGCGCGGGTTTGTGTCTTTTACGGCCGAACAACTCGGCTTTGTTCCGAGCGCGGAGGGCGGAACGGTTTATCTGGTAAACTCCAACGGGACACGCGTGCTCGACGCGGTTGGGTTTCGCGGCCAGGCGGAGGGCATTGCCATCGGCTGTTTCCCGGATGGCTCGCCGAGATTTGAAGCCTTGTCTCGGCCCACGCCTGGGTCGACGAACAGCGAGTGGCTCATCGGCGACGTCGTCATCAACGAGATCATGTATCACCCGATCTCCGATCGGAGCGAGGACGAGTTTGTTGAATTGCACAATCGCAGCACCAACGCAGTGAGCCTGGACGGCTGGGAGTTCACCGACGGGATCGACTTTGCGTTTCCTCCCAACGCCGCGATTCCAGCCGGCGGTTACCTGGTGGTGGCGAAGAGTCAGACGAACCTGCTGGCTCGGTATCCCCATTTGGACTCCGTGAACGTATTCGGCGATTTCGGCGGGACTCTATCCGGACGGGGCGAACGTTTGCGGCTCTCGAGGCCCGACGCGGTTTTGATCACCAACACCGCCGCTCAGCGAGTCACGAACATTCTCTCGATCACCGCCGATGAGGTCACCTGGAGCGATGGAGGACGCTGGGGACGTTGGGCGGACGGCGGGGGGAGCAGCCTGGAATTAATTGACGCGCGCGGCGACCATGGCCTCGCCCCTAACTGGGCAGACAGTGACGAGAGCAGCCGGGCCACCAACTGGACGACCATTGAGCACACCGGCCGGCTGGATCTGGGCAATGCCAATTATGCGGCGAACGCAGTCCAGGTCTTGTTGCTCGGCGAAGGCGAATGCCTCATCGATGACATCGAAGTCATCAGTGGCGGGAACAATCTCCTGGCCAACGGCACCTTCGAGAGCGGGACCGGCGGCTGGTTATTTGAAGGCAACCACGACGCCACCGTGCTGGAAACAAACGGCGGTTTCAATAGCGCCCGTTCGCTGAGGGTTCGCGCCAGCGGCGACGGCGATTGCAGCGCCAACCGCCTGCGAGCCAGCCTCACCGCCACCATTGCCGGTGGCAGTACCGCCACGCTCCGGGCGCGCGTTCGCTGGTTGCGCGGTCATCCGGAAATTCTGCTGCGTTTACGCGGCAACTGGTTGGAAGCAACCGGTTCACTCGTTGTTCCGACGAACCTGGGCACGCCTGGCCTGCCCAATAGCCGCGCCGCGGCCAATGTCGGCCCCGCCATCTACAACGTCACGCACAACCCCGTGCTGCCGGCCGCCAACCAAGCCGTGGTCGTTACCGCGCGTGTCCACGATCCCGACGGCATCAGTTTGGCGCGGCTTCAGTACCGCGTGGATCCTTCGCCGACCTTCATCACCATTCCCATGGTCGATGACGGAACTGCGGGCGACGCACTGGCTGGCGATGGCATTCTGAGCGCGTCGATTCCTCCACAACCGGCCGGCGCACTCGTGGCCTTCTACGTCATCGCCGCCGACGGTTTTTCGCCTCCGGCCACCGCACGATTCCCGGACGACGCTCCCGCGCGCCAATGCCTGATCCGTTTCGGCGAGTCGACGCCCTTTGGCAGCTTCGGCACGTATCGGCTGTGGATGACGCAGGCCACGCGGGATCGGTGGTCTAGCCGCGGCCCGGCCAGCAACCAGCCGTTGGATTGCACGTTCGTCAACGGCAGTCAACGCGTGGTCTATAACGTCGGCGCCTACTACACGGGTAGCCCGTTCAAAACCCGCAATTTCGACACCCCGATGGGCAACCCATGCGACTATAACATCCGCTTTCCGCCCGATGATCGCCTGCTGGGCGCGACTATTTTTGAAGTGGTTTATCCGGGCAATGTGGCTGGCGATGACCCGACCGCCCAGCGTGAGCAACTGGCCTATTGGCTGGCCCGGAAACTTGGCTTGCCCTTCAACGCGCGCCGTTACGTGAACCTGTTCGTCAATGGCATCCGCCGTGGGACGATTATCGAGGACACCCAGGTGCCCAACCGCGACGTTCTGGAGGAAGTCTTCCCCGATGACGCCGAGGGTGAACTGTTCAAGACGGCCATCTGGTACGAGGTCGACGACGTGCGCACGGACGATTTCAACGCCAGCCGCGTCGATGCGCGCATGGCCAACTTCGTCACCACGGGCGGCGAGAAGAAAACCGCGCGTTACCGTTGGAATTTCCAACCTCACGCGGTCCGTGGCTCGGCCAACGACTTCACGAATTGGTTCCGCCTGGTCGACGCGCTGAATGGGCCGACCGCTGGCTACGCCGAAGCGATCGAGGCGCAAGTGGACGCCGAGCAGTGGATGCGCGTTTTCGCTCTCGAACACCTGGCCGGGCAATGGGACAGCTTCGGTTTTGTGACCGGGGCCAACATGTTTCCATACTTGGGCCGGCGCGGGCGCTGGACTTTGCTGCCCTGGGACCTGGACATTGCGTTCGCCTTCTCGTACTCGTCGCCGGGAGGCGACCCATTCGCTTGCGATGACCCCGTGCTGCGGCGCATGAACAGTCATCCGGCGTTTCGACGTGCCTACTGGCGTGCCTTACAGGACGCGGTGAACGGACCGTTGGCCTCTGCTTCCGTAAACACCTGGTTGGATGCGCGCGCAGCCATCCTCCGTGCCAACGGCCTGGCCGTGTCCGCGCCCGACAGCCTCAAGGATTATATCAACCAGGAACGCGGTTTCATTCAGCAACAACTCGCCTCCGTCGCGGCCAGTTTCACGGTCGCGGGACCTGCGCTGTTCAGCACCACGGGAACAGTCGCGACGCTGACCGGAACGGCGCCCGTGGGCGTCGCGACCATTCAAGTCAATGGCGCCTCGCGATCGGTGACTTGGACGAGCCTGAGCACCTGGACTCTGCAAGTATCGATTGGCGATGGAACCAATCTGCTCTCCATCGTGGGGCTTGATTTCAGACGCCAGCCGGTGGCGGGGACAAGCAACCTTGTCACCGTTGTCTACACAGGCCCGCCGCAGAGTCCGCCGGTCGTGTTCATCAACGAATGGATGGCAGCCAACACCTCAGGCAGCGGATTGGCTGACCCGGCCGACGGGAAGTTCGATGATTGGTTCGAGTTATATAACCCGGGCTCAACGCCGGCCGATTTGGCCGGGTGTTTTCTCACCGATAATCTGGCCCAACGATTTCAATTTGCGGTGCCGGCCGGCTATGCTGTCGCGGCGCGGGGCTTTCTGCTCGTGTGGGCGGATGGAGAGACCAACCAAAACCGTGCGGAGTGGCCTGATCTCCATACGAACTTCAAGCTCAACAAAGCAGGCGATGCCATTGGCCTTTTCGCGCCCGACGGCACACTCATCGACTCCGTGACGTTCGGTCCGCAGTTCAGCAACTGGAGTCAGGGTCGTGTGCCCGACGGTGCGCCGGCCCTACACTTCCTGGTTACCCCTTCGCCTCGAGCGACCAACTCGCTGCCGCCTGCCCCGCCGCCGCGTTTCACCCACATCGACCGGTTGCCCACTGGCGCGATCACGATCACGTGGCAGGCCACTCCCGGACGGCTCTATCGCGTTGAAGCCAAGGACAGCCTGGCTGACGGGACCTGGACCGCCCTGACCGTAGCCGCCCCCGCCACGACCGACACCGTTTCCGTCATCGCTCCCGCTGGCGCCCAACGACAGCGCTTTTATCGGATCGCGCAAGCTGATTAAAGGGAGAGGTGATCGCGCAAATGGCTGCAGCGTTCCAATTGTCGCGGCTCCGGCGGGCTCTGATTAGGGTTTGATGGCCTTCGTGAAGTTGTTCATCCAGCATGGCGACACACCCTATTATCGGATCGTTGAACGCCATGGGGGTCGCCGCCTTCGTATTGAAGTATCGACTCGTGTACAGTGGTCCCGGTGCCCCAACGAATGCCCCGTAAGATCCCGCCGCTGGAAAATAGAGCCGAAGACCACCGGATAGGCTCCGACAACCGACAATTGTGCTCCGCGAGTTCAAAATAAGGCGATGCCATCAGTACCGGCCACGGCGCCGCCCAGGTCGCCCCAGTTCGGGAAGTTAGCGTGACATGACGTATGTGAGTCTGGCCCGTCCTATTTCGGGCGGCGGAAAACGATCCGGCGCGAATCCAAGTTGACCGGTTCCCAGCCTTCCTTCGCCATATGATTGGAGGCATAGGCGAGGCACCACTCTTCGGACTGCGCTTCACGCGGAACCTGCACGCCGGTTTTGTTCAGGTAAACCAGCTCGAATTTGTCCGGCAAGTTGTAGTAAAGGCGATCCGGGCCGTCCCATTTGACGACCGCATACTCGTACTTCGTGCCCGCGGCTTTTTCCTGAGTGCGCGCGGGAGAGACGGGCCAGAGCAAGGCGGCGGCCAGCAACAGCAGACAAGGCAGGAGAATTTTGGCTTTGTTCATGCACGGATCCTTTCGAGTAACCGATGGAGTTTGAGTTTTTGTGCTTAGTTTGCCGGCGTCAGCGCCGGGAACCGGAGCTTAGCGGTTGAGCCCGGCGGGGCAAGACTTGCGTGAGCGGGCGCATCTTGTCGACACTGCCAATCGGGCACGTTGGCTGGTGTCGCCTAAGGATCTCGGAAACGCTATCGGCGTCACGGTCCGGAACCTAGGAATACTTCGCCGCTCCGCCTTGCGCCGAGAAAATAGCCAAACCCCGCGTTCTGCTTTTGCAAGACGGCTCCGCGAAAGGGAATGGTTTGGCCGCTGGCCGGCTCGTGGACTTTCCCTTTAAATAGACCCGATTTTGGCGAGATGGTCAGAGTGACCGAGTCGTTGCTCGGAGTGCCGACTCCACCTCTTGCTTCCAACGTCACGGAATTGGTGAAGGGCGAACTCAACCGTCCGCCTTGGAGAACGACGATCCCGTTGGTTAGCTCGAGCACGGGGTCCGTTTGCGCGTAACGCGATGCGCTCACTATCATCGCATTCGTAAATCCCGCCGGATAAAGTTGTGCCCTCGGCCGGGCGGGTTTGATCCACATCACCGTTCCCGCCAGATCTGTATCCGGCAAATTCGTGAAAGTCATCCAAGCCAGAAGCATCCCTCGGCCGTTGTGCAGCGGGACAAATAACGGCCAGATGCCATCCTTGGACAGCACCGCACTCTGACTGATGATTGCGCCATCGGCCAGGACACCGTTCACAACCACCCGGCCGGATGTATCGACGGTGAGCGTGCCGTTCCCGTGGCCGTTCGGACTGTTCGTGGTTCCAGAGTCTGCATTGCCTGGAAGGATAAACGTATATCGTCCGGCCTGTGGTGCCGGGTTGGTCCGATCAAAGCCGGCGCGGTCCCCGGCCAGGACGGCGATCCAACGCTCGCCGCCACGATGAAAAACCTGCCCGGTCATCTGTTCGCGGTCATTGACCAATTGCAAGCTGAGGGTCCAGGTCAGAATCCAATTGGTCTTACTGACGGTCGGGTAATCACAGAAAATGCAATTGACGTCGGTGTGTACCCGCGGAAGCCGGACGTTTGCGGTCGCTTCACCCTGGGCGTCGAATTTTCCGTGGAATGATCCGTGGCGCGATCCGACCAACACTTTGCCGGTGAAATGTCCGCTGGCAGTCACTTTAATGACAAAATACCCGGATTGTTCGGGAGCCGGTTCGCCATCCGCATAGATTAGTCCATTGTAGGTGCCCTTGAAGTTCGTTTCTGTGGCGGCTTTGGCACAGGGTTCGGCAAAACTCACGAGAACCGCCCCCAAAAGAGTCAGCGCTCGCCAGATTCGGTTGGATCTCATACGGGGCCAGTTTGAACCGCGGGCGAAGCAGGTGTTAATCGAAAAACCTGGGCACAACATTGACTGACATGATTGCATAGAGGCGCGCATTATGGCCACCGATAAATCAGGAAAATGGTTCCCGACTCTGCGCCACGAAACAAGCCTCGCCTGCCGGGACCGCCTCCTCGCAGTCCCGGCCGCCAAGCTCCAGGCGTTACGGTGCGGGTATGACCGTGATTTGATAGGTAGCGTCCTTGACGAAGAATGGATTGGGCAACGGCCCGGCCGCGCCAACGACCCGGATCGTGTGCTGGCCAACTGGCAGCGGTTTCACCATCAAGCACGCGCCGACCGCCACTTGATCGATCGTGCCGCCGTCGGGAAAACAGGGCGTCCCTGTCGCAGCGATGTGGTCAAGCGCGTGCTGGGGCGTGGCGGTTCGGTCTCGCGGATGATGCGGCACATGTGCTCCAGGCCGGAGGCGAAGAGTTCCTTCGGCTCGAACGGCGGGCGGCCGGTGAGCAGTTGATAGAGCAGCACGCCCAGGCTGTAGATGTCGCTGCGCGTGTCAATGTCCAGCCCGCTTAACACACCGCAGGCACCACGACAGCCTCGTCGTGCTCGGAGGAGAAACGATGCGAGTCAATGATGGCTTGGCGGGCGCGGCGATGGGCGAAGCAATGGCCGATAGCCAAGAGCCAATGGCCAACGCTAGAATTTTCTGGTGCGTCTCTCGAGCCCGGCCTATGCAGGGGAGGTGATCCAGCCACGATCCGCGCGGTTGATGGCGAGCCTTGCAATTTCTGTCGTGTTTCTCACGACGACAACGCAGGCCGCGGAGGTGCCACCAGACGCGGGCGCCGTCAGTTTCAGCAAGGATATTGCCCCGATTCTGCAACAGAAGTGTGTGACCTGCCATGGGCCGGATAAAAGCAAAGGTCACTTTCAGCTGCATACCTTTGAGGCCATGAACAAGCCCGGCGAAAGCAAGGAAGCGCCACTGATCTCTGGGCAAGCTCAGGCAAGTAAGATCTACCGCTTGTTGATCGCGAAAGATCCCGATGATCGGATGCCGCAAAAGGATGATCCATTGCCGGCGCCTCAAATCGCGTTGATCGAACGGTGGATCACCGAAGGCGCGCGGTTCGACGGCGCCGATCCGAAAAGTGCGCTGGCGTCGCTGACCACGGATGTCAAACACCCGGAGCCACCCGAGGTTTATTCGCGTCCAGTGCCGATCGCCGCGCTGGCATTCCAGCCGGACGGCCAGCTCCTGGCCGCGGGCGGTTATCACGAGGTGACATTATGGAACCCGACCAATGGAACGCTCGTCCAACGCTTGAAGAACATGGAGCAACAGACTTCGGCGCTGGCTTACAGTCCGGATGGACAATGGCTGGCCACCGCCGGCGGCACGCCCGGTCGCTCCGGGGAAACGAAGTTGGTGGATGTCCGAAATGGGTTTGTCGCCAGGTTGGTGGCGCGCACCAGTGATGTTCTGCTGGCCCTGGCGTTTAGCCCGGATGGCCAGACGCTGGCGGTGGGGGGGGCGGACAACGTGATCCGCATTCTGGCCGTGCCCAGCGGTCAGGAAGAACGCCGCATCGAACAACACGCCGATTGGGTCACCTCATTGGCCTACAGCCCGGACGCCACGAAGTTGGCCTCGGCCAGTCGGGACAAGACGGCGCGTCTGTTTGATCCAGGCACGGGCGAATTGGAGGAGACGTATACGGGACATACGCAGCCGCTGTTCGGCGTGGGATTCGCGTCGGGGGGCACGGTGTTGGTGAGTGGCGGCCGGGACAAGACATTGCACGTCTGGCAGGCCAAAGAAGCAAAAAAGAGTTTTGAAATCTCCGGGTTCGACCTTGGGGTCTGGCGTCTTTTGATGCACAGCAACGATGTCTTTACGGCGTCAACGGATCGGTTGGTGCGCCAGCATCGTTTGGGGGCGAAACAAGCGGAGTTGATCCGGACGTTCCAAGGACATCGCGATGTAGTCTATGCATTGGCCTATCACGTATCCTCACAACGGTTGGCCAGCGCCGGCTATGATGGCGAGGTCCGGATTTGGAATATGGCCGATGGCAGGTTGCTGACGGAATTCATCGCGGCACCTGGGCGGTGAGGAACCGGGATCGGGATCAAGGCGTAGCGGAAAAGCGATAAAAGTTCATCCTGGTTAACGGCGTATCGACGTGTTCGATGATGCCACTGACAGGTGCAGTCGCCTGAACGATGGTATCCCATGGGCCACTGATGGCTGGGGCACGCTGGATGTCATAGTGGCTGCCGGGGTTCCCGGTGAAACGGAGGCGCACGCCCTCAGTAACGAGGGTAATGGAGAGTGAGGACGGCAGCTCCTGGTGAGGTGGACTGAACAAGGCACAGATGCTGGCATTGGCCTTGGTGACGAGATAGTCCAGCTGGCTCTCAGAGCCGCTGGCGTCGTTACCCCAGGAGGTAAACAACACACCGGGTTGCGGCGTCGCGGTTAGCCGCACCGTTGAACCGTAAGCGTAGGAAGATTGGGAGGGGCTGACTGCGACCGAACCGGGTCCGACGACATTCACGCTGACCGGCGTTCCGAGGATCGCTTGCACGTTTTTGGCTCGGTCCATGGTCACGGCGATACTGGACACCGGGCCACTCGCATCGCCTTCCCACTGGATGAAACTCCAGCCTGGTGTGGATTGTACAGTCAGATTCACGACGGTGCCTTCCGGATACGGGCTTCCGACGTTTCCGTAAATGGCGCCTCCTCCCGCAGTTGTGGCGGTGAGAGTGTAAGTCGGCAGGATCTGGAAGACGGCGGTGGCTGTCTTGCTCGTATCCAGAACAACCGTGGTGTTGCTGGAAGTGCCGCTGAGGGCACCGCGCCACTGAACAAATTGCCAACCGGGCGCCGGTATGGCGGTCAGGGTTACGGAAGATCCCGGTGAGTAGGACGGCGGATCAGGCGATAACGCCACCATGCCTTGACCGTCGACATCGACATACATGTTCACAGCATTGGCTGGCAGCGGCGCGAACAGCGCGGAGATGGTGAGATTGGGTTTGGTGACAAGGAACTCCAGTGGATTCGCCCTCAAGCTGGCATCGCCTCCCCAGGTGGCGAAGTAATAACCGGCGGACGGACGCGCCGCGATCCGCAATCTGGAACCGTATAGGTAAGGCCCTGTCGATGGATAGAGAGCCACCTGGCCGGACCCGCCGACCGCGGTGGTGACCATCGTTCCGAAGATGGCTTGAACGTTCTTGGGTCGATCCATCTTCACAACGATATCCGGGTTGTTTCCGGTCGCGTCGCCCTGCCAACGCAGGAACTGCCACCCTGACGCCGGGTGGGCGCTTATGTTCCAGAGAGTCCCTTCGTAATGCAGGCCGCTGGCGTCGGTAACCGTACCTCCGCCTGGCGTGTTCGCGACCAATTGATAGAGCGGAAGTGGTTCGAAGACGGCGGTGGCGGTCTTGTTCGCATCCATGAGGATGGTGGTGTCGGACAAAGGCCCGCACGCGTCACCTTCCCAGCGCACGAAGCGCCAATTTATTCCCGGATAAGCCAGGAGTTCCACCGTGGTTTGAGGAAAGTATTTCGTCGAATTCAGACTCGATGCGATGGCCCCGGAGCCCCGGACCGTTTTGGTCAGCTCGAACGTGGGGGCGATTGTGACCTGCCAGGGGCCGTCCTCGACGGATTGACTGAAGTCCAAGCTATAGGCGATGGCCCTGAGGGTGGTCGTTTGTGTGATGACGAATGGCTCCCGGTAAGGCGTGGAAGCGAAGGTCGGGGCCGAACCGTCCGTGGTGTAGAAGACGCTGCCATTTGGGAAAAGGGTGGACATTGAAATCGTGCTTGGAGCGGCGCGAGTCACGTTCCCGATCAGGGTCTCTCCGTCGGCTTGAATTTCCGGCGTGCCGCGGGCCACGATGCGCACCGTGGCGGTCGGACTCGTAACGGCGCCGAAGGAGCCGCCCAGCACGACGGAGTAATCGCCAGCATCCGCAGCCTGCAGATTGGTGATGGTTAAGACGGAATTGGTTTGATCCGCCAGGGCAGCGCCGGCTTTCCGCCATTGGTAGCTTGTCGGCTTCGAGCCCTTGTACAGCACTGGCATAAACACTGTTCCCCCGCTGTAGGCTCTCATGCCGAATGGACCGATGACGAAAGGATTTGCCGCGGGGCCGTCCTTGATCGCGGCTAAGAAAAAGCTTTCGCCGCCCGCGAGTGTCACCACGTTGGTCAGCGGGGCAAAATAAGGGGCGGAGTAAGTGCCCACGACGGTGCCATCGCGTCTCAAGGCCAGGGTATAATTGTTGCCTGCTGTGATCTCCACGACGTTGGCGAGCCAAGGTGGGATGCTGGTTTGATCCAGATAACCCCAAGACACCACTGTCCCATCCGCTTTTAAGGCCGCGCTGTGCTCGTAGCCTGCTTGGGAGTAGCCCCCTGCAATCGCCACGACGTTGTTCAGATCCGCCGGCACCTTGTACTGCTTCATCGAACCCCAGGAAACCACCGTGCCATCTGACTTCAGCGCGAGGCTGTGCGAGTAGCCGGCAGCGATGGCCACCACCGAATCGAGATTCGTTGGCACCGTGGCTTCTTCATACAGATTATATCCCCAGGCGACGACCTTGCCGCTGCTGGTGAGTGCCAGGTTATGGTGTCCTCCGGCCGCGATCGCGACCACGTTGGAGAGCCCAGGCGGGACGGACGTCTGGCCGTAATCGGTCTGGCCCCAGGCGACCACTCGTCCATCACCCTTGAGCGCGAGACTATGCCAGGCCCCGGCGCTAATGGCGATCACCGAGACTAGACCTGGGCTGGCGGTGGCTTTGCCATAGGTGTTATCGCCCCAACCCACCACTCGCCCATCGGCCAGCAGCGCCAGACCATGCGATTGCCCGGCCGCCAACGACACCGCGTTAGTCAAACCGGGCGGAACACCGCT
>DATLUX010000648.1:0-5668 GCA_035577805.1 Verrucomicrobiia bacterium
GTTCGTGAATCTCAGCTACGGATTCCAGCTTTATTATGAGGATCGGACGCAGTCCGGATTCCGTTTCTTGCAGTCGGAGATCCCTTCGGCGGGTGTGTTCCATCACTTTGCAGGAACGTTTGAACAGATCGATTCTGGCCACGTGGAGATGAAGACCTACATCGACGGGGTCGAGGTGAAAGCGGATGTCTCCGATGGCAATCTGGCCAACGCTGTCAATGCCGCACCGATCGCGATCGGTTCGGAACGTGGTGGAGTGGCTGATTTCTTCGCTGGGCTTATCGACGAAGTGGCCATCTACAATCGTGTCCTCTCCGCAGAGGAGATAGCGGAAGCCTATAGAGGGCCCATCGGGGGCGATTGCGTCCCGAAACATCCACCCGAAATCCTGGCCGGACCGATTAACCGAACCGTGGTGGAGGGCGGCACGGCCGAGTTCAAAGTCTCGGCGAAGGGCACGGCGCCCATCTTCTATCAATGGTTGTTCGAGGGACAAGCGCTGGCTGGGGCCGTCGATTCATCGTTGGTCTTGAGCAACGTGACCCTCACTCAAAACGGCCGCTATGCCGTCATGGTGTCCAACGCGTTCGGCACGGCGATAAGCGGCGAGGCCATGCTGACGGTATTAACCAATGGAAGCTGTCTGCCGAGTGCCGACCTGGTGGCGTGGTGGCCCGCCGAAGGGAACGCCCGCGATGCCGTGGGCGATAACAACGGACAGTTGATGAACGGCGCCCACTTTGCTCCCGGAAGGGTCGGATTGGGGTTCGAATTAGATGGAGTTGATGACTTCGTGCTGGTGCCGGACAGCAACTCGCTGGATCTAACCAACGAGTTCAGTCTGGCTTGCTGGTTCAAGGCCACACAGTGGGCCGCGGGGCAAGGTCTGATTGATAAACGTTCGCTGACGGATTGTAATTACGGCTCATTTATTAACCTCCAGTTCGGGTTCCAACTTTATTTCGTGGAGCATGGCGGCTCTGCGTTTACCCAACAATCCGCAGTTCCTTCCGCGGGTGTCTTTCATTATTTCGTAGGAACGTTTCGGCAGGTTGACCCGACTCACATCGAAATGCGGACCTATATTGACGGCACGTTGGTCAAAGGCGACACGGTCCAAGGTCGACTTGCCAACACGGTGAATTCGGCTCCGATAGCGATTGGTTCGGAACGCGGTGGGGTGGCGGACTTTTTCAAGGGCGTGATCGATGAGGTCGCGATCTATCGTCGCGCTCTCTCCGATGAAGAAGTTTTGACGGCTTTTCGCGCCGTCAGGGTCGATCCGTGTCAACCGGCAGTTCCACCCGAGATCGTTAGCAACCCAATCGGCCAAACTGTGGTTGAAGGAACGGCGCTCGCCTTGGAAGTGGTTGCTTCAGGGAGCCCGCCGTTGTTCTACCAGTGGTTTGCCGATCAGGCGGCGATAACCGAAGGAACCAATTCCGTGCTCGCCTTCGACAGCATCGCCTTAAACCAAAGCGGCGACTACCGCGTGGTGGTGTCTAACTCGGTGGGCAGTGTGACGAGTGCAGTGGCGCGTGTTGTGGTGCGGCCTCTTCCGTCCATCGTGCGCATAGTGGACGTCCACGCTCCTGGCGGCGGCATCGCGACTGTCCCGATCGAAATGGTGACGCGCGGCACGGAGAACGCCGTCGGCTTCAGTTTGGCGGTAAATTCCACCTTATTCAGATTTGTTGGAGTCGACTTGGCGGATGAAGTGACAACGCATGCCACTCTTATCCTCAATACGAACCGCGTGGCGGCTGGGCAGGTCGGTATTGCGGTCGCTCTTTCTGCCGGTGCCTCTTTTCTGGATGGCACTCAACAATTGCTGCGCGTCTCTTTCGAAGTGCTCCCGGTTTCCGCGCAAAGCGCCGTAGTTGGCTTCGGAGATGAGCCGACTGCCCGTGAGGTATCCGATCGACTGGCCAGACCGTTGCCGGCCGTCTACGTCGCGGGCACCGTGCAGATTAACCCGGCGGAATTCGAGGGCGACGTGGCTCCCCGGCCCGGCGGCGACAAAATTCTCGGCATTACCGATTGGGTGCAGTTGGGGCGGTTTACGGCAGGTCTGGATGAAGCTTCCGCAGGCGAATTCCAGCGAGCTGACTGTGCCCCAATTCAACAGAAAGGCAATGGAGTCATTACAGTGGCCGATTGGGTTCAAGCAGGACGCTTTGCGGCTGGCTTGGATGTTCCAACCGTGGTGGGTGGACCAACTGAGCCTACGCCCGAACCCCCGGCAGGCGGGGGCGCATTCATCGCGGCGGCCGCTCGCGAGTTGTCGCTACCGCCGACCAATGTCCTCCCGGGCGGGTCTTTGACTATTCCCGTGCTTTTTGTTGCTCAAGGAAACGAAAATGCCTTCGGTTTTAGCGTCGGATTCGATACGAACAAGCTCCGGTTCGTTTCTGCGGTTGAGTCACCAGGTATCGGGCAATCGACTCTCATCGTGAATTTCGAAGACGCAGGCGTGGGTCGCGTTGGAATTGCGTTGGCTTTACCAACAGGCAAAGTGCTGCCGGCCGGGTTAGCGACGCTGGTCTCTTTAAGATTTGAAGCGACCACGAACGGGGCAGGAACCACGCTCCTGCAGTTCGTCGATGCACCGGTCGTGCGCGAGGCGGTGGACGCCACGGCCACACCGTTGCCCGTGACTTACACGAACGGCGTGCTCCGATTCGGACCAGACGGCCCGCGGTTGACGGTTACGAGATCTGGGCCTGCCTTACTCTTGATCTGGCCTACCGCTCCTGGCTTCGAGCTGTATTCCTCCATCGCTGCCGGTGGCTCGAATTGGACCAAGGTGCCAGTCACGCCCATCGAAATCGGCGGTCAAATGGTGGTATCCGTGACCGTTGCGGGGGCTCAGGAGTTTTTCCGCCTGGTCCATCCATGACCGCAGTTGCGGAGTTAGTGCTGACTGCAGCGGCGGTCTAGTTCTAGTTCTAGGCTAGTGTGCGGCACCCCAGCTAAACAGGTACCAGCCGTTACGGCTGGCGCGGCGTTGCCAATCGGTAAAACCGAGATGGGGCATTCGAAGAAAGGCTATCCACAAAACTCACCAACGCATTCGTCGGTCGCGGACCCCAGTGGACAAGGTTCCTCCAAGCAGTTGCCGGTATCGTGTCTGCATACACTACCGTGTAGGTCTTGTTCGACCGCATGCTGAAGCTGAGCAGAATTGATCTCGAGGCTGAAGTTTCGACGCTACTGGCCATCAGGCGGAGGTGATCGCTCGGATCGTAGGGATTCGTTCCGGCGAGATACTCCTGGTAGTTTGTCATCCCATCGCTGTCCGCATCGTCATCGCCGTCAAGAATCCCAGGGATAAGCCCGTGATCCAGTTCCCATTTGTCGGACATTCCATCGCCATCACTATCGCTGAGTTCGAGGGGTAAGGGACCACCCGGGGTGGGTGGAGCGGCGATCCAGCTCATCGGATTGGCACCACTAAGACCAAAGTTCATGCGCTGAAGCGAGAGGTCCGAGTTGTCGGCCTCGGCTGGCCACGGGGCAGCATCGTCATACGTGATCGAGAGGATTGTTTCACCGAATGCATCGGATACCTGGAGGTGCTCGCCTGAATTATCCAGGCGGCCGGAATAGATTCCGTGCAACGGCGCTCCGGGGAACTTCGCCGAGAACTGGGTGGCGTTGCGAGCCAGCACAATAAACGACTTTGGCCCTATGACGGCTCGGTTGGGGAAGGCAAACTCAATCCCGTCGGTAAAGTGAACGCCGGTTAGATCCAGCGGTGCAATTCCCTTGTTGTATAATTCCAGAAACTCCACTTCGTCGCCATCCACCTGACCAAATCGAGGTGGATTGTACATGATTTCGCTCAACTCGAGCGCGTGGAAATCTTGTGGGGGGTAAAATTGCGCCTCGACGATGGCGCTCCAAGTGGTTCCGTTCCTCACCCGAGCTCGGACCAAAGTTGGTGAAACAAGCGAGAACGGTTGAGCGTAGAGCCGGGCGGTTGGCGCGACACCGCCGCCACGGAGGCGCGGATCTGTCCCATCAATGGTAAGGAAGATGGATCCGGCCGTGTTGCTATGGGTCATGGTGAGGAGGAAGCCGTTCGTTACATCTCCACCGAATTGGTTAAGGGATGGGGGGAAAACGTCAGGATAAAGCCCGACATTCTTGAAACGTGTCCAGGCACGAGTCAGATTGGCCGGCCAATAAATGTTCTGAGTGAAATTGGACATGCGTAACCAGTCGTTTTGGCGCGTGTAACTGGGAGGATGGCGACCGTCGCCCCAGCGGGCAGATTCCCCCACGATCGCGTGATCGATCTCAGCCGCCCGTGTAGCCCAGCGGGTGACATTTGACTGAAGCGTTAATGCGCCTGCGCTGAACAAGTGCTTTTGCAAGCGATCCGCAAAACGCAGGCGAAACTCAGGATCTCGCCGAAGACCGTTATAGATCTGACCGGGGGTGTTCGGTTCGTAAACCGCTTCGATGTTTGCCGGGGCATTTCCCCATGTGCCAACGCGGTCGAGGCGATCGAGCGCGATCTCCTGATCCCAGACGAAGAATCGGAATCCGTCACTCTCTGGTCCGCGCCGGCGCGCTGCCCACCAATTGCGGCCTGGCCAGTCGATCGCCGCCGCGTAGATGTGAAGAATGATGTAATCGATGAAATTGTCCAAGTGGATGAGCACGGGCAAAGCCGGGTTCCGAGTGCCATCGGGATTCAACCCTTGAATCTGCCACAGCACGTTGGCGTCGCTCGGTGCGCGATCAGCCAATTGAAGCAATTGCGTCCACATGTCCCGCGTTCCGCTGACGGCCTGCCCGTCAAAGTCCGTGACGACATCATAGTCAACCCGCTCCCCCCCCAAGTGCGCAGCGAAAAACGAGTCATTCATCCTTTCGGTCAAATTATAAAGACCCCAATACAGCCCATTCAGGTAGAGATGCACATAGATGCCATGTGCGGATAGATGGCCCATCGCCAGTTGGGAGTCGCGCATCCACTGATCTCGCTGGTAAGTCGCGTCGCGACTGCGCCAAAGGAAATCCAGAATATCATCGATTGGCCACGCATCGGTTGAGCACGCTCTGAGAATAAGATGATCAAAGCGTCGGACTGGAGAACCTTCGAAAAGGGGATAATCCAGTTCCGCGGCACCGTACTCCCCTCTAAAGATCAGGCGAAATGGATGTTTGGGGAGGGCCGCATTCAGACGGCTTACCGCGCCATGCATGCGCAGACCGGCGTCCACATGGAACCCTTCGTGTCCGTCGGGATAGATCAACTCCGTCGACGCCCGCCTTTCCCAATTCGTCCCTTCCTTGAACGCGTGTGTGTAGATCCCATTTTCTGCACCGAACAATCCGTCCAATGGCGTTACGACGCTAAGCGTTGGAATACCGAGCAGGGCGTTGGTGAAACTATAGCCTGCTAAAGTGTTGTTCACGACAACAGGGTCGATGGTGAAGTCTGCTGGATACGCTTGACCGTTTCCCGGTGGGTCATCAATCCAGGTGGTCGAGGCTCCTGAGGGTCGCACCTGCGCCGCTACACTCGCTGGAAAGATGTAGCTGTGAGTATCAATGTCCGTGGGCACATAATCCTGCTTGTAGGCAGCCGTGCGCAGGACCGTGGTTTTGGTCAAGCGCACGGTTGCCACAGGGGAAGACGTCGAGTTGACAGGTG
>DATLUX010000649.1:0-3884 GCA_035577805.1 Verrucomicrobiia bacterium
TTGTCTATCATGAAGCCGTTGAAGCCTTCGCGCCGGCGTCCGTGATCAAGAGCGCGGAAACCCTCCGCGCCGCCCGCGCCTACCTCAAAGGATTGCGCGTCCGCGGCGGCACCAACCTTCATGACGCGCTCCTCGAGGCGCTCCGTCTTAAGCCCATCCCAGGCATGCTGCCCATCGTGTTGTTCCTCACCGACGGGCTGCCCACCGTTGGGCAAACTTCCGAAATCGCCATCCGCAATGTCGCCAGCAAAGGGAACCCCTACGAACGGCGCATCTTCACCTTCGGAGTGGGTGTGGATGTGAACACCCCGTTGCTGGACCGGCTGGCCCTTGAAACTCGAGCCACTTCGACCTATGTCCTCCCCAAAGAAGACGTCGAGGTGAAGGTGGGCCAGGTTTTCCAACGCTTGAGCGGGCCCGTCTTGACCGGACCCACCCTCCACGTCCTTGATCCTCACGGTCAACCGGCTTTAGGCCGCGTCCGTGAACTGGCTCCCAACCGATTGCCCGATCTGTTCGAAGGCGACCAACTGGTTTTGCTGGGCCAGTACGTGGGGGACGAGCCGCTCACCTTCGTCCTGGACGGAACCTTCTTCGGCCAAGCAAGAAGTTTTCGGTTCAAGTTCGGCCTGGAACAGGCCACGACCAAGAACGCCTTCGTTCCTCGGTTATGGGCCAGTCGCAAGATTGCCGCGCTCACGGACGCCATTCGCGACTTGGGCGCCGAAGATCGTCCCTCCGGCAGCGCCGGCACCGCCGCCATTGATCCTAAAGTCAAAGAGTTGGTCGACGAGATTGTTCAGTTGTCCAAGGAATTCGGGATCCTGACCGAATACACGGCTTTCCTGGCGCGGGAAGGCACGGACTTAAACCAGCCCCTGCAAGTGGCGATGGAAGCGCAGCGGCAGTACCAAGCGCGGGCGGCCAACGTGCGCTCCGGCTACGGGTCCCTCAATCAGTCCCTCAATGGCCTCGAACAACGTAACCAGAGCAGTTTGAAACTTCGCAACGACTATTGGGACCCTTCCATGAAGCGGGTCTCCATCTGCACGGTCCAACAAATCAACGACCGCGCCTTTTACAAGCGCGGCAACCGTTGGATTGATAGCGCCTTGCTTGACCATGCCGAGGCCGCCCCGAAGAAGATCGTCGCGGTCGGCTCCGAAGACTTCCGCCGGCTGACCGAACGGCTCGCCCAGGATAGTCGCGAGGGATGCGTCGCCCTTCAGGGGGAGATTCTCCTGCGGGTAGACGGCGAGACCGTCCTGGTCCGTTAAATTCCGGGAGCACTTTCCCGCGCTTGGTGTCCAATCACGCTTATGAACAGTCACTCATTTTTGATTCCCATATGAAAGCCATCCAACGTTTCGTCGCACCCATCACCCTGGCCGCCGCCATTCCTGCCATTACCTTCTGCGGCCTCTCGCTCCTGCCATCCGCCGGAACGGCCGGGCAAGACAGCCGCCCGGCCCCGCGGTTCACCGAGGCTCCTGCCCGCACCGCTCCAGCGCCGATCATCCAACTGGCCCTGCTCCTGGATACCAGCAACAGCATGGACGGCCTGATCGATCAGGCCAAAGGGCAACTCTGGAAGATCGTCAACGAATTCATCAGCGCCAAGCAGAATGGCCAGCGGCCCACTTTGGAGGTCGCGCTGTTTGAGTATGGCAAAAGTACGCTTCCTTCCAAAGCCGGGTTCATTCGGTTAATCCAACCGCTCACCAACGACCTCGATAAGATCTCCGAGGAATTATTCGCCCTCCGCACCAATGGCGGGGAGGAATTCTGCGGCTGGGTCATCCAGGAAGCAGTCCGTAACCTGGCCTGGAGCAGCGCTCCCGATGCTTTCAAGGCCATCTTCATCGCCGGCAACGAACCGTTCACCCAGGGCCCCGTCTCCTACGTGGCAAGCTGCCAAGCCGCCCTGGCCAAGGGCATCATCGTCAATACCATTCACTGTGGCTCCCAATCCGAAGGCATCGCCACCAAATGGCAGGACGGCGCTTTTCTCGCCGAAGGCAAATATATGGTCATCGACCAGAACCGAGAAGTGGTTCATTTCACCGCACCCCAAGACAAGGACATCACAGCCCTCGGCGAGGAGTTAAACAAAACCTATGTGCCCTTCGGCGTCGCCGCTGAGGTCAACCAACGGCGGCAGGTCCAACAGGATGCCAACTCCGCCTCGCTCGCCGCCCAGGGCAGCCCTGTGCAGCGTTCCGTCTTTAAATCCTCCCCGCAATATCGCAACGAGTCCTGGGACCTGGTCGACGCCAGCCGCGCCCCCAATTTTAAACTGAGCGAAGTGCCGGCCAAGGATCTGCCCGTGCCGATGCAGAAAATGAACGCCGAGGAGCGCCAGACTTATCTCAACGCCAAGGCCACCAAACGGGAGCAACTCCAAAAAGAGATCGCCCGGCTCCATGCCGAACGCGTCCAGTACGCGGCCGAACAAAGCAAAAAAACAGGCGCCACCAATACCCTCGACGCCGTCGTCATCAGCACCATCCGCGAACAAGCCACCAAGAAAAACTACCGCTTCGAATGACCCACTCCGACACAGTCGCCGCATGCGCCCCGCCCCGCGCCGGCGACAAAACTCTAATGCAAAACCAAGACATCACCGTTAGTCTCCCAGGCCGCAACATGAAGGCGAAGGATACGCAGCGCATTCTCGTGATCGAAGATGATTCGGCCATCCGCCAGGGGATCATGGACGCGCTCCGGTTCACCGGCTATGAAGTCCTCCAGGCCGCCGATGGCCGGAACGGCCTGGAACAGGCGCTGCGCGCCACCTTCGACCTCCTGCTGCTCGACCTGGTCCTGCCTCATTGTGGCGGCTTCGAAATTCTCCAGGCCGTGCGCGCCGCCCGCCCCACTCTGCCCGTCATTATTCTTACCGCCCGCGGCGAAGAACAGGACCGAGTGCAAGGATTACGCCTGGGCGCCGATGATTATGTCGTCAAACCCTTCAGCGTTCGGGAACTGTTGGCTCGGGTCGAAGCTGTTCTGCGCCGTTCCCCCGAACGCCCCAATCACGTCAGTAAGATCGCCCTGCCCGAGGGCGTGGCCGACCTGGCCCGCGCGGAAGTGCGTTTCCATGACGGTCAACGCCAGGAATTGTCGACCCGTGAAGTCGAATTGCTGCGTTACCTGGCCGCGCACGCCGGACGCGCCATCAGCCGGGATGAGATTCTTCTGCGGGTCTGGCGCCTGGACCCCAAACGGCTAGTCACGCGCACCATCGATATGCACATCGCGCACATGCGGGAAAAGCTGCGCGACGATCCTGCGCATCCCAAAATCCTGCTCACCGTGCGCGGCCAGGGATATATGCTGGCCCTGCGCGGTTGCTCCGAGCCTTCGGGGCGACGGCCTGCATGACGCGACCGCGGCACATCTGGCTGGTGTTCGCCGGTTGTTTCACCGTGCTGCTCGCGGCCATGGGTTGGGTGAGTTGGACGGCCTTGCGGCTCGACGACGTGCAACGGCGCGCGGCCTGGCATGCGGAACAGGAAGAAAAAGTGCGCTTGGCCTTGTGGCGCCTGGATTCAGCTGTCACCCCGTTGATCCTGGAAGAAAGCGCGCGCCCGTACCAAAACTACGAAGCGTTCCCGACCATCAGCCGGGCGCATCAGAAAGGGGGAAGCTCCAACGCCGAAGGCGATCTGCTAAGCCCATCGCCACTTCTGGTCTCCACGCCGGAACAGGTGCTCTTGCACTTTCAATGGAGCGTGAACGGAGCACTGACTTCCCCTCAGGTGCCGACCGGCCCGCAGCGCACGTTGGCGGAAAAGTCCTACACCACCAGTGAGCGTCTGGAGTTGGCAAGCCAACGCCTCGAACAACTCAAGCAACTCTTGCAACAACCGGTCCTGACGCCC
>DATLUX010000650.1:0-88248 GCA_035577805.1 Verrucomicrobiia bacterium
ACGCACAGAATATGCCAGCCTCTGTACGCACACGAGGGGGATTCGATGGCAGAGAAGCGAACGAGCCGACTGATTGTGCGTACAACACCCGAGGAGCTGGCCGATTGGGAAGCGCAGGCAAAGGCGCTCAGTCTGACCCTCGCTGAACTGGTGCGGATGCGGATGCGGCGGCCCGAGGCGAACGAGACGGCGCTACCGGTGCCACCCTCGCGCGGCTCGACCAAATTGGCGGCGAAGGCGCGGCAGGTGGGGAAGGTGCTTCGCGCCGCAGCTCCGAAGGCATCATTGGAAGCGGTTGTGTCGGCCTCCCCATTAGGCCCCGTTTTGACTGGTGCGGTTGAGGCCAAACCACTGACCGATGCCGAGCGGGAGTATCGACGCAAGCTTTTGGTCGGCGCGATCAACCCAGGGAAGGGCAAGAAGGCATGAGCAGCACGAATTCAGCGACGATGAGCCTCGAGGAACGGATCGTTCAGCGACTCAAGGACGACACGCTGATGTCGTTGATCGGTGACGAGGACGCGATGACGGAGCTGGTCCGTCGCGCCGTAAAGCAGGCGCTGTTCGACCGTCGGCAGATCAAGGAAGGGTATCATACCCGGGAGATTGCCAGTCCGGCCGTCGCTGCGGCGGAAAGCACGGCTGTGGCCATGTGTAAGACAGTCATGGGCGAGTTGTTGGCGGATCCGAAGGTGAAGCAAACGATACGTGACGCGATCCTGGACGTTCTGCCGCAGGCGATGTTGACGTTTTTGGGTAACTCGATGTCGTCGCTCCTGCAAATGGCCAGCGAGAACGCGGTGCAGCGGGTCAGGCAGCTTAAACAGGAAGGGCAGCTATGATCGAGGCCGGCAAGCGCTACCACGTCGTCAACCTGGGCGAGGGGTTCGTTCGGTTGGTCGAGGGCATACCGGACCCGGAGAAGCCCGACGACCCGAGCAAGGACCGAAAGGACGGCGACACGGTCATCGCCGGCGAGAACTATCCGGGGAGTCCGTTTTGGGCCGAGGTGCTGGCGGCTGACGTCGTCTGGACCGACCGTGGATACAAGCGGTTCTGGGAGTATGCGCCGTTGCGGGCGGCACGCATCCGGGAGGGCGCGTTGTGAGCAGGCCGCCGTTCGAGACCTTCACCAAGCCGACGTGTCGGGGATCGTATGCGCTGGGCTCCGCGTGCGGCCACTGCGAGCGGTGCGTATGGGAGCGTACGCAGATGGCCGGGTTGCAGGCCGACACGCCTGACCCGTCCGTGATCGTATTGACGCCGTCGGTGGGTAAGACGTGGGAGCCGTTGCCTATGTTCCGGTGGAAGGGGTTCCCGATCATGTGGAACGACAAGCACCTTGGCGACCGGCAGGAACTCCAGCAGGAATGGTTCTGCCGGACCAGCGGCGAGCGGGAGTGGCGCGCTGTGCCGTTCGAGCCATGAGCGAAAGCTATACGTTCGTGGTCGCGGCGGCGGCTCTGATGGGGATCGGGTTAGGTGCGATGCTCTACAACCCTCGGCAGACCATCCCGTTTGCGATGCTCTCCTTGGCGTGCGCGGCGATTGCAGCCGTCTTGAGGATGCCATGACCTGGCTGCACCGTCTCGCGCACCTGCTGCGTTGGAACCGTGGCGAGGTGGTGTCCGTGACCGCGCGCGGCGTGGTGTGGATCGGGTTTCGGTGCCACGGGTGCGGGAAGGTGGACGGTAAGCATGTGGCGTTCAGCTACGTGCCGGCGGATGAGGAGTTCAGGACGTGATGGATATGACGGACCATGAAAAGCGCCGTCGCGTCGACCAGATCATCGCCTATTGGAATGATCCGCGCCAAAAGATGCGTGAGGCGCTGACGAAGGCGGCGGAAGCGAAGCGCCTCGGGATCCGCTACAGCACAGTGGCGTATCCCTCGATCGATGGCGAAGCGCTGTTCTTGGCCGACGCGATTGGTTGGGCGAGCCGTGACTGAGTTCGTGATCCTGCTTGGTATCGGCGTGGCCGCAGTGATAGGGACGATTGAGTGGCTGCTGTTTGGGCGTTGACAGGAGGTGAGGATGGAACGGGAAACTGAGGTTGATCTACCGAGCGGGTGGGTGTCGAAACCCTACATGAATAAGACCATCCTGTACCGAGAGCGTGGTGACCTATCAATAGTTGCCTCGGCTGATTGTCGGTTGTGGCCCGAGCAAATCCTCTACTTCGAATTCGCCGAGGGCGAGCAGTGGACGCCCGAGCAGGTTGCGGCGATGAAGACGAACGGCGGCACGACCCCGCTTCAACCAGGGCAGCGCCTCCGCAAGCCGATCAGCTACACGGTCAAGCAGGGGACAACTGTGGCAGCGACTGCGATGGACCTTGGGCATACCCATGACTTCAAAATTGATCGCGTCACGGAGGCGATGAGCGCTATCGAGGGGCCGGTGTCCGTCGCCTTGGAGCCAAAGCCGCCTTTCTTCGTGTCGGCAATCGACGTCGACGAGGCGGCGTGGAAGGACGCGATGCAGGGGGCGGTGTCGTATCTGCCCCACACGCCCTCGGACGATCTGGTGCGGGAGCGGGACGCGGCGCGCGCCGATGCTGAGACGTGGCGCAGGGCTTACAACACCATGGCGCACGATCGGGATGAATGGTCCGCGCAGTGCGCCAGGATGGTGACTGAGCGGGACCACCTGAAGGGCGAAGTTGATCGTCTGGCAAATGGGCCGCCGACCCAGCATCCGCCCGAGTTCGTCGCGAAGGTTCTGATGGATCGCGAGGGCCGGCGCGATGACCCGATGGCGCACGCGCGGCTAACGGAGGTCATACGCTGTGCCCGATTGGACGGTCGAAAGCAGGCGCGGGACGAGATTGCCGCGCGCGACGCGACGATCGCCGACCTGAACACGCGGCTGGCCCAGTTCACCGCGGCAAACGCGCCGACCGTTCCTGATACCCCGAAGCCGACGCACAACCCGTTCCAGCACCGGGAGTGCGAGCCGTGGCGCATGGGACCGGAGGGGATCTGATGCCACGTTCGAAGAAGGCCAACACGCCCGCTCGCAAGCGCCAGTGGGATGCAATTGAGGAATCGGTCCTGAAACAGACAGGATCGCCGAAGCGCGCCGCTATGGCCGCGAACGCGGTTGTCCGCGATCGTCCCGCGAAGACCAAACCGAAAGGAAAACGCTGATGGCGCTGTTCGACACTCTCGGGATACGGGACCCGCGAAAGACGCTCGCGGAGGGGTTTGCGCGGAAGGTAGAGGAAGCCGCCTCTGGCGGGAAAAAGGGCGGCGACAAACGCGAACCCGAGAAGCCGCCGCAGAAGGCGAAGGGCGGGAAGGTGACCAAGGTCGCTGGCAAACCGGTCGGGCGCGACGACGGGTTGATCGCGGCGCAGAAGGGAGAGCACGTCATCAAGCGGGCGTCCGCGCAGAAGTATGGCGATCGCAAGATGGCGGCGGTAAACCGAGGAACGGCGAAAGTGACTATGCCGAAGGGGAGTAAGCGCTAATGGCCAGAGACGATCTGCCAGCCTACATCGAGTCAGATACCAACGAGAGCCGGGCGGCGGATAGTCGTGCGCGCAAATTTCTTCGAGACGGGCAGCAAAAGCAGATGTCTCAGCCGCCGAGCAAGATGACCGCTGAAATGCGCCAGTTCTACAACGCTCCTGACGCGCTTGGTGGCTATTCCAAGGGTGGCAAGGTGAAGAAAGTCGCGAGGATCACGAAATCGAACAAGGGCACGGCGAAGGTGACGAAACCAAAGAGGAAGTGATGGCATACGGTAGCGGCCCTCCACTGAACGCGACGCCTGCGGATGACCGACGCTGGGAGGAAGCCTGCCGAAAGCAGGACAGGGCTGTCATGGCGGAAATCGCCGAGCGGAACCGGCAGGCGATAATGGGGTCGCAGTCTCCACCACGAGGAAGGAATAACGGCATGCCGTGGTCTATCGCTGGTGGTGCGATTGGTTCGGTGTTGGTGGGCGGTGGCACGATCACCACGCCAAGCACGCCTCAGTGGATGGGCGTTGCACAACGCTATAATGCCGAGCAACAGCAGCAGGCTTACCTGCAGGCGCTGGCGATCCAGCAGTACCTTGGTCAGGGGATTGACCAGGGGCTTGGCCAATCCGTTCTTCAGCCGTGGCAGCAGCCGGGCTACCAGGGCTTGGAGGTGGCGCCTACCCAGGCCGAGGCCGTGCCCGCTGAACCGCCGCCACCCGGCAAGCGTGAACTTGACCTTGACCAAATCCGCGAGGTTGAGGCACCGAAGATCGTCGCGCGGGAAATCGAACTGTGAAGGGTCACACCATGAAGAACAGTACACTGACGCCGGTCCTGCCCGCGAAGGGCAAGAAGAAGAAGGGCCCGCCGCACAACGTCACGCCGAAGGACGGGGCGAAGGACCGGAACTTCACCAGGGACGGTAAGCCGCGGCTGTCGGCGTCGTCGGGTGAAGGGTCTATGGGACAGCGCAGGTGATCGACGGAACCCAGTACGCGATCACACTGAGTTTCGTGGTGGCGGACGGCGGCCAGTCGTTCGATCAGATCGCGGTGATTGATCGGAAAGACTGCCCGCCGGAAATCCTCGGCCGCTTTCTTATCCACCTGGGGCAAGAAATGCTTGCGGGTAAGGTTGAAGCTATGGGGGCGTCATGACAGCCGACGACATCATTCGGGCCAACCCGGAATACGGCTACGAGCCGACCGAGATTGGCGGCATGGCCGGGCTAAAGGGAAAGCACCCGGAGACCGGCGAGGAATGGTGGTGCGTTTACTGCGACAACTCGCACGTCGCCTCCGTTGGGCCGTGGACGGCTGAACAGATCAGGTCAGCCGCGACGAACCTGGCTGGGTCCACGGGCTACATCGACCGCGGCCACTACCTGAAACGACCAACCAACGACGGAGCAAACCGATGAAGGCGCCAGTTAAGGCAATGAAGGCGGCGGGCGGCAAGCACAAGGCCGAGAAGCCGCAGGGCAAGATCAAGGGCTCGGGCGTGAACAAGACCGCCAAACAGATGCCGCCGGCGAAGGTGCCGCAGGTGGATATGAAGACCCGGTATGGAAAGCCCAGCCAGACCCAAAAAATGAGCTAATGCGGCCAGAACCGTGCGTTTCGTGGTGTATCTATGAGCGCGGGGCGTGTCGGTTTTGCGGTTGGCCAAAGGATCGAAGCAACATGCCTCTGACAATGTATGACGTGGCGATCGACGATAAGCGCGAGGTCACCCAGAAGGACGTTGACCGGCTGGTGGCGGTCGAGCAGGCGTATGGCCGGTTGCGCACGGCGATGGCCGACACGCATGGGCGGCTGATGGAGCAGATCGGGGCGATCGCGCTGTCGTCCGAGGTCGAGAAGGTGGTGCCGAACGAACTGCCGACGGGGGACGTGTGATGGACATCCTGCCGATGCCGCCCTCGGACCCGGCCAAGGTGATTGCGAAGGCGCATGAAGTTCTGTCTCGGCCGGAATACACGGACTTCCCTGACGCTCCTGTCCGGACGCCGCCGCCCGCGCACAGCGGTCTGGAATGCCACATGCGCAGCATGTCCTACTGCCAGAACGAACCGCACTGCACGGAGGCGGGCGAGTGCGTGCTGTTCCTGGCGATCCCGAGCGCCCGGAACAGGAAGGCTTCTGATATCGGACACGAGGCAGCCTTGCGCGCGATCCGTGAGGTGACCGGCGTGCGACAGGACCGACCATGGACCGCGCTGTCGCTCATCGATCAGATTGCGCGGAAGGCGCTGGCATGAAAGAAACGGACGTGATCCCTCGGTCCGATTTGAAGGTAGAAATGCCGAAAGGCGCGGCGTCTCCGAAGCCGCCGCAACTCTTACGCATCCCGACTTCGTTCCATTCGGTAGATGAAGTCCTCGGTGCCGCGGCGAAGATGAACCTACCGCATTGCGTGGTGCTTTCCGAGACCGAGGCCGGTGGTCTGGTGCTGCTCGACAGCGGCATGACCATGGCGCAGACGAATTGGCTGATCGACCGGCTGAAGGCGCTGATGCTGGCCCCGGATCAACCTGCGAGGCCGAAGTGATGCTGCCGCGCCACGCCACCGTCATCACCACCCAAACGCCGCAGGTTTTGTGGTGCCAGACCGATAGGTGGACGCCGGCGATGCGGGTGCGCGCGCTCCAGCGGATGGACAGCTTGCGCACGCGGCCGATCTGGCACACCCAGCCCGGGTGGACGCGGCGGGTAGTGCATGTGCCGACGAGGCCGGCGTGAACACGACGTCGCGTTGGCGCGCTGACGGTCCATGGAATGGGCGACCGCCGGCGGTGTATCCGATGGACGATCTGCGCGATCACGAGGGTGACAACCCCGCGTGCTGGTGCAAGCCGACCATGAAGGACGGCATTCTGGTTCATCATTCGATGGACCGCCGCGAGGAATACGAGGAAGGACGCAAGCCATCATGAGCGACACGATCACCCTGGCTGTCGACGACACCGGAAAGCCGCGCCTGATCACCGACAGTGAGGTGGTGGGGCAGATCGCCATGTGGGCAGTGCGCCAGCACCCGTACGGACAGCCAAACGGTTTGTTCGAACTGTGTGAGGCAGTCAGAGAGGCGGCGAAGGCGTGGCCGGACGGCGTCCCCAGCCTACGCATGTGGCGCGTTGGTGGGTGGCTGGAACTCGAACGCTGGCTGCGGCCGATCTTCGATGCACACTGGGCGCCGACCGAGTGGAATAAGCCTCGCAGCGGTCATACCGTGCAGATCATGTTCACTTCGCGCTATGACACGCCGAAGCCGGAACACGACTTCATCGACATCGACGCGCTGCTGCGCAACGTCGCCATGGGCGTGTGGCGCGCGGCCGAACGGGATGACTGATGCCCCTGACTGGCTGGACCAAGACGCTGTTCTGGGATCCGCGCACCGGGGAGGACGCGATCACCTATTCCGGATATAGCGGGCATGGTACTTACTGGGTGACCGCGCCGCTCGCGCCGGCCGGGAAATCGCGCCGCGCCCAGAAGGACGAGATACTGGACCGGATCGAGGAAGCGATTGAGCGGAATGACCCGCCTGGAGAGGTGAAGTGAGCGAGAAGCCTCCGTATGACGACGACAATCTGTTTATTCGAGCCATTGCGCGCCTCTCGTATCCTCCGGGGACAAACAGCGTGATCTATGCCGATGCTGACGCCGAAGCTAAATGGCGCGCGGAATTGTGGCGTCGCTTCGATATGAAGCGGCAGTTTGCCGGGTTGGGAGCAATCGCGTGACCGACACCCACCGACGCCACCGACTGCTCGATTACGATGGCCAGCCGATCGCCACGACGGACATCGACATCCCCAGCTTGCCGCTGATCGACCGTGACGCGCTGCCTGGCCTGCCGGCGAGCATGGAGGGGCGGCTGTTCAACGAACCGCCCCTGGAGCCTGCCGTGGTCCTCTTCCACCCGGCCGCGGAGGTCTACGTGCTGATCCGGCTGACCGACCTGGACAACCTGGTGCACTACGTCGATCAGGTGAACGGCGCGGTGCTTCAGCAGGCCATGGGTGTGCCGCCAGAGGGGGATGGGTATCCGGTTTGACGGTCAGGACACGGTTTTGTAATTTGACCCGGCTCCGTCTCTGGTTGCAGAGGGTTCGCATGATCGACCGCAGCATCCACATTCATCTGCCGGGTGTCACGACGATTGACCTGTGCGGGCCGCTCGCGTGCCCTGTGTTGTCTGAAATCCTCGCCACTGTGAAAAGGATCGAAACCATGTCTGGAACTCTTGCCGAACAACTCGCCGCCGCGCAGGCGGAAACCAATGCCAAACTCGATGCCATTGGCACCGATGTGACCGAGATCAGCGCGGACGTGGACCGGCTGCTCGCCAGCATGACGCCCGGTACCACGATCACTCAGGAAATGGTCGACGCGGCCAACTCGATCAACACTCGGGTTGGCGCGGTGAAGGACGGCTTGGACGCCATCAACGCGAAGTCGTAATGCCGGATTTTTCGGACGGAACCCGCCTGGGGCAACCTGGGCGGGTTTTCTGTTGCGTACAAAGAAATGGCCCGCATCTGGGGTGACGTCGGGCCAGTTTGTGGTTCTTTCGGTTGCCTTGCTGCGCTTCACCGCACGCCGCACCGTGACGTAATGGACACACGTTCGTCAAGAGTGTTACGGTCGCCGAAGCGAACCGTGGCGCGGTCTACACGGGCACATGAACCGCGATTGAGCGGGTGTTCGAACATTGGCGCAGGCAGTAGACAAGCCCAAGGATAACGGGCGAATTCGCATGCCATCCGTGGACAGTGCGATGAATAAGGTCAGTCCAGCGTCGATGCTTGGCGACGACAAGGGCACCGCACTGGGCTTCCCAAAGGGGCAGGAAGCCGAAAAGGAAAAGCTGTTGAGCCGCGCGCGTAAGCGCATGGAAAAGGCGATCACAGCGGAGAGCGACAACCGAAAATCAGCCCTCGATGACCGCCTGTTCAAGGCTGGCGACCAGTGGCCGAAAGAGATCATGGCCCAGCGCAACCTGGATAAGCGGCCATGCCTGACGATCAACAAGCTGCCGACGTTTATTCATCAGATCGTCAACGATCAGCGCCAGAACCGTCCATCGATCAACATCAGCCCGGTTGGCGATCGCGGCGACCCCGAGGTCGCGAAGATGTACCGTGGGCTGATCCGGTTCATTGAACGAGACTGCGCGGCCGATATCGCCTACGACACGGCGTTCGATGACGCGGTGACCATGGGCTGGGGTTACTGGCGTATCCTGACCGAGCGGGAGGCGCCGGACAGCTTCAATCTGGTGCTGGTGGTCCGGCGCATCCGCAATCCGTTCACCGTCTATCTGGATCCGGCGCACCAAGACCCGACCGCCGCAGATGCCAAGTGGGGCTTCATCACCGAGATGATGCCGCGTGACGAGTACGAGGAAAAATACCCCGACGCTGACCCGCTCAACTACACGGAAGGCGGAATAGGGGAGAAGTTCACCAACTGGATCGCCAAGGACGAGGTTCGGATCGCCGAGTATTTCGAGGTCGACTACAAGACGCGCAAGCTGGTCGAACTCGATAATGGCCATGTTGGCTGGTACGACGAACTGGACGAGATGACCTTGGCTCGGATCGGGCGCAAGCGCGTGCAAATCGTGGACGAACGCGAGAGCCGGGTTCCCAAGGTCATGTGGTACAAGATCACGGCCAACGACGTGCTGATGAAACGCGAGTGGCAGGGCTCCACCATCCCGATCGTCAAGGTTGTCGGTGACGAGATCGACATCGAGGGGAAGGTCAAATACTCGGGCGTCATCCGTCACGCCAAAGATCCGCAGCGCATGTTCAATTATTGGCGCACCGCGGAGACGGAACTGATCGCGCTCCAGCCCAAATCGCCCTGGGTGGTCGAGGAAGGCCAGATCGAGGGGCACGAGGACGAGTGGAAGAACGCCAACGTCAAAAACATGCCCTATCTGTCTTACAAAGGCACGTCGGTTGGCGGGACGCAGGCGCCGCCGCCGCAGCGGCAGCCGATGGCGGGGATTCCGGCCGGCGTGGTCCAGGCCGGCGTGAACGCCGGGCAGGACATGATGGCGACAACCGGTATCCGGTTCGACGCCACGATGAACGAGCGGATGATCGATGAGTCAGGGAAGGCGATCCGCGAGCTTCGCCGGTCCGGTGACCTTGGCTCCTTCCACTACGTCGACAACCTGGCTCGCGCTCTGAAGCGGACCGGCGAGATTTTCGTGGAGGTGATCCCGAAGATTTACGACGACCCGCGCGTGGTGACGATCCTCCGCGAGGACGACAAGGAGGAACAGGTCAAGGTCGATCCGACGCTCGGCAAGGCCATGGGCGAAGAGAAGAAGGCCGACGGCAAAACCCGCAAGCTGTTCAACCCGAAATTCGGCAAATACGGCGTGACGGTGACGATCGGCCCGAGCTACGCGACGAAGCGCATCGAGGCGGCCGAAAACATGATGGCGTTCATGAAGGCGCTCCCGCAGACCGCGGCACTCGTCGCCGATCTTTTCGCCAAAAATCAGGATTGGCCAGGTGCCGAGGAAATCGCGACGCGCCTCGCCAAGACGATCCCGCCAGGCCTGATGACGCCGGACATGAAGGACGTACCGCCGCAGGTGCAGGCGGTGCTGACGCAGCAAGAGCAGGCGCTGAAGGAACTGACGCAGCAGCTCCAGGCGGCGATGGCCGCGCTCCAGGACAAGAAGGAAGATCGCGCGCTCGAGGCCGAGAAGATACAGAAGGACTTCGAGGCCAAGCTGATCAAGATCGTGTCCGACGTCGAGACCAAGATGGCCGCGATCCAGGAGAAGGCGAGCGCCAACTTCAACACGCACATCGCCGCGCAGATCAGCCAGCTTGGTGAAGGCGTCACGTCGCTGATGCACGCGCTGGAGGAACCGGACGCGGCCAACGACGAAGAGGCGGAAGGCGCGGATGGTGCAGGCGGTGCGGGTCAAGACGCTTCGCCCGCGGATGATACGCCACCGCCCGAAGCGCTTCAGCATTTGCGGCCGGATCGAGTGACCACTTTCCGCAACGGGCAGAAGTGGACCCTTGGGCCTGATGGCAAGCCAGCGAGGGCAGCATGAGCGGCGGCGAGTGGGATCCAATCGCGCACCATGACGCCGACGAACCGCCAGCGAAGCCAGCGACCAAACCAAAGCCCAAGGGGAAGAAGAAGTCCACCGGTGGCGTGCCCGCTCCGGTGGGCATGATGCTGATGGTCCCGCCCGATTTCATCGCCGCGATCAGTTCACTTGCCGGTACGCAGGAGCGCATCGCCAGCGGCATTGAGAAATTGGTTGCCGAGATGAAGGCGCAGCGCGAAAAGACGGTCGATCCAGGCGCCTAACCACGTTCTATCCAGTTTGCGGGCCTGACCGGCTGGACGATGATGTCGATCGGATGTGGGAGCCTGGAGCGACCAGAAGGAATCGAACCTTCGTAGCCAGACTGGCAGACTGGCACTCTACCATTGAGTTATGATCGCCCAGCAGTGAGACGCCAGACGGGCCGTACCATCGCACTGCATGCCGTCGAGAGATACAGCACTATGCCCGACGCCTCACGGAGGAGAAATGCCACCGACTCAGTCGTTTGGCAACCGAACTTCCAATCGTGAGACTTGACGCGCGGTAAAACACTGGTCTAACTCGCCGACTTAGCTGACCGGGAAGCGCCTCCCCGGGTGACGGAATCCAAATCGCTATAGGATTATCGCCGCCCATGGCACTCGCAGCGCGTCAACCCGACATCATCGTTCGTAGCGCCATACCCTTGGCAGCGGTGTCGGATCAGCCGTTGGCGGAACTGCCGAAGCCCCCCGAGTCAGCCTCGAACGACGCGACGGACCAGACAGGCGGCGTCTCCAAGGAAATCAGCCCGGAAGACCTCGCACTCGCCGATGCCGCGCGCAAAGGTGATGGTACGGACCCTGAAAAAACTGGCGAGATGGCGAAAGCCGATGATGCCAAGGGCGATGACGATGCCGAGGAACTCAGCGTCGACGGCAAGGAGGTCGAGGATGAAGCGGCGGTATCCGATCGCCTTCCCGACTGGGCCCGCCGTCAAATCCTGACCGAGAAGAAAAAGGCCAAGGAGTATCGCCAGGCGCTGGAGAAAGCAGCCAAGGCGAAGGTCGGCAGCGAAGCATGGGAAACGGCGGTCAATCTTGCCCGGGATCAGATCGTCCAGAAGGAGCGGGAGGCCGCTACCAGCGCCGGCAAGAAGGCTCGCGATGCGGAAGCCGCGGCCGAAGCTGCCCGGGTGGAACTCGCGGAACTGAAGGCGCGTGTCCCGACCGAAACCAAGGTCGATGAGGTCGCCGATACTGACCCGCGCCCGACCCGCGACGCCTTCGACGACCCGGACGCCTACGATGATGCTCTGACAGATTGGGCACGCCGCGATGGTCTCCGGGCGGCGGAAAAGGAAGCGGCCGAGAAGAAGGCCGCGGCGGAAGCCGAAGAGCGCGCCACCAAAGAGCAAGAGGAAAAGGACGCCCAGGAGGCGGAACTCGTCAAGCTCAACAACACCTGGAACGAACGCCGCGCCGCCACGATGGAGAAATACGCCGATTACGCGGAGGTGGCCGAGGCCGACCCCGCCGAGGGTGGACCGGTGATCTCCAAACCGATGGCGTTCGCCATCATGAAGGTCGAGAACGGCCCCGAAGTCGCGTACTTCCTGGGACAGAACACCGAAGAGGCGGCGCGCATCGCGAACATGCCGGATGCCGCGTCGCACTTCATCGAAATCGGCCGTATCGCCGAGAGGTTGGCCAATCCCCCTCGCCGGCGTGCGCCGCGCGAAGAACCGATCGAGCCAATTGACAGCGGACGGAATGCTGGCGACCGATCAGACGAAGAGCCTGATATGGAAGCCTACGCCGCCAAACGGAACGAAGCACTGCGCGCCACCCGGCGCCCGTTCTTCCCGGAAGGTGGACTGCACTAAGCCTACCCACCGGCTTCGGCCGGGTGACGACCGCCTACCCACCGGCATGACCGGGTATCGCGACCGAGAGCGCATCTCGGGTTCGAGGACAATTCCCATGAACAACTGAACACGCCCCATGCGGGGCGCACAGGAGAAATCCCTTGGCCACGAACGCCCTGCTCACGCCGTCCTTGATCACCAAGGAAACGCTGGTCATCTTGACGAACAACCTGGTCGCCGCGGGCAAGGTCAATCGTCAGTTCGAGAACCAGTTCGTCAAAATCGGCACCACGCTGACTGTCCGCAAGCCGAACCGCTTCACCGTCACGCTTGGTCCGGCACTTCAGATCCAGGACATCACCGAGCCCTCGACGTCGATCAGCATTTCGACGCAGGCGCACGTTGACTTCCAGTTTTCCTCGCAGGAACTGACCCTGACGATCGAGGAATACTCGGAGCGGTACTGCAAGCCCGCCGCGGAAACCCTGGCGAACACCATCGATACCTCGGTGCTGGCGCTGTGGAACCAGTTTTCCAACGAGGTCGGCACCCCCGGCACGCCGCCGAACTCCTTCGCGTCGATCGCCGCGGTTGGCCAGCGCCTCGATGAGAACGCGGCGCCGCAGGATGGCCGCGTGCTGATCCTGAACCCGGCCGCTTACTGGGCCATCGCCAACGGTGTGAGCAACCTGTTCACCCGCTCTGTCGCCGAACCCGCGCTGAAGGGCTTCCTCGCGGCGATCGCCAATTTCGAAATCTACCTGGATCAGAACGTCCAGGCGCAGACCGTTGGCGCTTACGCCGGCACACCGGTGGTCAATGGCGCGAACCAGAGCGGTTCGAGCATCATCACCAATGGCTGGACGGCCAGCATCGCGGCCCTGCTGAACGTCGGTGATACCTTCACCATGGCCGGCGTGTACGCGGTCAACCCCCAGAACTATCTCAGCACCGGGACGCTGAAACAGTTCACCGTGACTGCGGTTGCGGCATCTGACGCAGGCGGCAACGCAACGCTGCAAATCTCCCCGGCGATCACGACCTCTGGCGCATACCAGAACGTGTCGGCGGGCCCGGCCAACGGTGCAGTTATCACACCGCTGGGCAGCGCCAGCACCTCCTACTTCCAGAACATGGGCTTCACCCGCGATGCCATGGGCCTCGTGTGTGTGCCGATGGAACTGCCAGGAGGCGTCGACTTCGCGGCCCGGCAAATGTTCCGCAATATCTCGATGCGTATCGTCCGGGCCTATGACGTCTGGAATGACGTGACCCCGTGCCGTATCGATATCCTGTTTGGCGTCGCCCAGTTCTACAACGAGCTTGCTTGCCGGTTGACGAACTGATGAACCGGGCCCAGCGACGCGCGCAACGCAAACTCCGGGAAGATTACCGTTCGCTCCTTGAACAAGAGCGCAACGGGCGTCCGATCGACCCGGAGATGGCGGCGAGAATGACCCAGCAGAAAGAGCCAGAGCCGCTCTTCCAGGTTGGCGTCACCGTGCGCGAGACCGGAAAGGTCGTGTTTCTGGGCCCGATGATGTGCGCGGATGCCTGCGGGCAGATGGTCGAAGCGGTCAACCGCCAGATCCTCACCCAAGGGCGCCGCGATTGGACCAAGGCGGAAGCCTATCCGATGACGCCAATTTCCCCGAATGGAGTGAACTGACATGAGCGGCACCAACAACGGCACCGGTGAGCCCAGCACGACGGGCAACGTCACCACTACCTCGAACGTCCGGCAACTTTCCGACGGCAATGGATTGCGCGGCGGCCCTGGCACCCAGATGGGCTTCAGCGCGAGCGATAAACTCGGCTTCTACGGCGCGACCCCGATCGTGCAGCCCGCCGGCTCGCTGGAGGCCGCGGTTAACACCGGCCAGGCTGGCGGCCTGGTGATGACCTTCGCCTCTTTGCAGTCGCCATCTTCCGTGGTGACCCTGACGAGTGCGGAGCAGTCGATCACCGTCCAGAACGGCACCGGGAGCACTCTGACGCCGATCACCGGAGACTTCATGATCGTCAACAAGCCGACCTCTCAGGCGGGGATTGGTGTCGGCAACGTGCGCCAGTCCTCGGCGAACGTAATCGGTCTGACGTTCAACAACTTCTCCGCTGGCACCCTGACCCCGACCGCTTCTCAGGTTTACGGGATCGTCGGCGTGCGCGGGATTGGCGTCCTCACGGCGGTACTGACCCCCGCCGCGGTGGTATCCAGCACCACGGTCGAGCAGTTGTTCACCGTGCCCGGCCTCGCGGTTGGGAGCGCGATCGCGGTCAACAAGCCAACGACCAACGCCGGGTTGGATATCGTCGGCGTGCGCATCGCGGGCGATGACTCGGTCGGCATCACTTTCGCCAACCTGACGACCGGAACCCTGACGCCGACCGCTGGTCAGACCTATTCCTTCTTCCAGACGGCGGGTATCGGCGCGGACAACAACACGGTCCTGATCGCGGCGAACTCAACGCTAACGCCGGCGACCGTGGCGACCATCACGACCGCCGATATCACGCTGACCTCGGCGAACGTGCTGGTCGATGACGTGCAGATCGGTGTGCAGAAGCCCACGCTGCAGGCGGGCCTTGGCCTGGTCGCCGGCCGCGTATCGGCGGCGAACACGCTGAAGGAGACGTTCGTCAATCCGACGGCTGGCACCCTCACGCCGACGGCTTCGGAAATCTACCTGATCACGCTGAACCGGATGGCACCGGCGGCACCAGCGGTCGTCTACAGCCCGACCCTGACGCCAACCGTGGTCGCGGCCAACACGACTGCCGAGCAGACCTTCACTGTCACGGGCCTGGTTTCTGGTTCGGTGGTGATCGTGAACAAGCCGACGGCGCAGCGCGGCCTTGGTATCGTCGGTGTCCGGGTGTCCGCGTTGAACACCCTGGCGATCAACTTCTGCAACGCGACCGCGACGGCGATCACTCCGACGCCGGCCGAGGTCTACACAGTGGCCAACTTCCAGGCGCTGATCGACACCACCTCGGGCAATGCAATGGCCCAGCCGGTCTTCGCGGCCGATACTGGCACGACCAACGTGGCCAACGCAGCGCGCAACGCGCTGGTCTCACTGGGCCTAATGTCCGGCAGCTAACCATTTGACAGGGTAACGGTGGGGGTTGTTACTTCCCCCACCGGCATCCAGCCGGGTGCCTACCGGCGGCTGATAGCCGGGTGGAGAGAGCGCCTTGGCTGATGAACCGATAGAGTTCATGGGGAGAATTGGGGCAACCCCATCTCCTGAGCATGAAAAAATCGTCAGGGAAACCGCCGGAAAAATCTTACTCATGCTGAATGAGGTCGGAGGCGCCTACACTCCGGACATCCTTGGCACGGTCCTGTTGAGCAGCTTCATGAGCCAGACCGATCCAGTTCATGCGTTCAATCTGATCACGCAGAATGTCGCCTCCGGTATCCGGCAAATTCTTACGCCAGTCCAAGGAAACGCCTGATGAAAATCGCTGTTGGCGTGCCCTCGCGCGGGCGTCCACTTGATCTCGCCGCGTCGATCCTCTCGCTCGAAAAGACCCGCAGCGGTCATCATGAGGTCCAGTACATCGTGGGCCATGATCACGGCGACACGGAAACAATGGAGATCGCCTCCCGGTTGCTGGCGCGCGGCGTGAACGTCAAATCATCGTTCGGTCCGCGCCCGCTCGGCCTGGGTGAGATCAACAACCGGCTGATCGCCGCGGCCGACAAAGAGGCGGCATTCCTGCTTTGGACGGACCGGTCCGTGATCATCGCGCCGCACTGGGATCATGACCTCGCCTCTGGCGTGATGCAGTTCCCCAATCGTGTTTTGTGGCTCGATAGCATTCACCTGGTCGGTCCCGCGCAATATATCCTGCCACCGGCATGGCGCGCTGCCCTCCCCGGTCCCGCCAACCCCGCGATCTTCCCGTTCTGGTTTGATGATAGCGCCGTCGAGGAAGTCGATGCCCTGGTGCACGGTTTCCCGCGCGTCGCCCTCACGTCGAAGTGCGCCGGCCCCCGCACCGACAAGACCACCCGTATGCGGGAACTGGCCTTTTGGATCGGGGTATTCGCCGCGACCAGGCCGGACCGCGTCCGTGAGGCGCGCTGGGTATCCGCCGAACTCGGTATTCCGCCGCGGGACATCGCGCCGATCATGGCGCATTTCGAAGAGCGCGACCGGCAGTTCCTCGCGCGGGCGGATGCGCTGATGGCGCAGTGGAGTGCCGGCGGCGAGCCTGATGAAACTTACATCGCGGCGAAGGAGAATGCGATCGCTCTCCTGGCCCGCCTCGAAGCTGAAAGGACCATCTGATGCCTCCCCAGTTTGTCGTGTTTGGCGTGCCGTCGTTCCAGGGGAAACCGGAGCGAGAGTTCGTTCTGTCGATCATGGAAACCCAGGCGGCGCTGGCCAACGCCGGTATTGGCTACAGCATGACCCTGCTCGCCGGCGACCCGTACCTTGGCAAGGTGCGCAACCGCATCGCCTCGCAGTTCCTACTGTCCACGCCGCACGCGACCGACCTGTTCTGGCTCGATGACGATATCGGTTGGGATCCTGACGCGGTTGTGCGCCTGCTCCAGCGTCCCGAGGACGTGATCTGTGGCGTGTATCCGCAAAAGAAGGATGCGCTGTCGTTCCCCGTGACACTCGAACTGGCGCCCGATGGCCAAATGATCGAGAAAGACGGGCTCTATCTCGCGCAACTCGCGCCGACCGGGTTCATGCGGATCAAGCGGCATGTCCTTGAACAAATGGCGCAGAAGGTCGGCAAGTACTACGAGACGGACATCTACGGGGAGCGACTGCTCCAGTTCAACATCTTCGAAGCCCGCTACGTCGACACCGACATGGAGGCACTACGCAAGACCGACCTGGAGGATCTCACGCGGGAGGAAGCGATCGCGCACCTGAGACGGTCGCTTGGCCTTGTGGTATCGTCGGATATCGGCGGCTGGTGGGGCGAGGATTACTGGTTCACTGAGCGGTGGCGCGAAATGGGCGGGAAGGTCTGGGTGGACCCGGAGATCAGGTTCACCCACCGCGGTTCGAAAGCATGGGGAGCGACGTTCGGTGACAGCATCCGGGCGACGCTGGCCAAGATGAAGGAGGCGGCGTGATGTCGGACTTCAAACCGACGCTCTGCGTCGATTTTGACGGTGTTATTCACAGCTACGAGAAGGGTTGGAAGGGCGGTGAGATTTACGGCTCTGTCGTCCCGGGCTTCTTCGAGTGGGCTATGGAGACACAAAAGCAATTCAAACTTGTCATTTACTCGTCTAGGTCAAAGACCGAAGAACTCCTTCGTGCCATGCAGGAATGGATGCACGAGCGATACGCCGAGTGGGCGAAGGCAAATGATCTGGATAGTGCCGATGACATTCTGAGCGGTAAAAACGTCATCAGCATCGAGTTCGCCCACGAGAAGCCCGCTGCGTGGTTGACGATTGACGATCGGGCAATCCACTTTAAGGGTGATTGGTCCGCGCCAGAGTTGACCGCGGATGCCATGCGGGCCTTCAAGCCTTGGAATGCGAACCGGGAGCAACCGACATGAAATCGTCGACGAAGAAAGGCAACAAAGCCCGCTCGGTAGGTGCCGCCGTGCCGGCGACATTCTCTGATCACGACTGGCAGGCGAGAGAAGCTCTCTCTACCCTGAAACGGGCCGAAGAGATCAAACGAGACCCCAAGCTCATGGACGCCGTGAAGAAGCATGCGGCGACCGAGCGCGAGGTTCTCGGCAAGGTCATGAGGAGGAAGACTTGATCGACCAGCGTACGATGCAAAAGCCGGGCGAGGGCATCGTTCGTCCCGGCGGGTCGGCGACCGAACACCAGCGGTATCCGTTGCACATGAGGCACCCTGGGTTTCAACCGGGCATCCCGGACAAGGAAATCAAGGTTGTGGATGAGAACGGAAGGCCGACCGGACAACTGCTTTACAGGGGAAGCCAGCCAATCCGATATCCTGATGTGCTGGTGCATGACGCCGATACAGAGGCGCGTCACGCAGCGGATGGCTACCGACCACTCGGCAAATCTGATCCTGCCGCGTTCGCCAAGGCAGTGGCCGCCGCGGTGCCGGTGAAGGACAGCTATCAGCCGGTCGAGTATCCGAAATGGGTCAACGGCAAGCTGTTCAACTCGGCCGAGGAAGAAGCCGCTGCGCTGGGCACCGAACCCCCGGGGGCATCCGCGCCGGGAGAGAACACCACAACCGACATCATCGTCGCTGAACAATTCCGGCCGCCGTCCGAAGCGGAGAAGCGCCTCGATGTCGTGGAAAAGCGGTTGGACGGGATCGAAGACAAAATGAGCGCCGGCTTCGCGCAACTGGCCGCACTGCTGACAGGCGGTGCGCCGCAACCCGCCTCGCCGAGTTCGGAAATGCCGGTGGCCGCACCTGCGGTCGATACCGAGGTCAACATGCTGGAAGTTTTCCCAGTGCAGCAGCTTGAACCGCCACCGGTGATATTCCGCGAACCGACCGAACCGAAACAAACGCCCCAGCAGAAGCGGCTGGCCACCCTGGCTCGCAAGAAGGCCGAGCGCGAGGCGGCGAAATAGACTGAGTGCTGACCCGCTACCAATCGGCCTGACAACTCGCTAATCTATCACCTGCGGACCGGCACGCGCCTCGCCGGGCGGCTCCATCATCGCCCGGATACCGCCCATGCCCGTCGTGACCGCCCGAGATATCATTCAGGACGCGCTCGAACTGATGGGCATCTACAGCCCAGGCGACACCATCAGCGCCGCCGATCTGAGCCGGTCGCTGTCAACGCTAAACGACATGATGGATGTGTGGTCGAACGAAAGCCTCGCCACCTTCGATTGGATCACCCAGACCTTCCCGCTCGTTCCGGGGCAATTCCAATACACCATCGGACCGGCCTCGCTGAATCCGGACATCGTCGGCGAGCGACCGTTGCGCGTGAGCGATGCACCGGGCTCGGCCTATCTGCTCGACAACAACCTCAACCGCTACCTGATGGACGTGGTCGATCAGCTTACGTGGAACATCCAGACCACGGCGGTCGCCAACTCCGATCTGCCGGACCATCTGTTCTACGACCCGCAATTTCCGCTCGGCATCATCAATGTGTGGCCCACGCCGTCGGTCGGCTACACCTGCTCGTTTCTGTCCTACCACCAGCTTGGCAATTTCCAGAGCGCGGCGACGGTGTTCAGCCTGCCGCCCGGCTACAAACGCGCGGTCACCACCAATCTGTGCCTGTCTCTCAAGCCCTACTTTGTCAGCGGTACGCTGGACCCGCTGGTCATCCTGGAGGCGAAGGAGACGAAGGGAATCGTAAAACGTAATAACATGCGCACCCAGGTGGCCGTGTTCGATCCGGAACTCGTGAGCCGAGGAAATCAGGTCTACAATATTTACTCGGATCGTGGGACCGGGCGTAACTGATGCCGAAGTCCCCAATACTTGGCGGCTTCTCGACGCAGCGCAGCCCGAACGCGGCCGATAACGAAGCAATCAACATCATCGCCGAGGTGATCGAGACCAAGGACGGGAAAGTCCCTGGGTTCCTGTTCCTCGCGTCCGGCCTCGATCTGGTCGTCACGGTCGGCGATGGGCCGATCCGGGGCGTGCTGCCGTTGGGCAACTTGCTCTACGTCGTTTCCGGCCAGGAGGTGTGGAGCGTTACCACCGGGTTGGTGAAAACGCTGTGCGGGACCATCGGCGACCAGGACACGCCGGTATCGATGTTTCAGAACACCCGCCAGCTTATGATCGTCGATGGGGTCGGTGGGTGGATCGTCCCTGGCGGTTACCCTTTGACTGGCGGCACGATCAATCTCCATGGCGGCCTGTACGCGGTCAACGATACCGTCACGCTGCAGGCGAACAGCGGGGTACAGACCTCCTACCCGATCATCACCATCACTGCGATCGCGGACAATCCGATCACCACCTATACGCTGGCCAACGCTGGCACGACCTATGCGACCGCCAGCGGCGTGGCGACGACAGCCATTCAACCGCATCCGGGGGGCGGAAGCGGTCTGACCATCAATGTGACGGCGGCGGGCGCGGGCATCACCGCAGCGACACTGGGCGCGGGCGGGACCGGGTATGCGGTCGGCGACACGGGGATTATCACCAGCGGGTCGCGGGATGCCGTTTACCGGGTGACAGGGGTTTCCGGTGGCGTTGTGACCACGTTCGTCCTGCTGAACCGCGGGACCGCCTACAGCACCCTGGCGACGGCCTCCACACAGGCGGCTCCGGGGATCCAAAATAACCTCGGTGTCGGTTTCACGCTGAACATCACAGCGGCGGGGCCGATCACGGCGTCTGTTCTGGCGAACGGCGGCCACGGCTACGTCATCGGCGCGGCCGGGTTCGTCTCGGGTGGCACGGGCGACGCCACGTATCTCGTCACTGGCGTTGGTCCAACCGGATCGGTGATCGCGTTCACGATCACACAGCCAGGGGCGATCGACACGCCGGCGACGCTCTTTTCACAGAGAGCCACCTCTGGATCTGGTTCCGGCCTAACCCTGACAAGTCCGTCATTTGGTTCATTTGTCGGTCTCATCCCGGTCGATCTACCGTTCCCCAACCCGATCGTCGGCGGGATCAGCGATGGCTTCGGCGTGCTTGTGTTCCTCGGGCAGCAGAATGTGGCGGCATCCGAGTCCCTGGACCTTTCGACGTGGCCAGCGCTGAGTTTTGGGCTGGCAAACCAGTCGCCGGACAATACGATCAGCCTCCATGTCATCCATGACGAGGTGTTCGTCCTCAAAACCGACAACACCGAGGTCTGGGTGGATCAGGGGCTGCCGAATTTCCCATTCGCGCCGATCACCAGCGTCCACATCGAGACGGGTTGCATGGCGCCGTTCTCGCCGGCGACGGTCGGCGAGGAATTGGTTTGGCTGTCCCGTAACAATCAGGGCCAAGGCATCGTGGTCGCTGCCAAGGGCTACCGTGTGACGACCATTTCGACGCAGGCGATGACTGCTGAATTCGACAAATATCCCAATCTCGGCGATGCGATCGGTTACGCGAGACAGGAAGGCGGCCACGAATACTACGTGCTGACTTTCCCCGAAGCGGACAAGACCTGGGAGTACGATCAAACCGCCTCTGCCTTGGTCGGGTATCCTCTCTGGCACCGTCTGGCCGCGTTCGACAATGGCGAATTCAAGCGCCATTGGGGGAATGCCTGGACGCCGTGGCGTGGCTCCGGAACGCTCGCGCAAACCAACAGCGCGTATTCGCCCGAAGCGGTCAAAATCACCGACCCGACCGAACTTGACACTCTGACCGGATTGAATGGCCTGCCGATCAGCTTCTCGACGGCGATGTTTTCGGTCTGGCTTGATTTGTCGGATGCTGCGGCGACGGGGCTTATTTTCAGCAACCAGGGCGCAGGTGCGACACCCGGAATGGAAATCGTCATTCAGAACGATAGCACGGGAACGCCGCAAATCACCGTGTCAGCATGGGATGGGGATGCGAACCCGATCGTGGTGGCGACATACAATTTCGCCACTTGGACCACTTGGGTGAACGTGATGATGGCGATCGACACCGCGAACCAGGACATCGAGGTGTATGCCAACACTGTAATCTCGGGCTTGCTGGTCGAAAGTCGACTGACGGCGGCCTCGTTGACGTGGTCGTCGAGCAATCCGATCGCGCCCGCCGCCGACCATGCGTGGAAAGTCGAGGTCGTGACATGAGTATCGTCGCGCTTAAATGGGTCTCGTTCTCGGTCAGTCAACTTGATCCTCTGGTGGTCGATGTCGATCCAAATCTGCCACGCGGCGGCGTTCAGACTTCGAACAATGTCGTCGGACAGTCTTACAATGGCAGCAACATAAAGGCGGTAAAGTGGTTAGGTACGGCCGTCACGGCGCTGGATGACGTTTCGCCTGGAGGCGATACGCAAGCAATAAACATTTCAACAGATAGTTCAATTATTTATGGTTGGAGCGATTTCATGTCCGCGCAGCCGGTCCGATGGACCGGTGGCGGAACAACCGGGACCATATTGCTGCCGTTCGCGGGATATTCGGGCACCCAGGTTGCCGCTGGACTAGGCGGTTCACTGTTTAATTACCGGGCCATGTCCGATAATGGACGTTACGTCGTGGGCACCAGCACGGGTGGCCCCGGACTTATCAATCGAGCAACGATCTGGGACAATGGTACGCCCGCACTATTGCCTGATCCAACGGGTGCCACGGTTGATTCGACGACCAGCGCATCATCGTGCGACTCGACGGGCGCGACGGTTGTTGGCTTCGCCGGGTTCACTTATTTCGGGGGCGACGGCGCTTGTTTCTGGTATGGGGGGGCATGCTATCCTCTCCCGGGGTTGCCGTTTGGCACGAGTAATGGCGTCTCGTCTTTCGCTCGCGTCTGCACCACAGGAACAACGCCGAGCGGCGGGTTGATTTATGGTGGGATCGACAATCCTACTGGCAACCCCAACATCGGACCATGCTATTGGGACAGCCTGACAACGACGACGGCGCATAACGGCGTTACATTCTACGGCGTTTGCCATGTCCTGGATCGGTTTCCGGGCGGCCCGCCAGGAAGTATAAACGGAATTGCCGCTGGAGTTCCAACCGGAGTTGCCGTAGGCCAAATGCAGGATGCCGGCGGCGATAACTGGGCAGTCCGTTGGGATGGAACGACAGCGACCAACCTGGGCGCTCTTCCGGGCGGTGGGGAGTCAACCGCGACTGGGGTGTCCGATGATGGCACGATCGTTTGCGGATGGTCGTTCGAGGATGGCTTTACACAAAAGTGGCCGGTCTATTGGGACGCTGCGAACGTCATTCACAAGCTACCGACCGTCGCGGACTTTGGAGATTTTTTTCAGGGCGAAGCATTGGGAATTTCGCCGGATGGGACGTTGATCTGGGGGGATGGTGACGCACCGACTGGTCCGCCGCCGACTGACAAAACCGCTACTGTGGCCGATCTCTGGTTTGGCCAAACCGGTGATTTCGTTGATCTCACGGTAGAGGCCAATCGGCGGAATTTCATTTCAGCGACCGGTGGTGCACGGTTCTTGGGTGTCACCGGAGAAAACCCCTTTGGTGTTACGCCACCGCTCTTTCTCACCCGAGACGGTGCGGCGACGACGTTCACGGTCAACAATGGGCGTGGTGGTCCATTCAGTATTTCAAGCGGAACGCTTGGTGATCCCGCGACAAACCCGCCTGGCTCGTCCACCAGCACGACCGTCTTCACGCCAGCCGCCGCTGGCCGCGGCGTCCTCGGCGATTACCGGAATGGGAACCTGTATGCCTTCAATCCGGCGACCCTGACGGACAACGGTACGCAAAGACGCTGGCTGCGCCGGTGGCGGGCGCTCCCAGCGACGACGAACCAGGCGGTGCGGTTCCACTGGTTGAGCGTGGACATGCAGACCGGCGCGGGCATCGTGCCGGATGCAAGGCCGCAGGTGGTCCTGCGGTGGAGTGATGACGGCGGTCACACATTCAGTGATGAGAGGATTATCCCCGTGGGCCGTGAAGGAGAAACCAATTTCACCGTGAAGGCGAATAGACTGGGTGCCACTCGCCGCTTTAGTGGCGCGGACCGAATTTTCGAATTGTCATCGTCTGATCCGTTCGTTACGGCAATCCTCGATGCGGAGGTCGATGTCTCATGAAAAACTTCACGCTGATTGCCGAAGGTGTCGACGTGGCGCCGCTGCTCGCGGAACTCGATGCGCACCCCGAACTGTGGAACGAAAACCCTGGCCGTCTGATGGGGGTGGGCCCGCATCGAGAAACGTCGGACATTTGGGTTCGTTACCGCGCCCGCGAGGAATTGCGCGAGCCCGAGGACTATCGGACCGAGCATAGATCGGTCTGGTATCCGGCCGCGGAAATCCTGCCGTCGATGCGCCGCACCGTGATCGCGATGATCGCTCCGATCCTCGCCGAAAGTCCGCGGCTGCGCCTTGGTGGCGTGCTGATGACCAAGATCCCGGCCGGGCGCAACGTGTACCCGCATCACGATCTGGGCACATGGCACAGCGAGTACTACACGACCAAGCTGTGGATGCCGCTGCGGGCGAACGATCAATGCTTCAACACCAGTGAGGATGAGACGGTGGTCATGCGGCCTGGGTCGGTCTGGACATTCAACAACCTATTGGTGCACAGCGTCCACAACCAAGGCGACACGGAGCGGATCGCGCTCATTGTCTGCACAAGGAGATTATGATGCCAGCAGTTTCGGTCGGACCATCGGTGATCAAGGCGGCCATGGACCCAGCGCTTCCCTCTCAATTCGTTCGCCACCCTGAACAGCCCAACACCGTTTCTTTTGAAATGGTCGATGGCATAGGCATCGTCGCGACCTTGATCCATTGTGCCGGAACCTACATTCCGCAGCACGCGCATAATTACCCGCATACTTCGGTGATCGCTTCCGGAAAGGTGGCGGTGTGGAAAGATAGCTCCTACCTGGGCGAGTTCGTTTCTCCCCAGCAAATCGTCATCGACGCCAAGGTGAAGCATCTGTTTCAGGCATTGGAGGATAAGACGGTCATCTTGTGTGTGCATAATGTGAGCCGCAACGGAGAGATCGAGATCTTTGAGGAAAACGGCATCGTTTAATGGCCGACAAGCCGAATATCCTTCAGCCGCGGGAGCCGTTCCTCGACGGACGTGGCGAACCCGACCGGGACGGGAAGATCAAACCTGAAACGATGGGCGTCAGCCGTGGTTGGTGGCGCTACCTGAACGACATCACCAATCTGTCCGGCCGGTTGCTCAACCCCCTGGTGATCGGCGCGAACAGCTTCTTCAACGCGACGTCGATCACCGACGGCGGGACGCTGGAACCAGCCAACAGCCCGTCGCGCACCCTTCTGGGCAATAGCCAGGGCACCGAGGCGCCTGCCACACCGCAGACCGTCGCTCCGTCTCTTTCGTTCGAAAACGGCACCCTGGCGGCGGCGAATTTGGCGGCGCGCACCCTCGCTGGCAATCCTTTGGGGGTTGCCGCCCCAGTGTCGGAAATCTTTGTCGGCGAGAATTTGTCGCTCGATGGCAATATCCTGAACGCGACAGAGGGAACAGCCACGACGGCGGGAAGCGAACTGGCGTTCACGATCCGTGATGAAAGAGGAGAGGTCGATACCCTGCGGCGTCAGGTCAGCAACATCGAAACCCTGACCTTCATGGGAATGGAACATCGTAACAGCGGTTCGATCCTTCCTCTGGCCACATTGACCAGCGCGGCGACGATCACGCCGGATTTTGCCATCTCCCACAACTTCGTGTGCACGCTGACCATGAACGGAACGCTGGCTTTCCCGACGAATGTCGCAGGCGGCATGGAAGGCAATATCGAGATCGTGAACGGAACCACCGCCGCCTTCACCTTGTCGATCAATTCCGGCTACCAAAAGGCGGGAGGTGGTGCGATCACCATCACACCGACCGCGGCGGCGCGCGATGTCTTCGAACTCTACGTGTGCAATGGTGGCGCGGTCATCGCGACCAACCCGCTGCTGAACATTTCCTAAAAGGATGCCACAATGACGGTCCAGGTCGTCCAACTCTTCCCGCCGACCACGCTGACCACGACAGCGGCGACGCTCTACACGGTGACCACCGTCCCGACGCAAATCCTTCTCGCTCGAGGTCGGATCCGGTTCACCAACACCGATACGGTCTCGCGCGCGGTGACCGCGTACGGCATTCCGTCGGGTGGTGCGGCCACGGTCACCAACACATTTTGTCCGGCATTAGTGGTCGCGCCGAACAGCGTTCTCGATGTCGACGTCCCTGTTCTCGCGGCCGGTGGGTTTATCCAGGCGAAGATCGATTCAGGTTCGGCGGTCGAGGCAAGCGCCCTCGACGGCATACTTTTCTCCTGATTGCTTCCACTTCCGACCAAATGCTAACCTGACATCGCCGAACCGGGACGGGCCTCCCCGGGTGTCTCCTTTCTGTGGCGCATCGCGCTGGGGATACTCGAATGCCGTGGGCCATCGCTGGTGCCGGATTAGCCGCCGCAGGATCGATTGGTAGTGGCCTTATCGGCGCGTCCGCGTCGAAAGATGCCGCGAAAACACAGGCCGACGCAGCCAATAAGGCAACCGAACTTGAACGCCAGATGTATGGCGAAACGGTTGGCCGGATGCAGCCGTATGTCGAAGCCGGCGGCAACGCGCTCGGCGAACTCCAGCGGCTCTTGGGTATTGGCGCGGGCGGTGCGGGTGCGACAAGCCCGCTCCTGCAAATGCTGGGCTACGGTGGCGCTGGCGGAACGGGCGCGGGCAACATCGATCCCAGGACATTCCAGGGCTCCCCCGGTTACCAGTACCAGCTTCAGCAGGGCACCAACGCCGTCACGAACTCGGCGCACGGTAATGTGGGGGGCAACGCTCTCCGGGCATTGCAGCAGACTGGACAAGGACTGGCAAACCAGAACTTCAACCAGTACCTCGGCAACTTCAGTGGCGCATGGGGAAATCTGTTGGGGAATCTGTCCAACCTGGCGGGCTCGGGACAGAACGCAGCGGCCAATTTGGGTGGCATCGGAACCGGAGTGGCCAGTCAGATCGGAGCGAACACGATCGGCGGGGGGAATGCCCTGGCGGCCGGGCAGGTAGGAGGCGCCAACGCGATTACAGGAGGCTTTGGCCAAGCCGGGACAGCCATCGGATCAGCGTTCCAAAATCCGCAGTTTCAGTCCTGGTTAAAGGGATTGGTTTCCTCTGGTGCGAACGACGGCAGTGGAACGCCGTCATATATTTCCTTGGATCCAACCGGTCAGTCGATAGCGCCTGGTTTCGCAACAGGCTGAAGGTAAAATCTGATGTCGGGTTCTGTTAACGCTCAAATCCCACTTGCATTCCGGCCCACACCTAATGTGGGACCAGATTACGGGGCAATGATTGCCAATGCACGGCAGACCATGGCCATGCAGCAGGAGCAACAGCAGATCCAGCAGGTGAACGCCCTGCGCAACGTCCTCGGTGCACCGGGCGCGATCGACAAGACTGGCAATCCGACCAGCGAGACGCTGTCCAAGGTGATGTCGATCGACCCGAATGTCGGGTTGAAGCTCGGGCAGAACCAGTTGGTGAACCAGCAGCGCCAAATGCAGATGGACAGCCTTCGCACTCGGGCGGTGGTCGAGAAGGCCGACATGCTGAACGGCACGTACGCGCCGATCCTGGAAGCCTACGAGCGGGCTTTACAGCCGGGCAGCAACACGTCTCCCGAGCAGGCCGCTGCGGCGGCGCAGAAGGCGACCACGGAGGCGACCGAACGCCTGCTGAAGAGCGGCACGATCTCGCCGGAAGAGGCTCAACGCCTGCCGACGAAGTTTGATCCGAACGAATTCCGCCAGCGCGCCATGGGCTACAGCCAGTATCAGAACTGGCTCAAAGAGCAGAGGATCGACAAAGAAAACAAAATCCGGGACGACCGTGTCGGCACCACGGCGATGACCGATAGCGACAACCGACCGTTCATTCTTCGGCCGAATGCGAGCGGTCCCAAGGCAACCTACCTCGATGGCACGCCGGTTCCGGAAGACAAACTGACCGGAGCGCACAAGACTGGTACGGGGCGGGTGCCGATGGGGGCCAAGACCAGGGAAGCGATCCTGGCCGACATCAAAACGGAGCATCCCGACTGGACCGAGGGGCAAGCGAACCTCGAAGCGATCCGGCGCGAACGTGAAGCCGCGCAAAAGGCGAAACCCGAGGATCCGAGCAAGGGTTGGGAAATTCTGACCGATCCGACCACGAACGAGCAGTACCAGCACCAGAAGGGAACCGGGAAAAGCCTGACGCTCAATGGCGAGCCCTACACGCCTGGTGGCGCGCAACGACTGGGCGGTCCCCCGTCCGCGGCCAATCAGGACCGTGACGCGACCAAGCAGATCGTCACGCAAGGCTATGAGACGGAACTCGGTCGTCCGGTTGATCCGAAGAATAAGACTGAGGTGGCCGAACTCAATCGCCGGATCCAGGCCGCCGAGGACCGGCGCAAGGTGCAACTCACTGGTGACAAGGCGGGGGCTGCGACGAGAGGGCGACAGGACGCGGAAAACCAGGGCGTTCCGGAAACCCCGGAAGCGAAGGCGTCCTTGGCGGCGCAGGCGTCGACCGGCCAGCCGTTGAATCAGATCGTCATGGGTTATGGAAAATCGGCCGTCCAGGCGCGCAAGGAGGCGCGTGAGGGTGCCATCGAGAAGATCATGGCCGACACGGGCATGACAGCCGAACAGGCCGGCGTCGAACTGGCCATGCGGGGCATCGAATATGCCACCGGCAAGCGCAGCGATCAGCAGCTCGGCACGATCCGGGGGGCCACCGTCGCCGCGGTGAAGCAGCTTGATTACAACGTCGATCAAGTGCTGGAGGACTTCAAAAAACTGCCTGGGTCCGACCTTTCGCCGATCATCAACGCCCTCGTACGCGGCGAGCAGAGGTGGACCGGTGACCCTGCCTATTCGCAACTGTTCTTCCACATGCAGGCGGTCGCCAATGAGTCCGCGCGTATCCTGTCAGGTGGTCAGGCGTCCATCGCGCAACTCGCCGAGGGTGCGCGGAAAGAAGCCGAGAAGTGGGCTGGCGTGAACATGACGCCTGCATCGTTCAAAGCCGTGGCCCAATCGATGCACGAGGAAGGCCAGGCGCGTATCCGGTCGTTCGATGAAGCTCGGAAGGAGCAACGTCTCGGCGAACCGAAGAAGCCGGACGCCGGTGCAGCCGCCCCCGCCGCGAAGACGTGGCCGACGCCGGTGCCGACCTCTGTTGATCGGTTGCGGCAGAACCCCGCCATGGCGCCGCAGTTCGATGAGGCTTACGGGCCCGGTGCGGCGCAGCGCGCCCTTGGGACAGCAGCCCCGACGCCGCTCGCGCCGTCGCGCCCAGTTGGTGCCGAGCCCAACGAGCCCGCCCGCACGCCGCCGACCGTTCCAGCACGCCCAGAGACGGTCCCGGCTGGCAGCGCTTATAGCCCGAGCCGTCAGATGTGGCGCGCGCCCGACGGCAGACTGTATAACGCACAGGGCAAACCAGCGGCGGGACGGTAATGGCGATCAATGCGTTACTTCGAAACCAGAGTAGATCGCCGGAAGAAGACGAAGGAGATTGGACGGACCGCACCATGCGCAGGTGGCGTCCGAACCCTCCCAATCCCAAGGGTGGTGGCGATTTCCCGGACCAGATCAAGGAAGGAATGGCCAGCCGCGATTTATTGGAGGGGGCTGATCCGCGAGAGGTCATCAACCCGGAGGCGGAACCGACGGCTGGCGGCGTAATCCGGGCATCCGTAAGGGCTGCCGAGGTTGATGATTGGATCGTCCCAACCGCCTCCGACAACAAGGGGAAGGGAAAGCAAGCCGCACCAGCGGAGGCCGACGACTGGATCGTGCCGCCTGCCGAGGACGCGAAACCAGCAGAGCAACCCGGTATCATGTCCCGTGTTGGTGATGCGCTCGCTCCCGTTGGTCGCGCGGCGGTCAAGGCGCTGGACACCATCGGCAACGCTCCTGGCAACGCCATCAAGACCCTGCTGGAGCGCCAATACGAGGACATCACCAGCGGCTACGCGAACAAGCCGGGATACGAGTATGGTTCGGGGCTGCCATACCGGAAGAACGTCGAGACCGGCGACGTCGAATGGGGCTACTCGCCTGAGTCGGCGCGCGCGGTCATCCGCGGGCTCGGGCTGGACCCGCTGAAATTCGACATGACCGATCCACGGCAGCGGGCAGACCTCGCCGCCGCCGCCGCCGCGCTTGGTGGCTTCAGCCGCGCCCCTGGTGGATTGGGCCTCAGTGATCAGATGCGGCTGCCGCCACCGGGGCGTGGAGGCCGCGTCGAGCCTGGCTTCGTACCTCCCGAACCATTGCCGGGTGGCGCGCCCGCTTCTCCCGAACCGATTGGACCAAGGCCGCGCCCGGAAGGCCCCGCCAATGCGCCAACACCAGAAGGAGCCCCGCCGGCCGCTTCGCCCCTGAGTGAGGCGAAAGCCCGCATCCAGCAAGGCGTTGAACTTGCCCAGCAGCATGCCGAGGAAATCAGGACGCTGCGCGAGCGAGGCGCGACGCCCGAATTGCTCGCCCCAGCGATAGAGCGCAACCGCGCCCATCTGCTGGAACTGCAGACGATGGCCGAACGGGTGCGCGACCTGGAAAAATCGTCCGCTCCCACGCCAGCGGGCGAACCCACGCCGGAACCGGACTGGTATCAGGAATACCAGCGGAGCATCCGGAGCCTGGTGCCGACCGATTACGTGCCACCCACGCCAGAAGCGCCGGCCGCTACGGTAGAGGCGCCCGTCGTCGAGGCCGCGTCGGAACCGGTCGCCCGGCCGGAACCGAGTGCACCGCCGACGGTGGAGACGTTCCAGGACTTGCGCACGGCTGGCTACGACCGGAATCCGGATCACCCTCTGGCGGGCCGCATTGAGCATCTGAACGAACTCGCGGAAAACCCCGACCTATCACCGCGCGAGCAGCGAGAGGTAAAACGCCGCGTCCGCGAGTTCGAGCAGTTCATCTCCGTCGTGAACGAATTGCCGGTCGAACAGCGGGCGATGGCGCGCTCTCTTCGCCCGGATGATGTCGTTTCCGGCAAAGACAAGGACGGCCGGACGATCGTCGGCGCAGTCGAGGGATTTGATCGTAATGGCGGGATTGGCGTCATCGACGCCAACGGCCTACAGCACACCATCAAGGCAGACACTCTTACGGACGTTCGTCACGTCAACCGGACCGGCGTGCCGCTTCCAGCCCCGCCAGCGGATGACGATAAGGAGAAGCCCAGCGGGCAGCAGGCAGAGGACAGCGGGCAGCCGGCGGCCAGCGAGCAAGCCCCCCCCGCTCCCACGATCGAGGCGCACGGCGGCCCCTGGTCTCCGGTGCTGGACGACAACGGCCAGCCGAAGAAAAACCACCAGGGCGACGTGCTGGTCGTGAACCCGAACGGTGTCCGAGCGATCATGGACAACGGCGTGCCATGGACCGAGTCAGTCACCGAAAACGAGAAAGGCCTGGTGCCGAAGAACCCGGACGACCGGAAGCGGCAGTTCCGGTTCGCCGATGAACCGTGGGCCGATGCGCCAGCGCCGAAACCAGCGGCCAAACCCGAAAAGAAGGCAGAAGCGCCCGAAAAACCAGCATCGACGGACAGCACCGAAAAGCCCTCTGGCGACTGGAAGCAAATCGGCGAAAACGAGGAAGGCGACCCGCTGTTCGCCAACCCGCAGGGCGTCCATTCGATCGTCAAGGACGGCGTGCGCATCGTCGAGAAGGTGCGGCTGCGCCCGACGAAGGGCGGCATGGAAATGTCGGTGCCGCCGCCCGATCAGAAGGAAATGGCGTTCCGGCCGGTGGCCGAAGAAAAGGCCGCCCTCACAGCTTCGGAAACAGCAAAACAAGAGCGGGAGAAAGAAGGCCCGCGTGTCGCCCCTGTCGATGAACCGCCCGATGAGTTGCGGGGTGCGTTGTCCGGGCTGAGCGGTGGCCGCACACAGCAAACTCCAACAGGCGAAACGCCACCGGCTGAAGAATCCCCAGACGAATTGCGTGGGCAATCGACCACGCCGGGTATGGAGCAAGTGCGCTCGGGCAATCTGAAGCCCGGCGATAGCATCATGGTGCGCGGTCCAAAGCCTTGGGTCGTCGAGAGTATCAAGACGATGCCGAACGGACAGCTTGGGATCAAATTCGAGGGAATCGAAAAGGCTCAAATCGCCAACCCAGAGCAACCGGTCGATCGGGTTTTGGCTGAATCGGCACCAGCGCCGATCGAGCCCGAGATCGTCACCCACGTCACCAAGAAGGGGAAAACCCTCACGGGGACGATCCGTAGGGACATCGGCCGCGACGAAGCCAAGGCGCTTGATCCGTACAGCTTCCGCAAGGATGGTGGGTGGTTCATCCGGTCGTCGGCGACGCAACCAACGGCGGAACCAGCCGCGCCGAAGCCCGCCGCAACGGCGCCAGCACCCGCGCCTGTGGCCGAAAAGTCCCCGGTGCGGCAAGCCGTCGATCGGGTGGAAAGCGGGCAGATGACCGTGCCGAGCGCGCTGCGCTCGATCGCCAATCATGCCGCGAACGGCAGCGCCACCGCCGCCGAGGTGCGGGAAGCCCTGGACGATCTGAACGTGAAGCCCGACGCTTCGGAGTGGCAGGGTGCGATGGCGATCTTCCCCGGCGCGCGCGCGCTGATGGGTGAGGCCACTCCCGAGCCATCGGCACAGACACCCGAGGAAGCCTTCGCCGCCGCTGACGCCGCGTGGCGTGCCTATCAGCCGACATTCGAGAAGGCGACTGCTGACTATCGTGCGCAGCGTATTGGCGACGACGAGTATCTGGCGGTCCGTGCGGAGCATGAGCGACTGAGAGACGCCGTCGATGCCGCGCAGGACGCCCTGCCGGACGCCGAGGAACTGGAAAACCAGCGTCGCATCAAAGCGGGCATCGAAGAGGTCGCACTGGACGAAGCCTATCGCCAGGCTGACGATCCGGGGCTCGAAGACCAGATGGACGACATCCGCGACATGCTGAAGCGCGGCTGGTCGCCGGGTGATATCGCTGTTCAGGAGGGGATCGATCGCACGCCGGCTGAAATTCGCGCGCTTGAGCATGTGTGGCGCGAGCAGGGATATCTGCCATGGGAGAGGCCCGATACCGGGCAACTCCCTCTGACCGATCGACCGATCCCATCGTCGCTCGACGTGGCCGAGCAGCAGGCGAAGAAGAACCAGGCCAACGCACCGGTGTCAGCCTTCCCCGACGCCAACAGCGACATGGACCCGCTACTGGCGAACAACATGGATCGGCTCCGTACGATGTATGGTCCCGATGGGATGATGGCGCGGATCGTCGCGCAATGGCTGCACGAGCGGGAGAAGATGCCTCTCGGTGAAGATCGGGCCATTAAGCCGCAGTCGGTGCAGAGCGCGGCCGAGTTCGTTTATGAGGGAAAACTCGCCGACAACGCTTTCTCGCGCGATCGGATGTATGACGCGGTCGAAAGCGGCGTGAACCTGTTCATCGCCAAGCAGCCCGAACGGTTCGCCCCGACCGGCGACCTCGCACGCGCCAATGAGCAGGCCGCGCAACTGGCCGAGATCAAATCCTGGCTCCCGACGCAGACTGTCCGGTCCGGCGACAAGGTCAAACTTCAGCAGTTCAGCACGCCACCGGATTATGCCTTCGCGATCTCATGGGTGGCGAACATCCGCCCGGGTGAAACCGTGATCGAGCCGTCAGCCGGCACCGGGGGCATCGCAGTGCACGCCATGAACGCGGGCGCGAAGGTGGTCGGCAACGAAATCTCGCCGCAGCGCCGCACCATGATGGAAACCCTGCCGTTCGACCGGATCACGAAGGAAAACGCCGAGCAGCTTCACAACATCCTGCCGCGCGACATCAAGCCGACCGTGGTGGTGATGAACCCGCCGTTCTCGTCGGCCGGTGACCGCATGGGCGGCAAGATGGTGTTGGAAACCGGCGCGGTTCACATCGAGCAAGCTTTGAAGCGGCTGGAACCTGGCGGCCGTTTGGTGGCTATCGTGGGCGACGGCATGAAGCCAGAGGGTGCGGAGACAGCGGGGAAGGATGGCCGAAATAACGCCACCGGCCGAGCATTCCGTGACTGGTGGAAGAAAATTGGTGCGGAATACGATGTTCGTGCCAATATCGGTGTCGGTGGCGAAATCTATCGCAAATACGGCACGACGTTTCCCACCCGCCTTCTGGTGATCGACAAGGTCGCGCCGAGCGGCCAACCACCATTGGTGACGACCGCGCTGACGTCGGCTGAACTGTTGGATGCGCTACAAGGAGTGCGCGATGCCCGCCCAGGAAGTGCCGGTGAACCAGTGGCCGATCAATCAGGCGGCGCTCCGGTGGCTCAACCAGGCCAAGGAGCCAGCGGATCCGCAGGTGCCGTACGTCCTCCAACTGGCGACGTGGGGGCTGGAAGCGGACAAGATCGACCTTCCACGCCCTCTGGCCCCAAGCCAACCGGAACCAGAGGCGATCAAGCAGGTGGTGTTCGGCCTGGGAGCGGCACACGGCCGGCAGGAGGCGTACGAAGCGATGCGCCGACTGTTCAGCAACCCAAACCTGACGCACAGGGAGGAGCAGGACAACTTGCTGTCCAGCCTGCAACAGGCGAAGTCGTCCCAGGAAGCAGCCCAGGCGGTGATACAAGTCATACTCGACCTGATGGTAGCGACCTCGCCGTAACACCGCCGGCGCCGGAACTGCTGGAAACCAGCATCGTCGTCCCCGAGGAACAGACCGGCGGCGAACTGACCGAAAGCGTCTACGAGGATTACCGGCCGCAGCGGATCACCATTGAGGGTGCGCAGCCACATCCTGGCCCATTGGTGCAGTCCGCGGCCATGGCATCGGTGCTGCCGCCGACGGTCACCTACAAAACGGCGCTACCTAAGAAGCTGATTACCGAAGGCGCGGTTTCCGCCGCGCAGTTGGAGGCGATCGTCTACGCCGGCAACGCCCATTCGCAGACCTTGGAAAAGGACAAGGACGGTGTAGTGAAGCGCCGGGGCTTCTTTATTGGCGACGGGACTGGCGTGGGTAAGGGCCGTGAGGTTGCCGGCATCATCCTGGACAACAAATGGCAGGGCAGGAAGAAGGCCATTTGGGTGTCGGAGAAGATGCCGTTGGCGAATGATGCCAAGAGGGACTGGGCTGGTCTTGGGCAGAACCCGAACGAAATCCTGGTGCACAACAAGATCAAGGCCGGTGACGAGATCAAGCACGAGGGGATTCTGTTCACCACGTATGACACGGTGAAGTCGGGAGAGAAGTTTGGTGGCGCTACCCCGGAGGAATGGGAAAAACACGGGAGGCACGGGTTCTTTGACGGTGCCAAAGTCACGGCACAGCATCCATTAACTGGCCAGACCGCTGAATTGACAATCGTCGGCAACAAACCATCAAAGGACACCCGAACGGAGATAGAGTGGAAGGTCAAGGAGAAGAACGGCAAGACCCACAATATGGGCCAATGGCTTTTGCTGCCGCAGCAAGTTGGCATCGAAAAACCACAGGGGGCAGAACCGAAAACTCGCGTGCAGCAGATCGTCGATTGGGTCGGCAAGGACTTCGACGGTGTGATCGCCTTCGACGAAGCTCATAACATGGCAAACGCCACCAGCGAAAAGGGCAAACGCGGCACGAAAGAGGCTGCGGCCAAGGCGCTCGCCGGGCTCGAACTGCAGAACGCGCTACCGAATGCCCGCGTGGTCTATGTTTCGGCCACGGGAGCCACCGAGGTCAACAATCTGGCCTACGCCGATCGCCTTGGATTATGGGGGCCTGGTACGGCCTTCGCCAATCGGAGCGACTTCCTCTCGCGCGTAGCCTCCGGTGGCGTCGCCGCGATGGAACTCGTCGCCCGGGACATGAAGGCGCTGGGCTACTACACGGCCCGGTCTCTGTCTTACGACGGCGTCGAGTATGACCGGGTGCAGCACGACCTGACGCCGCCGCAACGGGAGATGTACGACAAGATCGCCGATGCGTGGCAACTCGTGCTGCGCAACATGATGGAGGCGCTGGCGGAAACCGGCGCCGACGGTAAGGGTGGGCCGAAGTCAGCCATCATGTCCGCATTCTGGGGTGGTCATCAGCGGTTCTTCAATCAGTTGATCACGTCGCTTCAGATGCCGAGTGTGATCGAGGGGATTGATAAAGACCTCGCGGAAGGGCGTCAGGCGGTGCTTCAGTTGGTCAACACCAACGAGGCCGGCCAAGAACGCGCGCTCGACAAGAGCAAAGCCAGCGGCGACGAAGACCTGGAAGAACTCGATATGTCGCCGCGCGATCAACTCTTGCAGTTGGTCGATAAGGCCTTCCCGATCTGGCAATACGAGACCTATATAGATCCGGACGGCAATGAGCGTGTGCGTCTGGTTATTGATTCCGAAGGCAACAAGGTCGCCAATCCAGAGGCGGTCGCGGCCAAGGAAAAGCTGCTGCTGGACCTTGGCTCCCTCCGGGTGCCGGATGGACCACTGGAAATTCTGGTCAACCACTACGGGCCCGAGGCGGTTGCGGAGGTCACTGGTCGCAAGCAGCGGGTGGTGAACAAGCCCGACGAAACCGGCCGCATGAAGAAGGTGCTGGAAAAGCGAGGCACGGACGCGAACGTGGCCGAGGCCAACTCATTCCAGAGCGGCAAAAAGAAAATCCTGATCTTCTCGCAAGCGGGTGGAACCGGGCGTAGCTACCACGACGACAAAACGGCGGAACGGGTAGACGATACTGGCCGGCTAGCCATCGGAGGCAATTCCGGTGCTCGACGCTCGCACTACCTCGTACAGGCTGGGTGGCGGGCGGATACCGCAGTGCAGGGTTTCGGCCGCACGCACCGCACGAACCAGTGGACCGCACCGATCTTCCACCTCGTCACGACCGATCTGGAGGGGCAGAAACGGTTCATTTCGTCGATTGCGCGTCGATTGGGCCAGTTGGGCGCGCTGACCAAGGGGGAGCGACGCACCGGTGATCAGGGCATGTTTGGCCTACAGGACAACCTGGAAAGCGACGAGGCCAAAGCTGGTCTTAGGCAACTGTTCGTCGACATTCACATGGGGAAGGTCGAGGGCTTCAGCGAGGAAGACCTGGCCGAACAGATGGGACTGATCATCTCGACGCCTGATGGTGCGCTGCGAGACGACCTCCCGCCGATGACGCAATTCCTGAACCGCGTTCTGAGCCTGAAGGTCAACGACCAGAACCGGGTGTTCAATGAATTCGCCACGCGCTTCCGTGACATCGTGGACCGCGCCGCGGCGGCTGGAACACTCGACGCCGGGACTGAGACATACAAGGCGGACAAGATCACCAAGGTGTCGGATCAGGTGGTCTACACCGATCCAAATTCCGGCGCGGAGACGCGGCACGTCCACCTGATGACCAGCAACCGCAACTATCCGACGTCGTTTACCGATCTGATGTCCGGTCAGGCGCAGCGCGCGGGTTGGAACGCACCGGAGTTTTTCATCCAGAACAAGCGAAGCAGCTACATTTCGGCGGTCACCCCCACGACCTTCACCAAAGTTGAACCGAACGGCTTGGTGACCGAGCATTATCGCGTCACCACGCCGATCGACTGGCAGTTCGTGCCCAAAGACGAACTGGATGACTCAATGCGCGCCACCGGAAACCTGAATCGGATCACCAATCTCAAAGAGGCGAAAACCCTGTGGGATGAACGGGTCGCGAAGACACCCGAGTTCAAGGAAGCCGATCTGCACATCATCACCGGCGCGATCCTGCCCATTTGGGACCGCCTGGCCGGCCAGCCAAAGATTTTCCGGCTTCAGACCGACGCCGGCGAACGGATGCTCGGGCGCGTGGTCGACAACAAGGTCATCAATGAGACGCTGACGCGGTTGGGGGCCGAGAGCGTCAAGCTGAACATCAAACCCGCCGAGGTTGTTGAGCGGATACTGGAGGGTGGCGTCGCCAGTCTGGCGAACGGCTGGATCATCAAGCGCCGCCGCGTGGCGCAAGAGTGGCGTCTCGAACTGACCGGACCAGACCTCTATAGCCACATGGGCGAACTGGAGGCGGCCGGGGTGTTCCGCGAGCGAATCCCTGGTACTTACGATACGAGGTACTTCATTCCAACTGGGGAAGGCGGGGCTACCACGATCGAGGCGATCACGAAACGCCGTCCGATCATCTCCGTGGAGGGCGATTGATGGCGGACTATGATCCCGATCGACTGATGACCGAACGGCCGACCGGCCCGGTCACCGTGCGCGCGGTGCGGTTGAACCGAGACGACGCTGAACGCCTGGTCCGGAAATACAATCCCGACATCACGCAGGGCGCGGTCAAGGGCGAGGTCGACAACATCATGCGGGAGAGCGGCGGCAAATCCGCCGTCCCCGGTGATTTCGACAAATCGGGCCGGGCCACGTCGGGCGGCATGTACCAGCACCACAACAAACGGCTGGACGAACTGAAATCCTATGCCAGCAAACACGGTACGGACTGGACCGACCCGGAAATCCAGATCCAGTTTTCGCGCATGGAGAAAGAGCGCGATTACCCCGGGCTCCTGAAGTTGCAACAGACCGTCGATGACCGAGGCCGCAACGAGGACGCCTTCAAACGCATCTTCGAACGTCCGGCCTCGGTGCTGTGGCAGAACAACGCCAGCGGTGAACCGGTCCTCGGCAATGACCGGTTCCGCTTCTCCGACTATGCCATGAAGGAGCATGACGGCCGGCCGGGCACCGACATCCGCTACATGCAGCCAGCCGATTACCTGGACCTCTCGCCGGACCTGGAACATAAGCCGTTCGACAGCCCCTCGGGTCGGTCGCTCATGCGGTCGTTCAACCGCGGCGAGCCCATCGAGGCGATCCCCACGCTGGACATGAACGTCGAGGGCAACACCGGTACGGTGACTGCCCAGGACGGCCGGCACCGGGCGTTGCTTGCCCAGCAAGAAGGGGTGGACGCCATCCCGGTGGCGATCCGCCAGAAGGGCGAGGGAACGCCGACCGAAATCCAGGGTATGTCGGGCAAGCTCCTGCCGAACGATTTCGTGGAGCGGGGACAATTGCCGCGTGGACCGCGTCAGGAACCCCAGGAGCCCGCACCCAAGGAACCGATCTCTCTGCTCGGGAAGATCGGCAACGCGATCATTCCGAGTGCGCAGGCGGCCGAAGCAAACCCATTCATGGCGGATTTGCAGCAGGCGCAACCGAAAGCGGCCGCACCAGCGAATCCGTTTCTGGCGGATTTGCAGGGAGCGGCACCGCAGCCGGACAACATGGTCATGTCGACGATCGGCGCGATTGGCAAGGGATTTGGCGACACCGTTCTGGGTGCGGAGGAGCTTGTCGGCAAGGGGATGCAGGCGGCGGGAATTCCTGGCGGTGAAACCCTCACTCAGGACGCCAGAACGGGCGTAGCGCGCCTTGAGAAAGAAAACGCCGCGAACAGAGCGGCACACCCCTTCGCCACCGGCGCTGGCGAGTTCCTGGGCGGCCTGGTCGCTCCATTGGGCATCGCCGGCAAAGCGGTGAAGGCGGCGAACGCGCTGCGCTCCGGAGCGGCGGCTGGAGCCATTGGCGCGGCGATGACGCCAAGCGGCACTCAGCCCGGCCAGAAGGACGATCGGTACTGGCGGGACAAGGCAGCGGAAGTCGCCATCGGCACCGGTGCGGGAGCGGCGTTGGGCGCGGTCGGAAACGCGCTCGCCAAGGTCGTCAAGCCGAACTTTGAGGCAGCGGTGAAAACCTTGATGGGCGAGGGTGTCACCCTCACGCCGGGACAGATGGCGGGCGGCAAACTGAAGCGGATGGAGGACGCGCTTTCCTCGCATCCGCTCATGGGAAATCAGGTCCGGGAAGCGCAGCGCAAGAGCATCGAGACCTTCAATCGCGCGGCGATCAATCGGTCGCTCGACGACATCGGCGCCAAACTACCTCCCGGCGTGGATGCCGGGCATGACGCCATTGAAGCAGCGCGAAAGTCCTTCAGTGATGCGTATGACATGGTCATCCCCAGGATGCGTGGTGCGCTGGACCGCGACTTCATGAACGACCTGAACGCGATCGGCCTGAAAGCGCAGTCGATGAACCTGCCGCAGGGGCTTCGCGATGAACTGATGCACATCATCAAGAGCGAGATTTTGGAACCCTTCAGGGCCGGGGCGGGCCGGATCACGGGGACAGACACGCAGAAGATCGGCACCATGCTGGACGATTTGGTTCGGACGAAGGGCCGCGACAAAAGCCCGTACGAGCGCGATCTGGCGAAATTGCTGCGGGAGGCCGATACCGCCCTCGACAAGATGATGGCGCGCAACAATCCACTGCTACAGGCGGCCAAGGATCGGATCGACGCCGGCTATGCCAAGTTCAAGATCGTCCAGGACGCGGCCTCGGGTGCGGGCGGCCGGGCGGATGGTGTGTTCTCGCCGAACCGGTTGAGCATGGCCGTACGGCGACGCGACACCAGCAAGGACAAGCGGGCCTTTTCCGAGGGGGCGGCGTTGCTCCAAGACCTGTCCGGTGCCGCGAGCCAGGTGCTGCCCCAGGTGGTCAGGGACAGCGGCACAGCGGAGCGCACCGCGTTTCTCGGCCTGATGGGTCTGGGTGGCGGTGGTCTGGCGTGGCTCAATCCAGCGGCGCTTGGGGCCGCGGCTGTCGCTGCCGCACCCTACACCGCTGCTGGATCCAAGGGATTGAACTGGGCGCTCAACAAGCTATCGGCCAATCCCATGCCGCGCACGCAAAACGCGCTGGCCAACGTAGCGCGCGGCGGCGCGCAGGCCCTCGCGCCAGTAGCAGGCGCGGCACTGGCGCCAACTCTGCCCCAGCAGCCGGGCATGCAGTGAGCCCAACCACCAACCGAACCGTTCTGCGGCACTCATCGCCGGCGGTCGCGCCGCGCGCCGCGCGCGCCAAGTCGCCCAAATGCCGATCGCCACGCTTTGCAGCAGGATCTTAGGGAGGTTATCCAGGGACATGACAACACCAACGGGTTACGTTTTCGAGGTTTCAGAGCCAGACCAAGGAACGCAGCGAATAGGGATTCGCAATCTGGCAACAGGCAATGTTGCTGGTGAGGTGGCTTTCAAAGGGCCGTTGCCGGACGCCGATTATGTTCAGACGGCCATCATCGCTCTCCTCGATGATTTTGAGCGAAGGAATTTCCCCGGCAAGCTGACCACGCAAGAAACTGGGATCAGGGATGGTCGGATGGCGTTCATTGCTGGTGTCACGCTCGGCAATATCGAGGTAGCGATAAAGAAGGCTACGCCCGACATGGAAAAACTGATGAAGGCGACCAGGGGATCAGACCTGGGGCCAACAACATGAGCCGGATCATCATCGAGGCGGTTCCAGCGGACAAGATGCGCCTGGACGCTTATAAATTCCCTGAGTGCGGCGATTGGTATTTTGACCCGTCAAACGGCGATCTGCATATCAAGGTTGTCGGCGCCGACGTCATGGATCAGGACGAGGTGTTCCTCGTCGCATTTCACGAGTTGGCGGAGGCGAAACTCTGCTTGAAGGCCGGAATAACGCAGGGGGCCGTGGATACGTTCGACGCGGCCTTCACCGGCGACGGAGAGCCCGGTGACTCCCCTTCAGCCCCATACCAACGACAGCACCGTGGGGCAATGTTGCTCGAACATATGTTCGCTATCCTGCTTGGGCGCTTCGATTACGGGGAAGTCCGGTGAGTGAGAATTATTGGGAAGGTATCCAGTCATGATGTGGTCTCGGCCAAATGCGGCCTGTCCGGATCATGGAAACAAGCGATCTACTGACGGAGAATTCTTCAGCCACATCCACGGCAGAACTACCGGATGCGCGGATGATGCAGACATCCTCCCACGCGAGACGTCTGCCGCCCCAGGCGCGACCTTTGGTAACCTTGTCTTCGATGTTGTCTTTGGTGGTGCCAAGAAACAGATGGTCGGGTCTGACGCATGGCGGATTGTCGCAGGTGTGCAAGACGTTCAGTCCTGGGGGAATATCCCCGTAAGACAAAATCCAGGCGACCCGGTGTGCTCGACTGGTTTTTCCGAGATAGTGGAATTGTCCGTACCCGGTGTCTTTTCTGTCGGATGTCCAAAGCCAACAGTCATCAGATACTTCGACCTTGCTCCAGAACCTCTGGATCAACGGCACTCGATGCGTCACAATTTTAGCAGCCATCGCTCCGCTCCAACGGATAGGTGGTCAGGGACGCGGTCAGGTCGGGCAACGGCCTGCCGCGTTCTGCTTTTATATCACTCCCCCGGAAGGAATGAAGGCCAGATGTCATGCGCTGTCTGATTATTGACTCGGATCGATGCGGGCTCGACCTGGCTATGCGTGCGGGTCTGGCCGGGCATGACGTGAAGTTGTTCCGGTATCAATCAAAACCGACGAAATATGCGACGGGATTTTCCCCATTGTTTGTCGTCGTTGACGATTGGCGTCAACACATGAACTGGGCCAAGGATGGGCTCATCGTCCTGACTGCGAACAATCGATATCTCACGGAACTGGATCGGTTTCGGGATTTTGGTTTCGAACAGTCGATCTTCGCGCCGACACCAGCTTCGGCGAAACTGGAGATCGAACGGTCGGCTGGCATGGAATTGATGGAATCCATCGACGCTAACCTTCCGCCTTATCAGGTGTTCAACAGTCTCGATGAAGTCGAGGCGTTTGCTCTGAAGACCGATCGTGCATGGGTATTCAAACCGTGCGGATCGGAAGAAGACAAGTCGGCAACATTCATGAGCAAAGATGCGGCGGACCTCGTCGGGTGGATCCGCCGGAAGAAAAAGGCCGGGGTGAAATTCAAGGGCAAACTGATGCTCCAAGAAAAGGTCGATCGGGTGGCCGAACTTGGGATCAGTGGATGGATGGGGAGCGAGGGCTTCTTGCCTGAAAAATTCCAACTCTGTTGGGAACATAAACCGATGTGTTCCGGCGATATCGGCCCCGCCACTGGCGAGATGGGCACGATTACGGCTTACACCGACAGTGACAAACTGGCTGATGACTTTCTCTTGCCGTTGGAGACAGCTCTCCGCGCCCTTGGTCACCGAGGGGATACCGCATTGAATTTCATCATCGATACCAAGGGAAAGGCTTGGTTTTTGGAATTTACCATGAGGCTTGGTTATCCGTGCTTCTGGCTTCAGACTGCCTCCCATCGAGGCGACCCGCTCAACTGGATGAAGGGCGCGCTCACGGGCAAAGACAGCCTCAAAGTCAGTTATGATCCAGCCGCGGTGGTCGTAATGGCGCGGCCAGATTTTCCTTATGACGAAAGACCACCTGCGCTCTCCGAAGGTATTCCAATTCGCGGAGCCGAGAAGGTACTCCCCGACTTGCATCTGGTCGAGGCTATGAAGGGAATCGGTCCCATCATGGACGGCGGAAAAGTCGTCGATGGCCCAGTTTATCAAACCGCGGGCACATACGTTGCCTGCGCCACCGCGCTTGGGAAGACCGTTACAAAGGCCCGGGAAAGGGTCTATGAGGTAGTCGACCAAGTCAGTTGGCCCGATCGAATTTACCGCGACGACATTGGCGAAAAGGTCATTGAGACGCTGCCGGACCTTCACCGCTTCGGGTATGCCCTCGACGTCAAAGCCTAACCTTGCTGATTTCGTAGGCTGCGTGGCATAGTCGCGCTGCGAACCGGGGCGCGGATACCCGGGACATCTCACTTTTGCATGAGAAGTCCCGATGACCAGTCTGCTTGGCGCTCATGGTAGCTACTACGGCGCGGTCCAACTGACCGAGGATACCCCGGCCAACGGCCCCGGAACCGCCATCCAAATCGTCGCGTCGGTCGCCGGCACCGTCACATTGGTTCTGATGGACGGCAGTTCGATTGTGGTCTCGGTCCCGGCCGGAACGTCGATCTGGCCTTATCAGGTGACTAAGGCGACCAAGGGTGGAGCGACGATCACCAGCTATTACAACCTGGTCGGCACGGGAACCGCCTGATGTCCGGTTCGATGTATCTGTCACCGGCGCCGGTGCAGCAGTTTTGGGATGACGACGCGAACTTTCTCGTCGGCGGCCTACTGTTCACCTATGAGGCATCGACCACCACGAAGCAAAACGCCTTCACTGATTCCACCGGCGATACCGCTCTCCCGAATCCAATCGTCCTGAACGCTCGCGGCGAAGTCGCGCCATCGGCCACGGGAACGTCATGTGGTTTGTGGCTGGATCCGACCCTCGAATACAAGTTCGTCCTCGCGCCGGCTGACGACACCGACCCTCCCACCAATCCGATATGGACGGTCGACAACATTCTATCGCCTCAGGCCGCGATCCTGGCATCCTTGGACCAATACAAGGCCACGCTCGGGGGTGTCCAAATCGGATCGATCCTGCCCTATGGCGGGACCACGGCTCCATCGGGATGGCTGCTTTGTTATGGTCAGGCCGTAAGCAGAACCACGTACGCGACCCTGTTCGCCACGATCGGCACGGCATTTGGTGCCGGCGACACGACCACGACGTTCAATCTGCCGGATCTGCGCGGACGTGTTCCGCTCGGCAAGGACAACATGGGCGGATCGGCCGCGAACCGGGTGACGAATGCGGTCTCCGGTGTGACCGCGACCACGCTTGGTGCCGTTGGTGGTGATCAGCACGCCCAGGCCGACACTATAACGGCGTCCAGTACTGCGGTGACGACGCTGACGGATCCTGGGCATCCACATGCCTTTTCCTTGCAGAACAATGGCGGCGGCCCGGCTGACGGACAGGCCACGAGCATCTCAGGGGGTGACATCGCCGACGGCACTACGAGGAACGCCTACACCAATATTGCGGCATCTACCTCGGTCACGACCACGGCGACCTCGGCTCTGACAGGCACGTCGCAGAATATCCCACCGGTCCAGGTGACCAACTGGATCATATTCACGGCTGTCGCGTCGTGACGATCAACCCGAGTTCGACCCAGCCACCGCTGTTCGGCCAGGATGGACTGGTCGCGCTCGGTGTGACGCAGCAGACCGGGACTCCGCTCGTCCCGGTGGGTAACATCTTCCGTCTGGTCGTGCCGGGTGGAGCCGCGACGCTCCCCGGCCCGGATCAGAATTCCATCACCGTCTACAACGAGGATTCGGCCAACGATCTGACCGTCTACCCGTTGTATGGCGATCGCATCGGCACGCTGGCGCTCAATGAAGGTGTGTTGGTTCCACACGGCGGAAGCCTGACCTTCACCAGTTTTGATACGCCATTGAAATACCCGCCGCGCAAATGGGTGATCAGTAATCAAGGCGCGAAAGGCGACGTCGGTCCGATTGGTCCATCCGGCGGCGTCGAACTGGTAGCTACTTCCGGAGCGGGTATTTCGGGTGGCCCGATCACCGACAAGGGCACGCTAACAGTCCAGTGGAACGGCGGCGCGGTTTCAACCTTTGGGGCCGGTCTTTCACTGTCGTTGGGCACTCTTAGCCCTCAATGGCAGGCTGGATCGGCAACCAAGATCGGGGCTGGCCTAACGCTTCTGGCCGGAACGCTGGCCACTGTGACGTCAAATCTCGCGGCGAGCAGCCTGTTCGGGAATGCCGGTACGGTAGTCGGGCCCGGTGGGGCAATTGCCGTGGGAGCAGGTCTGAGCCTGTCTCCTGCTGGCACATTGAGTTCGCTCGGTGGTGGTGACGTCTTCTTGTCTGGCGGCCCGACCGTCGGACAGGCCGCGGAATGGGTCAATGCTGATTCCATCAAAGGCGTCGATGTCACCGGGACCGGCAACTACCTGAAGGCGAGTTCGATCGCGAGCCTCGTCACGGGCCCATCTTCGGCGGTAGATGGCCATGTAGCGCTATTTGATGGCACGACAGGGAAGCTGATCAAGGACGGTGGGACGCTGACGGGCGGCTCGGTCACGAAGGTCTCCGTCGTCTCAGCCAATGGCTTCGCGGGCAGCGTGGCGACGGATACGACGACGCCCGCGATCACGCTGACGACCACCGTCACGGGCATACTGTCAGGCGATGGAACAGCGATCAGCGCGGCGAGTACGACGGGTACCGGTGCGGTCGTGCTGGCTTCAGCCATTGCGGGCCTGGGAACGGGCACGGTCACCAATCTCGCGACTGGAGCGCTGCTCACGGGTGGTCCGGTAACGACCACTGGAACGATCTCCGTTGCCGCTATCGCCGCGTCAAGCATCATCGCCAACGCGACGACCGCGAGCGCTGTGCCTACCGCGATCCCGATTGGGTCTGGGTTAGCGTTTTCAGGTGGCAGTCTGGTCGCGACGGGAAGCGGCGGCACGGTAACGAAGGTCAGCACGGCCAACGGTGTCACTGGCGGCGACATCACGACAACTGGCACGGTGTCGCTGTCCACACGCACCGCATCAACGCTGATGGGGAACCCGGGAACAGCCGCGGCAGTGCCTTCTGATATCGCCATTGGCGCTAATCTCACCCTCTCGACGGCTGGGACTCTGTCGGCCAGCGCTCCGGGGACGGGGTCCGTTACAAGTATTACGGTCTCTAGTCCAAGCAGCACGCTTTCGCTGGGCGGCACCAATCCGATCACCACGACAGGGACGATTACTGTCGATCTGAACACCGGACATGCCAATTCGTGGACCGCGACGCAAACCTTCAATGGTACGGCGACGGTTTCTGGTCTGCCCAATCCGTCCGGCAACACAGACGCGGCCAATAAAGCTTATGTTGATAGCGTCGCCGCCGCGCTCAATCCGGCCGTGGCAGTTCAGGCAGCGACCACGTCCGCGGGAGATACCAGCGGGTTCACATACAACAACGGCGCTTCCGGCATAGGTGCGTTTTTCACCGGATCGGTGAATACCGCCGTGACGATCGACGGCTATACCTTCACTGCCGTTGGGCAACGGCTGCTGGTTAAGAATGACACTCAGAGTCCGTCAGGTGCATTCAACGGTGTCTACTACGTCACCCAAATTCAGACCGGGATTCTCCCACCAATCTTCACTCGCGCGCTGGATTACGACCAGCCATCGGATATCAATAATACGGGAGCGATCCCCGTCGTTAATGGCACGGCTAATGGCAGCACGACATGGGTGATCACGTCTCAGGTTACGACGGTAGGAACGGACCCCCTAACCTACACTCAGTTTTCGCTCAATCCCTCCACGGTCGTTGTTGGTCCGGCCAGTGCAACTGACGGACATCTCGCGGTATTCGATGGAACCACGGGGAAACTTATCAAGGATGGCGGTGCGGTGCCCGCCGGGTCCGTCACTTCCGTTGTTGCCGGGAGCGGTCTCGCCGGGGGAACAATCACCAATTCAGGAACGATCTCGCTTGCTACGCAAGCGGCGACGACATTGCTTGGGAATGCGTCTACTGCGACGGCGGTACCAACAGCGATTGCCATCGGGTCTAATTTAACCCTCTCCACAGCGGGCACATTGTCAGCATCTGCCGGAACTGGCGGCGTCATCGCCAGTGGTTCGATCATCGCTGCCGGGACAACGGCTGTGTCGGTCCCCGGCACCGCGACGTGGTTCCATTTCACTGCTTATGGAGGAGGTGGAGGCGGTGGTGGTGGGGCCGGAACAGCAGCGGGCACCCTGCGGCAGGGCGGCACTGGTGGTGGCGGCGGCGCACGCAAAGAGGATACATGGCTCGTCGCCAATCTGGGAACGGTCGTAACGATTATCGCCGGAACCGGAGGTGGCAAGGGCACCGGAGGCAGCAGCGCGGTCGGCAATTCTGGAACCAGCGGCACTGCTTCCATAATCAATAACATCACGGTCGCTGGCGGCGGCGGCTTTGGCCATGGCGGCGGTACGACGGCCGTCACATGGGCTGGCGGTGGGGGTGGTGGCGCGGGCGGCGTAGGAGCGAACGGTTCGGGTGCGAGTAGCAGCGGCACGTCGGCGGCCGGCGGCGGCCCTGTCACCGCTGCATTCGCGAATAATGCGGTCGTGGGGGGCGCGGGCGGTAACGGCATTCAAGGCGCCGCCGGGCAGATCGCGGAATACGGCGGTGGCGGCGGTGGCGGCGAGGGCACGACGGGTGCCGCGGCGGTAGGCGGCGGCAGCATGTGGGGTGCTGGTGGTGGCGGTGCTGGCGGCGGAGTCACGGCGGCGTCTCCTGGCACATCGGCGGCGGGCAGTAAGGGTTCAACCGTCAATGCCGCAACGTCGGGCGGCGGGGCAACAGGCGGCGGCGCGGACGGTAACGCGGGCATCGGCACGGCCACGGCTGGCGATACTCGCTACGGCGGTGCGGGTGGCCCTGGCGGCGGTGGCAATAATGCCGCGACAGGAGGGAATGCGAACGCCGGAGCGACACCAGGAGGCGGCGGCGGGGGTGGTGGAGGAGGCACGTCAGTGGGCGGCGACGGTGCCGCGGGTGCCGACGGTGGCGTGTGGTGGTTTTTTATCTGATGGCCTTCAGCCAATGCAATCCAACATACAGGCCGCTCGCGAGCCCAACAGCCACGTTCAGCGCGGCGAGTGCGTATTGCGTGAGGGTTTCCATGGACGGACTCTGGAAAGGTCGTCTGGAAAAATCAACACTAAAGAATAGGAAAGGGCACCATTCATGACGACCGTCCCGATCAAAACGCCGAGGTCACAATGGTCCGGTCAGATTTGCGACGCACTCTTGTTGACCGAAAATACGGAGACGCAGAGCCTATTGATCCGGCAGTGGCGACGGCGGCGTTGGGAACGCCGTGTGTGCTGATGTCTGGCGACGCCACAGGGTTTCCAATCAATCAAGGAACCGGTGGCGCGTTCACGCCGACGGGGACTTTAACCAACGCCTCAACCAGCCCATCCGACTGACGAGGAACACCGATGACGCCTGAAGTCGCTTATATCCTCGACCACGTCTGGGGCATCGCTGGGACCCTTTTGGGAGCCCTAATCATCAATCGGCAAAACAGAAACAAAAAGACGATCGTCATCGAGATCACGAACGCTCTCCATAATGGCGCGGGAGAAGTCATTGCCAGGAAGACCGTGGAACAGATAAAGCCCGTCTTAATTGAGGCGGCGGCGGGCGTCGTGGAGCAGGTCGGGCAGCAACAAGAAATTGTTGCACGAGCGCTGGCGGAAAAGGGAAGCGAAGGGTGGGACGGCACGGATCGCAGGACCGGCGTCGCGGATCGGAGGACGGGGCCAGCGGACAGACGCGGGACGGAGTGAGTGGACCAGATCGCCGCCCTTCGCGTCGAAAACGAAACGCTGCGGGAGGAGAACCGCCAGCTAAAGGCGGCGCGGAACATTCAGTTGTCAGCGGTCGATGGCGTCTATCTCACGCTTCAGTTGCTCGTGATGTTAACCGCTATCATAAGATCGACGCGACCTTGTTCGCATGATTATCTTCGGTGCTGCATTGGACAGTTCTGTCCCGATTCGGACCCGTCGGACAAAGCGCTAATGGTAAGCATGTGGAGACTTCGACGAGCGTTGGAGCGTGCGGACCCACCGTTTGACGGGCCGACCGAGATCATGCACGAGGCGCTTGGTTACTACATGCGGCCTGAAGACAGGCGGCGAATCATCCGGAGGTTGATCACATGAAAATGCACACCGTCGTTCACTATGTCGCCGATATCCCCGGCGCGACACCAGAGGAAATGAAGATGGCCGAGGCGCTGATGCGCGATCCCGACTACGTCGAGGCGATCCGGGTGATGACCAATGGCATCGCCACGCTCATGGCGCGGAAGGCGGGATTCGCGCATCCGTTCGAGATTACGGGGACGATCCATTCGGTGGACCACAAGTGAGCTTTACCTACGTCCAACGGACCGGTTCTCTCTACGGCCCTGACGGCGCTCTGCTGGCGCGGGGATACTCGGGGCATGGCCCAGGCCTCAACGCCCCGGGGATGCAGAACGTCCATGCCACGGGGCCGATTCCCGTTGGGCGTTACCTGATCCGTGATCCGCAAGACCCGGTTGGGCACCTCGGGCCGATCGCGATGCCGTTAGAACCCGAACTGGCGAATGAGATGCACGGGCGCAGCGGGTTCTACATCCATGGTGACAATGCGGCGGCGAACCATACAGCGTCGGATGGGTGTCTGATTTTCCCGAGGGTGATCCGCCAGGACATCAGAGACAGCCCGGAGGATCAGTTGGTGGTCGTGGCAGAGGAAAAGGATGTGAAGGGATGAGTGCCGGCGATCTGCCTCCTTGGATGCCAGGACAGTATCCGGCATTTCCAATGGCGCTCCCGGTACTACCCGTTGGCTGTATCTGCCCATCTGGCGCGAACAAAGAGTGCGAGAATCCGATGTGTCCGCGCAAGCCCGCTAAATCACCCGTTGCGATTGGATCCTCGAAATGAGCGGCACCACTCCCACCCCCGCGATCGTCGCGGCGAGCACCAATGACAGCCTCATCTCCCCTCAGTTCATCCTCGCCGGCGTGACCATGGCCATCGTCGCCGGCACGGTCGGTGCGGTCCTGCTCCACGGGGACGACGGCAATATTAAGCTCGTGCTCGGGTTTGTGTTTGGGCTCGGGAGCGGGGTTGGCGGTTTCTATTTCGGTTCAAGCAAATCCAGTCAGGCGAAAGACGCGGTAATCGCCGCGCAGGCTACTCCAGCACAAGGAACCACACCATGAAGCCCGCCATCCTCATCGGAATTCTCGCGCTCGCCGGGTGCACGCTCGCTGGGTGCAGCGACACCACCAATGCGAAGATCGACCGTGCGATTGTTCAGGGGCAGCTATTTTGCGCCAGAGCTTCCGCAGCCGGTTCGCTCGTGGTCGCGCTCGCGGATGCAGCCGGCGCACCGATCAGCGTGACAGGACGCTCGGCAGCGTCCGTGGCAGCCGCTTGTGCCGCCGTCGGCGCAATCCCCGTGTCGCCGCCGCCGAACCCATCTCAGGCGCCAGTGGTGGCGGCTCCAATCGCGGCAACGCCGGCACCGAAGAGTTAGGCTCCCTCGGACAACGCAGCGTCGGTGTCGGTCATGGACCGAACCCGCAGGTGATTTCTCCGGTCGTGACATCCCGGTAGGCGTGGGACAGGATGCACTCCTGGACGGGGGCGTTAGGCCGGGCCGGCGGCGTTGCACACGCGGACAGGGCGAGTAGCGCGAGGATGGCCAGTCTCATGGGGTTGGTGCTTCCTTGAAGTTGGTCCAGCGAATCAGAACGCCCGAGAAGACCGGGGTATCAGGGTGATTCTCGTGCCAGAACGCCCGCATGGCCTTCCAGTCGTCGAACCCGTCCATGCGGGCGAAGTTGTCCAGTTCGTCGATCGTGGTCAGCGTGCGCCCGGTCTGAGTGCCGATAACGGCGTTCTCGACCTCAATGCGGATCGGCTGCACCGTGAAACACGTCGCAGTCCCGATCGCCTTGCACTGGCGCGTTCGCATGCCGGTGTAGAGTTGCAGCGTCTCGCCCTCCCGAGCGTGCCGTTTTCGGTCTGCCCTGATGGTCTGCTGCTTTGTGCCAGCGATAATCGGGGCGCGAAACTGTGGACGAAACGAGTATGCAACCACTAGAATGGCACCTCGTCGTCGAGGTCGCCCCCGCTGTATTGCGGGTTGCCCCGGGCGTCGGTGCGGGTCGCCTGTCGCTGTTCGTAGCCATCGCCGGCGGATGCCCCGCCTTCGCGCTTCGGCGACCCCATGAGCTTCAGGACGCCGCGCATCTGGGTCAGCACGACCTCGGTGGTGTGTCGCTCTACACCTTCCCTATCTTGCCATTTGCGGGTGCGAAGCTCGCCCTCGACATAAATTGTCGAGCCCTTTTTGACGTACCGCTCGATGACGTTGACCAGCGCTTCATTGAACACGCACACGCGGATCCACTCAGTTTTTTCTTTCCGCTCCCCCGATGCACGGTCCTTCCACCGCTCGGATGTGGCGATTGTCATATTGGCGATCTTGCCGCCAGACTGCGTGTTATGGATTTCAGGATCGCGGCCCAAATTACCCTGAATGATGGCAAGATTAACTGAAGCGTCCACGGGCGTCTCTCTTTCTTAGTTTTACATTCTTTAGGGCATGAAGCCGCATATGTTCTCTGAGAGGGAGCAGCTTCAGATTACTCGGGTCGTTATTGCTTTTGATTTCATCATCGTGGTGAACGTGCTCGCTACGCAGAAGTTGGCGTCCTTCACGTTTTTCAGCCAGAACTCGGTGAACCCCGCGACCTTTGTTCGGTCCTCTTGTGTATTCCACGTAACCGCTTGGCTTCAGGCTAACGCCGACGGCATTCTTCTCCCCCCACTCAATACGAGCGGCACGTATATTCTCTTTGTGTTCGTCAGTCATTGTAAACCGCCGACCGCGCGTACGGGAGCCAAGATCTGGATAGTCTTGCATCCAGTCCGATACCTTCCGCATCTGAACGCCAAATGCGATGAGATGTAATCGAATGGTGCTTCGTGGTATGTTGTACTTGCTTTCGAGAGACGCGAGGGAAATTTTGCTGTTGTAGTCTCGTGCAATCGCTTCGATGTTTGGGATTGGCCGCGTCATCATCTCCACCACCAGGCACCCACAAGAGCGTGTATCACCGCTCCTTAAGCTACCGGTGGTAGTGATTGTTGTTCGTCCGCAGTCGCATCGACAGTTCCACATTGGACGCGTTCGGTTTCCTGATGGAACTTTTCCCGAGAGAGATTCGACAATCAGACGACCGAACCATTGTCCCGTTAGATCGATGAACCGCATTTCGGTTCTCCGTAATGAGAGAACGATATTAACAAATCCTGTCATTCTCGGATAGTCGAATCCGATCTCAACGCTCAAGATATCGATCTTTCCTATTAACCCAGGGCCCACATGCCGGAATCTGCTTCCAACATTCGCTGCCACTCGCTGTCCGACCGCGTTGAACCCGTCAGAACTTCCACGATGCCATCGCGTTTCATGATGTCGCAATATTCCTGAACCAACGCCTCAAAGCGGATCAGTGCCCTGTCGAGCGCTTCAATATCGTCTAGGTAATCCTCTCGGCGGTACGGGATGATCACTTCCTTCAGGTTCGGACTATAGCTTACGAAATCCCAACCATCGAATCCCGAAACCAGGATTGAGCCGACAACCTGCCAGCGATAGTCAGCGCCGGGCCCTTCCACCATGTATTGGAGGTGCTGCGCGGCGGAAGGCACTTTGATTTCGACGCCCCATAGGCGGTCAGTGCTAATTCGATCTGGTGAGCACGCCCGAGTGCCGTCGTCCGATATGATGATACCGATCGCGTCGGTGGTTCTCCCACGCACCGTCTCGTAATGTTTGACGGCGTTTGGCTCCTCTTTCTTCCCTCTCTCGACCCAATATAGCCCGTCAATCGGTTTCTCGGTGTCCTCCTTCAGAAGGCGTTGAACCGCCACTTCGCGAGCATATTTTTCAGCCGATCCCGTGGTGCCTTTCGTGCGGCCTGTCTTCCATTGGCCGGTGGCCTCGCTGAGTATCCGATCAAAGCTGGATGCGGTTGCTCGCCCCATGCGTAGTTCGCGCCACTCTGGGCTCCCTTGGGCCAGTAGGTTCTCCGTCCCCTCGATGTGCGTGAGGAACTTCGGCATCAGAGTTTGACCTTCTGTTCGATGGAGGTCAGGTGCTTGGCCTTCAGGCTCAACAGCGCGCGCCGCACGCGGACGTTGTCCTCCTGGCGGATTGAAATGTAGCCCTTCGGAAGTGCGTAGCCGAGCATGTCGTTGAACCACTCGACAATGATAGTCTTGCGTTCGTCGGGTCCAAGTCCTTCACCAAGCCCGGCTTCCTCGACCATGATCTTGATCTGCGCGGCCTCATCGAAGGTGATCGGTAGACCGCCGGCGGCAACTCCATCGTCATCAGCACCCTTTCGCACAATTCGGAAGAACCCAATCAGGATGTATTTCTGACCGTAGGTGTCGGTCGAGCCTGCGGCCTGGAGGTTCCCGCGGCCTGGGCCGCTGTCCAGCGGCAGAGGGAACGAGGCGGTGATGTTGTGCCCTCCCCGATGCCAAAGCGTGCCAGTGACCACGAACCCGCCTCCGTCGCCCTGTCGGGGGGCCCTGTCGTAGGTAACTGAGAAGCCATACTTGGTCATGATCGGGCGGATCATCTCGTCGATGTCCTCGAGCGCGGCATAGCGGTAACCGCCCTTGTTCTCGCCCTCCTTGCCGAGTTTGACCTCGGCGTTGCGCACCACGGCCTGACACTCGGACTGTGCCGCTGCCATGTCGACGGCGAATGCGCGTAGGGCTTGGCGGTCCTCGGCCCGCTCTTGCATCGCGGTGAGAGCCTGCAGCTTCGCCACGTCGAATGACGGATCACGCGCGAGTTCCAGGATCGCGCTCCGGACAATCTCGCCTTGGTTCGCCGTTTCGATTGCTCCCTCGTGTCGCACAGCGACGTCCTGTGCGATTGGCGTGTCGATCCCGAGGTCTGTCTGTTCGGCTTCGATTGTTTTTGTTGGCATCAGAATGGAATCCTTGTGAAGCGTTGGGTAACGATGTCCTGACGCTTGGTGACCGAGATCGGTTCGAGGACGTAGAAGTCGTGGCCGGGATGCTCGCGGGCCAGCCTAGTGGCTTCGTCCATGGCAGACCGCTCATTTGGGTGCTGACGGCTGGGCGAGCGTCCCTGGGGATCCCAGACGAGCCAGAATGGCGGCGTAGTAATTTGATCTCTCATGCAGCCTTCCCCAGGCTTTTCAGGTGGAAGTAAATTCGACCCGCATACCGAGCGTCGGCCAGCGCGCCGTGGAGCCCTTCGATCGCCTCGTCGGGGAAGAAGTGCTTCACGCACTCGGCCAGGTTCGGCGGCTTCGGGCCGTTTATCCCCTTCGCAACCATGCGCTCCGTCGGTGGCAGGTTCACGATCGCCTTGGAGTTGTTCATCGTGCAGAAGCTGGGTCGCTTCTCGATGAACTCGATCACGTCGCGCTGGAAGCCGTACCGCGTCAGGGCGATGCGGGCCACGCGATCGTCAAACGACCCATTATGGGCAACCCGTAACGTCGCCCGCGCCATCGACATCAACCAAAGGCTGATGACGTGTTCCTCCGGGATGCCCTCGGCCTCGCGCTGCGCCTCGGTGATGCCGTGCGCCTTGAAGGCGTCCGGCTGGCTGACCGACCCATTGACCGGCTTGGCGAGGACGTGGCGGCATGACAGTTGGGTGCCGTCGTCCGCGTATTTGATGATCGCCATGCTGACGATGTGCGGATGCGAAGGATCATGGCTTCGCTTGGTGAAATCGATCAGGCCCTCGGTCTCGAAGTCGTGTGCTGTGATGGTCATGGTGACACTCCTTTGCCAGACAGTTCGACTTTGCGCAGAAGCTGCGGGTTAACCAGACGACCATGTTCAGCGGCGTGGCAAATATGGCAGAGCCATATAACATCGAGCGGCTTAGAATAGTCCGGATGGTGCGCGTGCGTCTTTGCCTCGCCGCATCGTTCGCATGGCTTTTTCGTTATTTTTCCAGCTTTGATCGCGGCCGATACAGCCGTGCGTGCGGCTACCTTTTCAGGATTTTTTTGTTTGGTGCGCGCGTCGCTTATCTTCGTTGCGGCCTTTCCGGCCTCAGTTTTCCGGTAGACCAAAACCCGATCCATGACTTTCTCGGGTGCCGCAAGATACAGGGCTTTGTGATAGGAGCGGCGACCCTCTCTGTTCCGGTCGCCATATTCCCGCCAACTCTTGCGTTGGCCGACCCGGGCGCATGGGGGAGAGCAATATTTCCCCATGCTATGCCGAGTTTCAAAGGTGGTTTGACAGACCGCACAGTTTACCGAGCGCGGCATCATCCTCCCTTTTTTCATAGAAGATTACCGCTTGGTTGATCGTCAGTCGGCGGCTGGTCGGCCAAGTGTCCATCGACCAAAACAAACCCTACCTTCTCCCCATTACCAACTACCTCAACCCAAATCTGCATGTCGGCTTCGTCTGCCATCTGAGCGAGCAGCTTCATGCCCTCGTCGTCCAAGAGGGAGCCGTCCCGCACCCGGATCACCTTCAATGGGCCCGCCGTCGCGATGGCGATGGCGATCGACGTGCGGAGTTGCTGCGCGTCGCTCGCCTGGTCGAAGGGTAGGCCATCGATGGTCACCATCCCATCGCCGAAGCCCAGTCCCTCCACCGGCAGTTTCGCCGCGGCGATCGCGTCGGCCTTCGTCTTGTCGCGTGCGGCCATGGCAGTCGTCAGTTCCAGGGCCTCCCCTTCCAGACGTTCGGCGTCCGCCTCGTGTCGCTTGCGCTGATCCCGCAGGCGGATGGCGGCGTTGGTGTTGCGCGCCTCGGTGATGCGCGCGGTCAGCGCCTCGGTGTCGATCGGTTCGGGTAGTGGCTCCGCGTCGTTAAGCGTCTTCTCCAAATCGTCGGCGGCTTCGCGGGCCTTTTTGACATGGTCAGCCGTTATCTCCCGGGCTTCAGTGATCATAGAGTTCGCTCGCTCCTGACGCTCGACGATCCGCTTTTCAAGCAGTGCGATTTGCTCTCTGAGCGAGGCGATATCCTGGTCTCGAACCTTTTCGTGTCCAGCAATCAGATCGGGTAATTCACCCTCCACGCGATCGGCCGTGGCGCGATTGGCTTCCACCTGCTTCCGCGCCGCTTCGCGCCGGTCCGCCCTGGTCGTGATGCTGGCGTTGTGGTTCGCGGCGCCGTTCAACTGCTCGATCAGCGCGGCCTCATCCACGGGTTGCGTCGTGTCGTCGATGCTGTCCGGCACCTGCACCGACAATGCCGCCGAGCGCGCCTGCTTGGCGTCGCGGTTGACCTCGGTACGCTTGGTGAAATCGGACTTGTTGCGCGCGGCGATGTCGTCGAAGTCGACGTCGGGTACGAACACCCGCAACTGGTCGAATTGCTCCTTGGACTTCATCCGGCTGAACGCGAGCGGATCCATGGTGATCCGGCCCATCAGCTTGTCCATCATGGCCTGGGGCGATGGCGCGCGGAAACCGTCCGCGGTCTCGACCGTCAGGGTATTGGTGAAGCCCGCCGCCTCCTTCCGCCGCCGCAGCGTGCGGGTGGCGATCAGTTCGACCTTGTCGCCTCCCAGCTTCAACTGCATCACGGCCTTGTCTTGGCCCTTGCGGATCGGCGCCGCCTGAATCGCATCCGCGCCCTCGAGTACGGCCCATATCCCGTCCAGCACCGAGGTCTTGCCCTGACCGTTCTTGCCGGTGATCTGCACCAGATTCCCGGTCGGCGTGATCTGGACGACGGATATGCGCTTGAAGTTCTCCGCGGAGAAATTGAGGATTTTCACGGTGTCGTTTCCTTTGCCAGATGGGCGTTGGTCTGCCAGTGGAACGGCGCGACCTTGATGTAGGTGCGCTCGCATCCCTCGCAGAAATACGGTGACTCAGTCGCCTCGCGTTCGGTCAGCGGGGCCATGCACGACCAGCACCGCAGAGGGGTGCCGCTTTTGGTTGTCAGCATCAGTCCCTCCCGTAATCCGGATCACGTTCCGGAATGCACTCGTTGAAGTCGTCCGCGTCACGGGTGGACAGCCAGTGTTGGCAGAACTCATCAAGCCATTCGCCCTGCTGAATCCTGATCCAATGCTTGTTGCCGCCTGGGTCCGTGTGTTCCCGCTCGGCGTAGTCGTAATCAACCTCGTGGCCTGAACCGGGATCGTACCGCGCGGGATCGGCCAGATAGCCGCGTCCGGTCTCCGGTGTGCCCGGCGTGAAATCGAAATGAATGCGCAACTCCACAAAGCCGGGATCGCCAGCGGGCGCGTCGTATTCGAAGGTCGTATCCAGAAAGGTTTTGATGCTCATGACATCATCGCACTTCAATGTCCGGAATGATGACGGTCGGCTTGAACACCACGCGATATCGATAAGTGCTGGCCGGTGCGGGTTCGAGTTGCTCGGCAAAATAGGTGACGTTATCGGACACTCCGAGAAAGTGCTTTTTGTAAGCCCCAGGTCCTGTCTTACAGATGACGTAGATGGCCTTGGGAGTGGCCGCCGGCCCAATCGAACACTTTCCCTCAATCTGAAGGATGTAGTTGCCGGTGATACCGTTATAGAAGACGACCCTACGATCGATCTCGAAGTTGTCAGCCGCCGTTGAGATATTGCGCGAGGCAACGTCGGCGTCCTTGTCGCAAGACATCAATGCTAAGAGACCAAAGCCCAATAGTGCCGTACGACTTTTCATGATCTATCCCCCCTTAGTGCTTTCAGCCCGACCTTGGGCGACGTCGCCACCAGCCTCCACCCGCCGCGACGGCGCTCCAGGCGCCAAGTCGTCCCGGACTTGTGATACAGGCCGCCCCAGAACTCGAAACCGTCGTCCAGCAGCATCGCGTGCAGATCGTCCAGGATCGGCGGAAGAGGTGCGGACATGGTCAGATGATCATCATTATGTAGATCAGCCCGAGGATGATCCCACCGAGCAGTGCGCCCGCCGTGATGCGCACGGAGAGCGGAGCGGGTGTCGGCTCGATCCGGCGCGGCCGGTGCCAGTTCAACGAGGAAGCCATGGCTCAATCCCTATGTGGCGGACGGCCCCGCAGGACCGCCTGGAAAGTTGCCGGTGCTCTCCCGGCTGTCACACCACTGGGCGCAGTTCCTCCCAGGTGTCGGGACGGCGAGCCGGTTACCCGACCCTTCCCCCCAACCCTAGTTCGTTGGGGGCGACAAGAAACAAGCATGTCTTGCGATAGTTCCGCAAGCCGCAATTTCGCCTTGCGACGCTTTTTTTTGAATGGTAAGGGATTCTCATGCGTGACGAACCGCTTGCAAAGGCAATCCAGGTCGTGGGGTCGATAGCAGCTTTAGCTGCGAAGATCGGTGTGAAACCGCAAGCAGTGTCTGCTTGGGACCGGGTCCCGGCGGAACGCGCAAAGGCCGTAGAGGCGGCTACCGGCGTTCCGCGGCATGAACTTCGCCCTGATCTATGGGATGCACCTTAATGCCGGTTTATATAGTTCGCGCCGACGAAACAGGCCCGGTCAAGATAGGCTGGAGTAACAGTGTCGTTAAGAGGATGCGCGCAATCAAGCCTACGCCAACGACGGAACTGACAATCATCAGGCTTCTTGACGTTCCGCGGTGCGTTGAGCCATGGCTACATCAAATATTCTCCGAGCAGAGGCTGAATGGAGAGTGGTTCACTTTTGATGAGCGTATGCTGACAATAGAGCCATTCGTAGCACCAGAAACCTCTCCTGGCACTCTCGAAGAGGATAATCTGTGTGCCGCCGATATCGAGCGCATGGCGACCGAGCGTGGGCGTACCATGCAGCAAGTTTGCGCTGATTTGGGTGTTGCTTACACCACGTTTTGGCGCTGGAGAGCCGGGAAAGGCGAACCGTCGCTGTCCATGTATCGTCGTCTGAGGGACGCCGTTTCCACGCCGACCGAATCCACCCACCAGGAGCAATGAGTATGGGACGACCAGCCGGATCGAAGAACGCGGCCAAGAAAGCCGCCGGGAAGAAGGCAGCCGGGAAGAAGGCGGCGGCGGGAGCGGCCACGCCACCGCGCGAGGCCAAACCGATGTCGCCAGCCCAGCAGTCGAACGGCCCGACCGAGATCGAGATCCGCCAGTATCTCGAACGCTACCGCAATCACCGTCGCGCCTTGGCCGACATCATGAAGGAGGCAGGAGAGGAACGCGGCAACGGTCGGTCCATCCTGAAGTCGTTCGAGAGCAAGGGTGGGAACCCGGACATGCTCCGGAAGATGTTCGATTTGACCGATATGACGAAGGCCGAGGCCGACGCCTTCATCGCCGAATACATGGGGTACGCGATCAAGGTCGGTATCGAACCGCCGAGGGTGATCTTCGACGCCCAGGGGCAGGGTTCCTTGGCCGATGTGCTGGAGACCCCGATCAAGCCAACGGTAGAGGCGGAAGAGGCTCTGGACCGCACCCGCGCTTACAATGATGGCTGGAACAGCGCGAAGGAAGGCGGCCTGGTGACGCAGAATCCCAAGATCGCTGGGACAGCCGACCACCAGAACTGGGCCAAAGGCTTCGGCGACTGGCACTGGGAGAAGGAACATGGAGGCAAACCCACAAACGGCACTGCCGCTCAACCTAACGCCGACATCCCCGCCGATCCGACTGCGTTAGCTGCTTCTCTGCATTCGAAAGTGTCGGATGCCACAACCGGCTAAAGCCTCCGTGGAGGAACTGACCGCCGCCTACGACCAAACGCCCAACGTCTGGCGCGTGGCCGAGCGGTTTGGGATGTGCGGTCAGTCCGTTCATGAAAGATTGAAGAAGGCCGGGGTGATAAACCCGAAGCGGGTGTTCACCAATGCTGAACGGCTTGTCCTGATTGCTCGTTACGCTGACCATGCGGACAATGGCACCCTTTCTATCCTCGCCAAGGAAATGGGCCGCACAAAGCACTTTATCTGTCGTCAGGCAAACGATCTTGGCTTAACCGACTGGGAGAGGGTGGGTAATTTCGTCAACCCAAACCTGTTTCAGGAATGGGGCGCGAACAATCCGCATCCTCGGGGGATGCTCGGGAAGCGCCATGACTGGACCATAGAAGAGATCGCGGCGAGGACACGAAAAATGCAGGACACAATGATGGAGCGGTACGGGAAGCTGGTTCCCGACACCGACAGTCAGCGTAGTTGGAAGTCTGGTTGGCGGGAGGTCGCTGGTCGTCGCGTGTTCTTTCGATCCAGTTGGGAGGCGAATTACGGTCGATATCTGCAATGGTTGAAGGAACACTCAGCCATCGCTGAATGGGAGCATGAGCCGCAAGTATTCTGGTTCAACAAGATCAAGCGCGGCACCAGAAGCTATCTGCCGGACTTTCGTGTGACTGAACTGAATGGCGAAATCGCCTACCATGAGGTCAAGGGCTGGATGGACCAGCGGAGCCGGACCAAAATCAAGCGGATGCGGATTTACCACGGTAAGGTTAAACTGATCGTGATCCCCCGCAAAACCTACAAGATGATCGAAGGCCAAGTTGGCCGAATGATTGAGGGATGGGAATGGTCCAAGTGATCGATATCCGGTCCATGGCTGGCGAGGAATGAGCGACCGTCTGCGCGGCAACACGAACCGCTGCAAGCCGCACCATCCGAAGACCCTCATTCAGCGCGCACGTCAGTTCTGGGATCTTGGCTACTCCGCATCTGAGGTAGCGTTTTTCGTGGAGTTATCGCGTAGCGCGGTGTGCGGGATCGCGCATCGGAACGATTTTCCGGCGCGTGAGCCGCCGATAAAGAGGTCGCCATGATGTCTCCGGAGGAAGCAGCGTCTTTGACCGCCGCCGTCGCGCTTGAAGTCGCCGGCGGCCTCGTGGATGAGGCGGCAAAATATTCCGCTCGGCGTCAGTCGACATACCGGCATGACAATCCGGGGCTCGTTCGTGACCCTGTCGACCGTGTCCAGCGCACGTTTCACAACAAGAGCCGGGCAACATCCACCCTGGCTCGCTTCGTGAACCTAGCAGTGACGGAACCCTCACGTCGATCCACGGCGGCGCTGAACCTGCGGCACCCCGCCTTGAGGGAAGGTCGTACTATCTTCTCGACCCGAGTGTTCGACGCACACGAACGCGACCGAGTACTGATCAGCGGCGAAAACAACGCGAAACTGGGCAAGAGGGTAACCGTCGGCGACTGGGCCGGATTTCCGATTTACACGATGTCGCTTGAGGAACGCGCGACATGCCCGCGGACGTGTGCCGCGTGGGCTGAGTGCTACGGTAATGGCATGCCCGCTGCCGTTAGGTTCCGGTACACACCAGCGCTCCTGCTGGCGATCCATCGTGATCTAACGATCCTGTCCAAGTTGCCCAGATCGAAGCGTGGGTTCGTGGTCCGGTTGCATGTTCTCGGTGACTTCCCGGACGCTCGTTATGCTCGCGAGTGGGCTCGGTGGTCGAGCGAATTCCCGGCTTTGCGCGTCGAGGGTTATACAGCGCACCCAAGGCATAGTGAGATTGGGTCAATCATCGCGGCGATGAACGCGAAGCGGTCCAATCGTTGGCAAATCCGTAACTCAGTCGCTCCCGATGCGCCGTACGAGCCTATGCAGGTGACCACGCTTTGGGAGAAGCCAGATCGGAACGTCTACGATCCGGCGACGAAAACGATGGTCTGCCCGCAGGAACTCGGCAAAACGCAAACCTGCGGAACGTGCGGCGTTTGCTGGAAGCCCGAATTGAATCACGTCCGCGTTGCGTTCTTCGGCCATGGTGGCCGAGGCCAATGACCCTTCACCTGAAACCCATAAAGGATACCGCTATGCAGCCTGACCTTTTATCGAGCCTCAGTTTCTCCAAGATGGAGAACGCCGTCGAAACATCCATCCAGGCGGTCAGTGGCCACCGGATCGCCGTGTTTTCGAAGTTCCTCGCCGCGCTGCACGCGAATGGGTATTGCGTTCAGCCGTTACCCGAAGGGGCGGTGGTGCCCGTTCCTGTTGAGCGGCCGGACGAATGATATCCCCCGGCGGCCTGCGGTCCGTGGACATGGCCCAGCGGCTTCTCACGGCGTCGCTGAACCTGGAAGAGGCGGCGAACACCTACGCGATCAATCCTACCGTTGTGAATTACCACGAGATGCTGGTCTGCATGAAGGAGCACTACGAAGTGCTGACCGCCTCGTTTCGGGAGATCGCATTGCGGTGACCGCTTGACGCTACCCCGATGCGGGGGATCGGTGTTGTCACTCAGGTCTGGTGAAGCGGCGGGCCGAAATTGACATCGGCTGCTGGGCCTCAGTAGGCGGGCAGGGCGTCATCCCTGCGTTGTGTGATACCCCGCCGGCGGTTCCACACCGTCAGAGCCAAGAGTTGCGTCCACGCGCTCCGAACATGCTGATCCGGCTTAGTCCCCGGGGCATCGGCCTGACCGCGCACACCTTGTGTGTCCTTCCACACCGCCGTTCGCTTCACCAGATTCCCTTTGTCCGTATGGTTGTCAGTCTTTTGCGCGGCGCACAATCTTTGTGGTGTCGCGCACGCGCCCGGTGCGCCCCCAACTGTCCGCCTCATCATTCGCAAGTCGCCGAGCTTCGGTCGGGTCACGCGCCTCGATCTCGCACGAGGTTTCGTATTCGACCCATTCCTTCATTTCGACAACGTATTTGGGCATCGAGACTTCCGTTTGGATCTCTCAATCTGCGTCCGACCATGGGCGCACATATTTCCATCCTTCTTTCAGCATGTCGCCGGCCGTCCAGTCAGAATCGGGCTGATCTAATTCATCAACCGCCCACCAACGATCTTCTCCGAACAGTTTGCTCCAACCGTGGAAATAGAGGCCTGGCTCAGTTTGAGTGGTGGGATGCCGCAACAACCAATGTAACCCGCGCTGCGCGTCTTCAAACGGGTTTGATGTTGATATAATCGATGTTCTTTGGGCATGTGGCACAATCGTTCCGCTCCGTCCGTTTAGGGTTGTCGTGCAGCACAGGCGATTTGTAGCCGATTTGTCGCTGCCTTCAGCTTCTCGTCTGCCTTCATCAATTCGTCCAAAGCGCCTCCCTGTTGTTTGGCGACGCGCTCCCATTCGCGGGCGCGATATTCCGCGCCGTCGGCACGCTCCCATTGAACAAACAGGACGCAAGAGAGAGCCACGCAGAACGGCAGAAAAGCGAACGGGGCGAGATGTTTCAAGGCCATTTGTCCGTTTAGGGTTGTATCATTGAGGCAGGCAACAGCGGAGACTTCGCCCGCATCATGTCATCGATCTGACGGGTGATCAGATAGCTGGCGACGTCATTGGTCGTGAGACCGAACAGTCCGGTTTTTCGCATAGCTTCCAGGCAATCGATTAAGGGATCCGGCAAGGTGACGTCGATCGTCTCGTGATGGGCCATTCGCTCCGTCCGTTTGGTACTCAGTGTTTCCAGCCGTGCGTGCACCAGCAATATCCCGCTGCTCCCGCGACGATCTGCGGGAACTGCGCCAGGATGGCGTCGGCCTTCTTTGGAGAGAGGCGCACGGTCACCCTGGCATTCCCCACAATCTGGATATTGCCGCGGCCCAGCATCGGCGCCAGTCGGTCAGTCGCATCGCGCACGGCTTGTTCCTCGGCGCTGCCCATATCAACTAGGATGTGCTTGCCACCCATGCCGTTTTGTAGCCAGAAACTTTGCACCATCGCATTTCTCCGTTTGGTGTTTAGGTTGCGCGATTGGTGATCCAGGACGCCAGATCGTTTGCTCCGCCATGCATTTCAGCCGGGCCTCGGGGGCCTTCCAGAAGGAAGTAGATAGTGTCTGACCCATTGGCATACCGACATTCGACCGCCCATCCTGAACTGGATGTGCTCGTGACGATCGGCCGCAAGTCCTGAATAGTGTCGGCATTAAAGAAAATTCGATGCGGGTGAATGCCGTGTCCACAGCATGACTCGAAGGTCATGATACCCGGTAGACAGTTGAGTGCATCACAGAGGGCGATGCACTCCCGATCAATGTCTGGCGGGTATTTCATTGCATTTGTCCGTTTGGTTACACGCAAAAAATCGTCGCGCCCGAACGTCATCGCCCGCACTGAGCCATTAACGCCGGTTCCTGCCTCCAGATCGGACGCGCGACGCGCCCCACAGCTACCCCGGCAGTCGGGGTCGGACGGGTTACTCGGCTTGCCGTCCGCATGACCAGATTTTTGAGGATGGAGCGCATCACGCCCGAGGGCCAAAGGTCGTCATTTTCGATTGTCCGTATCGTTGACTTATTGCGAAATCGGACATACCGTCGCGAAACCAACTTGTCAACCAACTATCGCCGTGATAGTGGAATTGACATGTCGAAAACGCCGTCCGAGCCCTCTGAAGAAGTCCCTCGTCGAGGCCCGACACTGCCAGACGGCTCGATCATGATCGGCTACGCGCGGGTCTCGACCGGCGACCAGGACAACCGCCGACAGAAGGATGCGCTCGAGGCGTTCGGGGTCGATCCGCGCGACATCTGGGAGGACAAGGCAAGCGGTCGCAGCATGAACCGCGCGGGCTGGCAGGGCTGCTGGAGAGACATTCGGGCCGGTGATCTGCTTGTCGTCCACTCCATCGACCGCCTTGGCCGCGACCTGATCGAGCTGGTGAGAACCGTGCGGGATCTCCATGAAAGAGGCGCGAACCTCAAAGTCCTGACTATGGACATCGATACCCGGACAGCGACCGGACGCCTGCTTTTCAACTTCATCGCCGCCTTGGCTGAATGGGAGCGCGACCTGATTGTCGAACGTACCCGCCACGGCCTCGCTGTAGCGCGATCAATGGGGCGCCTCGGGGGCCGACGTCAACAGATCACCGACGAACAGGTCAAGCAGGCGATCTGCCGACTGCACAAGGGCGAGACATTGGAAGAGATCGCCAAGGACATGGGGTTCACCAAGCAGGGCATTTCCAAGCGGATCCGCGCTGCACAAGCGAAGGAGTCAGCCGATGGCGACAAATCCTGAAACAAGACCAGAGCCGAACGATCGAAGCATAATAATTGACCGCCTGGCACGTGCCCATGCGGATGCCTGTCGCACAGGCGACGAACACATGCGCCGTATCCTGGTCAGTCGCATTTGCCACCACATCCAGGCCGAGGCGATGGATCGACGGGAGCGCGAAATCCTGGGGAGAAACGAACAGTGAGCGCAGACCAACCGAGCCGGGCGCAACTTGCCGTCGAGCGCAAGCTGGAAGTGGTCACGCTAACGATCACCTGCACCAGCCAATATGCGGCGATGGAACTCTACGATCAGGTGTGCGCCAGCGCGCGCGACGGGTATGTCGAACTGCAACTAGAGACCCGTGAAAGGAACGCCGATGCCATCTGATACGAGCCGCCTGCGGCCATTCGCGGCCCTGGTCTGTGTTTTTGCCCTGCTCGGGTGCGCTCAGCGCCGCGACCGTGCCGCCGAGGTTGAGGAAATCGCCGCGGTGATCGCGGATGGTCAAAACATCCGCGATGAGGAATTTCGGACAAGTATCTATTTCCGACCGGATTGGCGTGACCGGGCAATCGCCAGGATGATTTTGAGGAGGCTCGACCGATGAGTGAAAGCGACAAAGGCTCTAACCAACCGAGCGACCTGCCACAGCTAGAGCCTTGGCAATTTCAACCTGACAACGATTCTCCCGGTCTTTACCTTCAGTGCTCCAGCGCCGCACAGCGCGATGCGATCATGCGTGCCTTGGGCGCTCCCGTTTGGTCTGCCCAGGAAATGAATGAAGCCGATCGGGAGGCCGCGAAGCTCGTGGAGAACATCAGATGGGAGTGACAAATCGAACGGCACTGGCTCGCGGTTCCGTCCGCTATCACGGCGAGGTGTTCCGGCGAAGCGGAGACTTCCTCAAGATCGAAGGCGAGACGGGAGGGTATGCGCCGATCGTGACCATCACCGTTCAAATGGACTGCGGCGAGATCAACCTCTGGCTTCAACCGGAAGAGGCGTCCGAACTCGCACGACACCTGACCAACGCCAAGGAGTCAATCGACCGTGCCAAACTCTGAAACGAGTAATCTTGTCCGCTTGACGGTCACAGACGGGCGCACTGAAAACTGGCGATTCCCGGATGGAACAGTCGTGACGATGACCGTGCCGATCGATGAGCCGCCAATCACAGTGAAGCACGCCGTCTACTGCCTGTCATCCATCCTGCATCAGACACACCGAGCAATGGAGGACGGCTAATGACCGATACAGCCAAGTGTCCGATGCCGGACGACGTTTGCGCCGATTGCGGACATCGCTGCGCGCCGCCCAAACCAGACAACTCCATCCATTATTACAATCTGTTTATGCAAGCCAAAGCGGAGGTCGAAAGCCTGCGCCAGCAACTTGCGGCGCTGGACAAAGAATGGCGCGGCGGCTGTGCGATGAACGGTAGTTGCCGGGTCACGTTTCTGCTCGACCAAGGTGAGGCGGCAAGTGACAAACCCCATTAACCAACCGAGCGCGCCCGAAGATAACCCCTTCGAGAACGGCTACCTGGCTGGCCAGCGTCGGGTCTACCTGGAAATGCTGGCGACCGCTTTGCGTGGGCTGGGGCGCGACGCGCCGGAATGGCAACTCGGCCGCTTGATCTCCGAACGAGAGGAGGCGGTAGCAACGTGCCGTCGAATTTGCGTCGAGCATGGAGACAACGATTGGCCCGATGACCTGCACCTATCGGACATCATCGAGAAGCACGTCTGGGCTGGTTGCGATGGAGGGTAAGACAGTGGATGGCCAAGACCAACCGAGTGCATCATGCTGAACACACTCGGCTTTACGCTGAACGACGGGCAGTAGATGGTCACGACGATTTACGCTTTGCGGGACCCGCGCGAGGACCAAAATAGTCTCTTGACTATCCGGTATATCGGCAAGACCATATCGCCGCTCCACAAACGCCTCGCTGGGCATTTCACCAAGGCAGTGAACCCGAGGAGTGGGCGCTACGATCTGTGGGTAGCAAGATGGATCAGGACACTTACGGTCGATGGCGTTCGGCCAACCATCTCTGCCCTCGAACGGGCTGCGGATGATTGGGCTGAACGTGAAGCCTTCTGGATAACCTATTGTCGCGAAGCCGGTGCGATGCTCACCAACCTGACGGCCGGCGGCGAAGGAACCTACGGCAGAAAGGCAACGGAAGAACAGCGAGAGAATTGCAGGCGGGCGGCCGAGAGGCGTTGGTCTCAAGTGGATCAGCGAGAAATCGCTCGCAGGAACGCGCTGCGACAATTCTCTGATCCTGAACAGTTAGAAGCGCTGCGCCAGCGAAGCCTCAATATGTCCTCCGAAACGATCGAGAAAATCCGGGCGGCCGCAGTTGCTCAAGCTGAAGCTGCTGGAAGTGACCACATGAAGGGTATGGCGCTGGCCGCCTGGACTGACCCAGATAGCCGATCAAGGCTGTTGGCGTCCCGCAAACAGGTCGCCAGTGACCCGGAATTTCGAAAGCGGGTAGGTGAAGGTGTCTCGCTGGCATGGTCTGATCCGGATACTCGGGACCGGTTCATGGAAGGGATCAGAGGCAGGCCACCGCAGTCAAAAGCGTCCAGAGAGCAGGCTGCCGCATCCAATCGCGGGCGGACACGGTCACCGGAAGCGCGGGCTCGCATTAGCGCTGGATGTCTTGCCCGTGAGGCAAGAAAACGTGCTTTGCACATGATGGAAAACGAACAGTGAAGGCCACGCGGCCGACGCACGGGCTATTTTGCGTGTGATACAAATGAAAAGGGCCGAGGCTTGACGCCATCGGCCTTTCAGTAGTCTGATGAGGGCGCTCGGTTGGTTGTCCAGACCTTCCGAGCATGCTGACCGAATACACCGGTCGAACAGTTCGTGTTTGAAGGCCATAATTTATTGGCGTTTCCCACGAATTGCAACCCCGGTCCGCAACGGTCATCAACCGTTAACCTGGACGACACAGGGGGTTACCGTGGGAAAGCGTAAATCCGACGAGATTTTATTGAAGCACCTGCACCGCCAGATGATGCGCCCGGGGCAAGCGCCCGGCGACGCCGCCGAATACTGGATCGTCATCAATCTGTCGCCACACAAGCAACTACACTACATGCCGCCGAGGTTTCCGTTTCGGCACCCATCGCTCGAATCCGCCATCACTGAGGCCAACCGGCTGGCTGGCGAACCCGACAAGCTCGGCTGGCGGTTCGGCGTGTTCCACTTCACCGGGATCGCCGCGAAGGTCGAGGTGGCTAAGCCGGACGAAGCGCCGGCGGTCGAGGTCGAGCAGCAAGCGGCCTGACCCGTGGCCGCCAATCGTCGCTGGCTGAAGTTCTGGCCGCAGGACTGGCAGCGCGATCCTGCGCTCCGTTCTTGTGGCCTCGCGGCGCGCGGTCTCTGGATTGAGATGCTTTGTATCGCGCACGACGCGACCCCTTTTGGCCACGTCACCATCAACGGGAAGACGGCTACTCTCAGGCAACTGGCGACCATAACAGGCACTCCGGAAAGGGAGGTTTCGAGACTCCTGGCCGAACTGGAAGAAGCGGGAGTTTTCAGTAAAACAGAGGAAGGAACCATTTTCTCCCGCCGGATGCTACGCGACGAAGAAGCAGCGAAGGCTGGTAGGCAGAACGTCGAAAAGCGATGGGAAAAAGTCCGCGAGCCCAAGAAGCCAGATGTTATCCCCCCTACGCCTGACCCTATTAGGGGGGGTGATACTCTATATTCAGAAGCAGAAGCAGAAGCAGAGTCAGTCTCACTACGTTCGACTGACAGAGCGCGCACCAAGGGCACGCGCCTGGCTGACGACTGGACGCCAGGACCGGAGGGAGCGGTCTATGCCCGAAAGCTCGGATTAAACCCGACCGCTGTTTTCACCGTGTTCCGGAATTATTGGCAGTCCAAGGCCGGGCAATCAGCGATCAAACTGAATTGGTCCCAGGTTTGGCAAAATTGGTGCATCAAAGAGGCCGAGCGAACGGGCTCTAAACCCCAAGCTACGGTTGACCTTCTAAACCCGGCTCGCCCTAGCTTTCTTCCAACTGTGTCGAACGGTCTTTGATGGCTATCATCGACGACTTCCGGGAAAACGTCGTGCCGCGTCTCAAAGAGGCAGCGAGGGTGCAGGCGTTCTTCGTGGCGCTGGAATTTATCGAGCCGTGGATCGCCAAGGACGAGGTCATCACTCTGGCTCGAAAGTTGGGTTCCCCTATGCTCTCGTCGAGGGATCAAGATCGTTTGATCGACTGGATCGGAGAAACAGTCTGGCGGGAAATCGAAAAAGCTGACGATCGCGTGGCCGTGATCGAGATGCGCATGGACGCGGCGATCGCCGACAATCCAGCCCGGTTTTACGACGGTCTGGCGTCTCGTTGCTCCGATCCAGAACGGATGCGTCTGACCTTCGGCGCGATTTCAAAACCTTACCGAGATCATCTGACCAGGGAGCGTCAACGTGCAAGAAAAGCCTGATTTCTGGGACACAAGCCCTCGCGCCGAGGCAAAGCCGGATTGGGTGTACGTGTGGTTCGCTGATCGGAAGATCGGCGCGCGCGTGGTGGATGCTTTCGGCGCGGAAGCCGCGCGTTGGACGTTCGATCCCAAAGTCGGTGAAGTCGATGCGATCGCATTGACGCTCACGAGCAAGGGCATTCCGGTCAATCGCGTCCTGTTCGCACGGAAGGGCGATGCCTCGGTTTTGGAAAATCCCAAGGTGGCAGCGGTATTCAATGCGGCGGCGTTCGCTGGCATTGAGCCGATCGTTTGGTGCCAGACTGAGTTGGATGTGCTGGCGCTGGCTGAGTGCGGAGTGGCCGGCGGTGTGTCTTCGACCCGGGCGGATGCGCTGGCTGCGCACGCGGATCAGATCGCACCCACGCATCGCGTGATCCTGGCCTTCGGCGACGACGTCGCGCAGCGCGAAGAGACGGCGCGACGGTTAGGGCGGCATCGGTGCTGGATTTCGGCCGGGTCGCCTTTCGCTGCGCTCCTGGATGATCCTGAACTGGTCACGAAGGGGGTTGAGGACGCCACGCCATATCCGATCGAAGGGATGCACCGAATCAGGCGTGGAACCCTGGCAATGCTGCGCAGCCTGCCGCCGCCCGGGGTGATGACGACAGGGACGGCGGCGAGCGATTACGTGCTGAAGCTGCCGATGGAAGGCCGCTTGATCGTGGTGACCGGATGGCCTGGTCATGGCAAAACGAATTGGACCCGCTACGTGATGGTTCACACCGCGGCGAACCACAATCGACGCTGGTGCGTGTTTTCGCCGGAAAGCCAGCCATGGGAGCAATTCGCGGCGGAATGCGCTGAAGCATACATCGGGAAGCCGTTCTACGAGATGGACCGAATTCCGTCGATGACGGCGGCCGACATCGAGGAAGCAGAAGCGTTCCTGGCCGACAAAGTGACGATGCTGGTCTGTGATGCCGAAGACAAAGCGCCGTCGGTGAATTGGCTGCTCGAGCGCGCGCGGGCTTGTGTTCTACGGGAGGGGACGACGGACTTTCTGATCGATCCGTGGAATGAGGTCGACCAGGACCGAGCGGGCATGTCCGAGACGGATTACATCGGGCTGTGTCTCCAGCGGTTGAAGGCTTTCGCGCTGCGCCACGGCTGCAACGTGTGGGTAATCGCGCACCCAGCCAAGCCGATGCCTTTGCGGCCGAATGAAAAGCGCGCCGCCCCGGGGCCCTACGATATGTCCGGAAGCGCCAACTGGGTGAACCGGACAGACCTCGGCCTGACCGTGCACAGTCCGGATCCTGGGGTAGCTGAGTTGCACCTGTGGAAGTCCAGGGCACGACGGTGGGGGTCGAGATCGACGCTAGCGACGATGGAGTTCGACAAATTCACCGGACGCTACAGCACGCCGACGCAGGCCAGGGATGCAGCCGCGGCGATGGGTGATGATTTGTTGGCGGGGAACTGGCGCTGATGCCAATTCGTGCGGAAAATCGTCACAGATACCCGCCAGAGTGGCCGGTTATCAGCCTTTGGGTGCGCGTGTGCGCTGGCTGGAGATGCGAGTGGTGCGACATCGAACAGGGCGCGAAGTTGCCGTCTGGGTGGCGCGTCGTGCTGACCGTAGCCCACATTTTGAACGATGCTCCGGAGGACGTTCGGCCAGCCAACCTGGCGGCGCTTTGTCAAAAATGCCACCTGGGGCACGATCGGCCGCACCACATGCGCGTCCAGGCAGCGAACCGCCGTGCGGCACTCATGGTCGAGGAATTGCCATTGTGAAAGCTGGCGATCGTGTCGCACTTACGCCGGAAGCTCGCGCCGAAGTCTGGAAGTATGACGACGTCGGCACCCGGTCTGGTATCGTCAAGGCAGTGGGGACCAGCGTCCATGTCGAATGGGACGGCTTGCCGTGTGTCAGCGGCTTTTCGCGGGCGATCGCTGAACGAGATTTGGAGGTAATTGCATGACCGACCTGTCCCATCGTCTACGTGACACGACCAAAGCCGTCGAGGACGTGCTTGTCGCCTCCCATGGCCTCATGCACGATTTGGCGGCGCACCACGAGAAGGCCGGAACGGTGATGCCGCCGTTCTGGGTGGTCCAAGGTGATCTTTCTCCCGCGGAAAACGAGAAGACGTCGATCGCGGAGGCGTTGAAAGTGTACGGGCCTGGGCCCCTGTTCCACCTCTGGACTGTGTGCCGCTCAATTGAGGCGCTGCGCGTGGCTTGGACCGGGAAGTGATTTCATGAAGCGGTTTTTCATCGGCTTCGCGTGGGGGCTGCTGATCCCGTTTGCCGTGCTGGCGGTGGTATGGGGCTGTCTTAGCGCCATCGTCCTGATGCACTTCCTGAGCCTTCCGGCGGCCATGGTGCTTTTCATTGCCGCGGCGACGTGGAGGCCGGATGGCGATCTGAGGCGCATATCATGATCTGGCGCGTCCTTGATCTGTTCAGCGGGATCGGTGCTTTCACCTTGGGACTCCAGCGCGCTGGTATGGAACCAGTCGCTTTTGTCGAAATTGACCCATTTTGCCGCGATGTCCTCGCGCGTCATTGGCCAGGAGTCCCGATCCTTGAAGACGTTAGAAGTGCCGCGTTTCCTGCGGCGGGTTCCCCTGCCAGGACATCTCCCGAGCCGGGAAACGCGCCGGCGTTACCGGAGAGCGTTCAGGACTGTACCGGGAACTGGTGCGTGCCATTCGCGTGGTTCGACCGCGCATCGCGATTGTGGAGAACGTGGCAGCTCTCCTTGACGATGGAATGGGCACCGTTCTTGGAGACTTGACCGAGGGCGGGGATTGTGTTGAATGGGATTGCGTACCGGCGAACGCCCTCGGCGCTTGTCATGAGAGGGACCGCGTATGGATCGTTGCCCACGCCGACAGCGACGGACGGCGGTCCGGACAGGGAGGACAAGCCTCGCTCGCACGGGATGAACCTTGCGGGTGTCCTCAAACACCGGTCCCTTCCCAGTCTACCGACCCCGACAGCGTTCGATGCGGTGCCGGCCTGGGGGCCGAGGAACCAGGACGGGAAGAGGCATGGCGGCGGGAACTCTCCGGGACTGCGTCATCTAGCGGCACTGCCGACGCCCAGGGCGACGGATGCGGACAAGGGTGGCCGCGGCGACCTCCTGACAGTTTTGCGCGGATACGAGACGAAGCACGCCGGAACGCTGCCGACCCCTACGGCGCGAGACTGGCGTTCCGGTTTGGCTTCGGAAGAAACGCATTCGACCAATTCGAGGCCGCTGAACGAAGTCGTGGCCAGGATGTCGGGGAATCGATCTGGCCGGATGAACCCGCGCTTTCGGGAGTGGATGATGAGACTCCCGATTGGATGGACCGAACGAAAGCCACCGGAAATACTCTAGACCCCTTGATCCCCGAGTTGATCGGGCGCGCAATCATCGAGGCTGCTCATGACTGGACCTGAACTCCGCTCCCTGCTGGCCGAGTGGAGCATAAGCAGGCGTCAGTTTGCCGACGCGCTCGCGTTCGAGGGTTACCAGATCGACCTCCACACGATGGATCGGTGGAAAGCCAGACTTCCGGCGACCGCGCAACGGCTGATTGAGCGGTGGCGCGACAATCCAGCTGAGCGCCCCGGCAAGGTCGCGCCGCACATTTCAGGGGTGGGAATGCGATGAGCGTTGTTCCATTCTTTAAGGTGCCGGTCATACGCAGTCGGCCACATTTGGAATTTGTGTCGTACATGGGCTGCGTGGTCCCCGGCTGCCGCTGGTGGTGCTCGCCAGCGATGATTGAGCGCATCATGGAGGGCATCCGCACCCACGGGCGCGGGTATGTGATGCAGAACCCCTATGTGGTCGCGCACCATGTGAGGCGATCCTCTTCGAGCGGCACCGGGGTAAAGCCGCCAGATACGGACTGTTGCGGACTTTGTGCGGCGCACCATTCCGAATTGCATCAGCGCGGCGAAAAGACGTGCGCCACGGAATGGGGGCTGGATCTGATGGAGGAAGCAGCGCGTATCGCGGCGGCGAGCCGGATGCTCGGGTTCTTGCCGGAGAGCGCGGCATGACGATCAGGGTGCTGCATGGAGATTGCCGCGACATCCTCAAAACGCTGCCCGATGCGAGCGTGCAGATGTGCGTAACTAGTCCGCCGTACTGGGGATTGCGCGACTATGGAGTGGATGCAACCGTTTGGGGAGGTAATCCCGAATGCGACCACGAATGGGGCGACGTGATCGCGGTCAATGCCACGAATCACACCGATAAACGCCGATGGAACCAAACGCGGAACGGTCGAGACGAAGAACAACCGACAGAGAAGCGCGTCGCGTGGCTACGGACGAAGGTGCCGCAGGGGAAGTTCTGCCACCATTGCGGCGCATGGGCGGGGGCATTGGGCCTGGAGCCCACCCCAGAACTGTTCATTGCCCATATCGTTGAGGTCTTCGCGGAAGTGCGCCGTGTGTTGCGGGATGATGGCGTACTGTTCATGAATCTAGGCGACAGCTATGCGACCGGCGGGGGCTCCATCGGTCGAAGTCCTGGCGGTGGTGAACAGGGGGCGCGCTTCCTTCGACAAGGGCACATCAACACACAGCCCAATCGGATGCCGCTGCCTGGGTTAAAGCCGAAAGACTTGATCGGCATCCCTTGGATGGCGGCATTTGCCCTGCGCTCTGCGGGGTGGTGGCTACGGTCCGACATCATCTGGGCAAAACCTAATCCCATGCCCGAAAGCGTTACCGATCGTCCTACTTCAGCGCATGAGCATTTGTTTCTGTTCGTAAAATCCGGTGATCATACATTCTGGACGCACCGGAACAGGTCGGGCACGCGCAATCACCCTGAACCAGATTATCGTTGGATACACCGTAAAACGAAAGAAGAGGTCCGCACCGCGCCATCCGGCTCACCGGAGGAGGTCAAACAAATCTGGCAGCGCGTCAATTTGTGGTCAGGTCATGATTATTTCTGGGACGCGGAAGCAATCCGACAACCGATGGCCGAAGCATCTATCGCCAGATTGGCACAAAATATTGAGGCGCAGGAGGGCTCGGCTAGAGCCAACGGAGGGGCCAAAATCAATGGGACCATGAAAGCGGTGGGGCGAACGGACAAGCAACGCGGACACGGACGCCGTCACGATGGTTTCAATGATCGTTGGGACGCCATGCCAAAAGACGAGCAGCAGGCGATGGGAGCGAATTGCCGGAATGTTTGGACCATGGCAACGCAACCATTCTCCGAGGCGCACTTCGCCACCTTTCCGCCCGATCTGGCAGAGCGTTGCATCTTGGCGGCCACGTCCGCACATGGCTGTTGTTCGGCCTGTGGTGCTCCGTTGGCCAGGATTACAACCAAGGGTGAGCCTGACATGGTGCACCGCGCCGCGTCCGGTGCTGACGCCTCTGGCGGCTATAGCGGGCGATCCACGAAGGGTCACGACAGCGCGGGGGTGCAGAACGCCAGTGACGTGAAACGCCGCATCCTCGAAGGGATGCGAGAGAAAGCCTATTCTTGGGAACCGACATGCTCATGCGACGCCGTAGTGCGCCCGTGCACTGTGTTGGATCCGTTCGGCGGGGCCGGAACCTCTGGCCTCGTGGCTGATCGTTTGGGCCGCGATGCCATCCTGATCGAGTTGAACCCGGAATACGCTGATATGGCTCGCCGACGGGTGGAGCGCGATGCTGGGTTGTTCGCCGAGGTGGTTAACGCTTGACGGAATCGGGCGCGCTCCCCGACAAACAAAAAAAGGACCCGCCCCCGAGCGAGTGAAGGGCGGGCCAAGTGTGGGGTGGGTATGCGCGGGACAGATAAAAACCGCGCACCCACGGTTAAATCGCAAGATTGAAGAAATTACCAGCGAAAAATCGTTAATCTAAGTGTGTTTGTCGGGGACCGTACGATACGGAACGACATTCCCGAGTGCTGGCCTCAACAATCCCGCCAGGATTTTCGCGCTTTGTTCGCGCGAGGCGACGCGCCATTGTTTGCCGCTGGGACGTAGCACGACGGGGTTGCCATCGAGGTCGAGGACGCGCCGGTAAGTGATTGCGTTCAACGTGATTTGCATGGGTGACTCCGGTGTTGCCCGTCCCGTGTGTCACGGAACGGCTTTCAATCGGATTTCAGTCCCGGCGTTGTTCAGTAGGGCGTGTCCAGCATTTCCATGATCTCGCTCGCCTCATCCGCCCCGACCGGGCGATAGGTGATCCGCGTCCGCATCAGGGCCTTCATCCCGGCCGATGCGCCCGAGATTTGGAAGTTCGCCCGCATTTGCGCGATGGCCTGGGTCTCCCCGAAGCCCATGCAGAACATGCCGTCGGTCGATGCGTATTCCGCCGCGTATCCGGCGATCTCTGTCATGGCCACGCTCCTCCTGTAATTGATCGTAACACCGCGTCACGTTGTGGTTGGCTTAGAGCGGCGTGCGCGCGGCGCGTCTCGGCTTGTTCGCACGTTTGGTGCACCATTTCTCCATCTGGCCGATGCTCGCCAGGCCAGTAGACGCCGCCACCGGTCCATAGAGCCATCTTGTCGGCACCACGTTCACCGCACAGCCCACAAATATCGTTGTCCGAATTTTCGCACGAAAAAAGATGGAGCGTCATATTCCTAACTCCCGTTTATTGAGGTCGACCGCGAGCGTTTGCGCCGCGATCCGGTGTCGCCAGCCGTCTACGGGGCCGGTCGGGGCTTCCAGCAGTGCAGCGTAGGATTTCACCCCGTCATCGAGGTCGCGCACCACCTGCCAGCCCTTGAAGTCGCTATCGCAGCGCCATTGCTCGACGCGCCAGGGAGTGCCAGCAGGCACCCATGCGACCATCCCCTTTGCCTCGTAGCCGTGGGCCTTGCAATCGTCGCAGAAGCCACTCTGGAAGCCGCTGGCGCCCGTGCCAAGCCACTTCGCGGGCTTACCGCACTCGTGGCCGTAGGTGCCCGGTTCAGCGTTGTGACAGATGCCATCGAGCGCATAGAGATTGGTCACGGTTTTTCCTCCGCGCTCAAAGGCTCGGGGCGGATCCCCGCGTCTCCAAGCATTTCCAGCAGGCGCCACGCCCACATGGACGCCTTGGCATCGTCGCCGCATTGTTTGAACGCCAACGATTTCGCGAGTGCCTGGCTGATCAGGCGGCGGGTGTCGGGGGTCATTGATTTTCAACCGCAACGAGGACGGCCTGTAGCGCGTCCCAGGTGTTGCCGTCGCCAAACGGCAGGCGAGCCAACCAGGGAGCGGCCTGCGGGCAGCCGGAGATGGCTTGCAGGACCGCGAACATATCGCGGGCGTTCGCTTTGATCCGGTCCTGGCGGTCGAATGCTCTCGCGAGGCGTTCGCCGCGCTCTATGGCGCTGATTACCTGCTTGGCCGTGGCTTCGATCCCGGGCGTCTGCGGGTAACCTGTATCGTTGGTGGCAGCAGTGCGTTTGCTGCGATTAGGGTGATTTGTAATTGGAACCTCCTGTGCTGGCCGTTGCACGAAACGCCCCGGACGACCCGGGTACGTCTCGCGGCACGGTCAGAGGCTGGCGAGCAGCGCCCTCAGTTCGTCCTCGCTGGCGCCTTCCAGCTTGGCGTTCTCGCGCGTGGCGAGGATGCCGAGGATCTGCTGTTTCTTCTGCGCCCGATCCTTCGCGTCCTTGGCCTGCTGCGCCTCGTTAAGCCGCACGTCGATGACGTGCTTCGCGATGTCGAAGCGGAGTTGCACGGTCTCGTCCGGCTTCCTCTCGTTGATGAACGAGGTCGTATCGGTCTCGAGACTGCGCTTCAGCCCGACGGCCAGGTTGTCCAGGGACTTCAGCGGCAAATCCCAGAGGTCTTCCGCGAGTAGTGGCCCATGGCTGCTTTCAAACCGCAGTTTCAGGCGAGTGGCTTTTTCGAACATGGTGGTCTCCTGGGTTAGAATTGCACGCGGACAACCCGCGCGCCGTTCACGCGAACGATCGCGTCGTTGCGTTGGGTCGATGAGAAGCCGAGGCCGCTCAACTGATTGGTCGCCTCGTCGGTGCGCATCTTCGCACCCACGAGTTCCAGCACCTTCCGGTGCTGATCGAGGTCGCCGCGGAGGAATTCGTTGTAGAAGCCCCGAGCGGTGCCGTCGTTCTGGCAGTTTGCCAGCATGAAGAAGTGGTGCCGGTTGCCCACGCCATGCCCGTCCCAGTGGTTGGGCGAGAGCATGACGACGTTCACCCGGTTGAAGGTGCCTGTGTCGATATTCCAGACCTTCCGGGAGGTTGTTGTCGACGGGAGGGACTCAATGATTTCGAGCCCCTTGGCGTGACTGTAGCGGAAGGTGGCCACCGTGACAGTTTCGCCGAGCCGCAGTGCTTTCGGGTAGGCGAAGCGATAGACAGTGCCCTTGAAGTCGATTTCAGCTTCAAAGCCAACGTCAGCCGTGTTCCGTTTGGTGAACTGGTTCACGGCGAGTTGGTATGTGCCTTCGCGCATCCTGGCGGTTGTCTCGTAGAAGATATTTTCTACGGGATCGCGCACGAGGGTCATGACGTTCATATCCACGTCCAGTTGACCGCGCGACACGCGGCTGATTTTGTTGGCATAGTAGATATGCTCGGGCCCAGGCTCGACCATGTGAAAGTCCAGATCGTCGGTGTTGAACCAACCCAGCCGACAGCACAGTTCCCCGGTGACGTTGCCGCCCGCCTTTTTGACCCGCTCCTTCACCGAGTCAGCGAAGTCTCCCGCATAGGACCACGAGAAGCGGTTATCCCACCTGAACAACTGGCCAGCGTTCGGGTCTACCGGGGCGATCAAGCTGACCAGATTGCCCGCGTGGCGGTTTTCCACGAGCAATTCGACGCTGGTAGACTGCGGCAGCACCTCGGCGAGGAATTCGGCGATGCCGACATTCTGGGCCTTCTCGAATGACGCGGGCTTGACCGCGGCCGACGTCGCGATGTCATCGAACGCGCCGCCGCTCATCGCCTTCTTGGCGCTCCGGTCCGCGTACAGCACGTTGTTGACCGTGATGTCGGTCAGGTGGGCGTACCGGCGTTCCAGGGCCGACGTAAGGCCCAGTTCCTCCACGGTGGCCTTTGCTTTCGCCACCATCGCCGGCGTTACTAGCGCCGTGGGCCGTTTGTAGTTGGCAGGCGCCACCATGGCCTCGAATTTGCGGACCGCGCCTTCCAGGTCCATGCCCTCGGACAGGTCGACCAGCAGCGTACCAATGCTGGTGTTGCGGATTTTGGACACCGAACCGGGAAGCGTGCCGATTTGGGACCACACGAACGGTTCCAGGTTCGTCGGCGAGAGTTGCGCGAAAGCGGTCTGTGTCTGGCGGAACGTGGTCAGCGCGTGCTGATGTTCCTGCCCTCGGTAGAGCGCGTTCTGTCCGATCAGTTCCAGCACTGCGTCAACGGCATCGACCTTGATCTCGACAAGGCTGCGTTTCAGCACGTCATGAAGCGCGCGCGTCTCGGACAACCGTGGCCCGATATCCACACCCCTGCAAACCCGGCTGTTGGGCAGGCGCACGAAGAAATGCTCCCATGTCAGTGCGCCAGTGTCGGTCTGTTCATAATTCTTGTCGGTGCCGGCGGTCGCCTCGGTGTGCAGAAATACGTTGTCGATGGTCTTCTCACGGACAAGCTCGGCCATGGCCTGGGCCACGGTCTGATAGGCCTGGTTGGGCGTTTCGATGTCCCAAAGGCTCACGATCCTGCCGTCCACGATGGCGACGACGTCACCGATCGCGCGCACGAACTGACGGCAGCACGAGCAATCATGCTCGGTTCGCTCGCGGAAGATCGGATTGCTCCCCTTGGGGAATGATCCGAGGTAGGTGGTCCACATCGCGTCCTTGTCGGCTCCGGTGCGGAATAGCTCGTGTTTGCTCATCGCCTGCCACTGGCGGTCGATCGCGGCCTTGAATTCGCTGAACATGGTTGCTCCTTGGTTGACCTGGGTTTCTGCTCCAGGCGTTCCCTGTCCAGCACGGCGCGGGTACAGGGGACGTCAGGGTCAGTCAGTGGCCTTTATGAAAAGTCTCGCCCCCATCATGGGAGTGCCAACCATTGGTCAACGCCGCACGGTCAACCGTCCGGCCGGCCAGCATTTCCGCCTTCGCGATGGCCTGCTTCGCCAGGGCTGATCCGGTCGCCATCACGATCCGGTAAGCGCAGGCGTCAGTCACGCGGGCGGTCTCGCCTTCGGCCCATCCCCTGAACGCCACCGAACCGGTAGCGCGGGAGACGATGGCCTTGGCCTGGCCATTCGCCAGCAGGACGGACAGGCGCGCGATAGCCGTGCGCACCTCCGCTTTCCGTTGGTCAAAGGTCTGATTTGGGCGGCGTTGGGTGTCGCACGGCATTGCGGTGGTCTCCCTCAGAATTCAATGGCGGGGGTGGCGACGCCAGCGGCGGGAGCCGGGGGCGGGGGATCCGGCATGTCGGCGTCCAGGTCGATCGCGCGGCCGGTCACGGTGGCCTCGCGCACCTCGGCGGCGTCGTCCATGTCGATGAAGCCCGCGCGCGACTGCTGGATCGTGCGCATCGTTTGCTCATCGAGTTCCGCCGCGCCTGTTCGCCGGCCTTGACGATCTTGCGGGCCGCGCTGCGGGCGGCGTCGATGCCGCGTTGGGCCCGTTCCGCCGCGTCTGGTGACAGCATCGTGCTTAATGCTTTCGCCTTGTTGGCGGCGTCCCGGACCGCCTGGACGTCGAGGTTCCGAAGGCCGCGTTCCATGGCGGTCATGAGGTCGCGGATCTCGCCATTGATCGCGCGGATTGCCTCCACGTCATCAGCGGCGACGCGCCCGATGATCACGTAGACCGCGATACGGGTCACGTTGGCGGTGCGGTTGAACGCATCGGCCAGACCGCGCGCCTCTTCCACCGCGGCGGTCAGCTTCTCCCCGTCGGACGCGGGGCAAAGCAGGCCGAACGATGACGGCGAGCAAACCGAGGTAATCAGGCTCCGCGCCTTGCTGCGGATCTTGGTCGCTTCCTCATGCTCGCGCGGATGCTCGATGCCCCGCTTGGTCTCCCATGCGGCCTGCCGGGTGCCGTCATCGGTTAGGTGGTCGGCCTCGATGTCCATCTTCGTGTAGCTGACGTTGCCGCGCATGGAGGTTTTAAGTGATACGAGCAATCCGGGGCGCAGAGTTGAGATTTGCATTGTCGTGGTGTCCTTGTGTGTGAGGTTCAGAGATCGATGGACCGGGCGGCGATGGTGCCCCCGGCGATAGCGGCCTCGGCGGTGGTGGCGCGGCGCGCGCGTCCCTCGGCCCATGAGCGGAGCGTGGCGATCTTCTCGGCTGATGTCTTAGACAGCGGGACGACCGTCGCCGCGGCCATCAGCATGTCCGAGGTGATGATGTCCCGCCCGCCGTCGGCGAACGCGGTGTACATGGCGTCCGGGACAAGCGCGGCAATCTCGGATCCGGTGAAGCCCGCCGTGGCGTTGGCGATAGCCGGAAGGTCGATGGTCCGGTTATCTCCCCGACCGTTGGCCTTCAGCGCGGCAATAGCGATGTCCGCGCGCTCCTGATAGGTCGGAAGGTCGACGAACCAAATCTCATCGAACCGCCCCTTGCGCATCAGTTCCGGCGGTAGGCTGGTCACGTCGTTGGCGGTGGCAATAACGAACGCCTCGCCCGCGCGCTCCTGCATCCACGACAGGATCGTGCCAAGCGCATCGGACGATACGCCGCCGTCGGCCGCGCCCTGGGTCGCGCCGGCCAGTGCTTTTTCAATCTCGTCCAGCCACACGACGCAGCGGCCGATAGCCTCCACGACCCGCAGCGCGCGGCGAAGATTGCCCTCGGACTCCCCTACGAACTTGCTCTTGAGCGAACCCAGGTCGAGGCGCAGTAGCGGCACGCCCCATGCCGTCGCGATGGCTTTCGCGGTCAACGATTTGCCGCACCCCGGAATGCCAACCAGCATCGCGCCACGCGGCGCGGGCAGGCCATAGGCGCGGGCCTTGGCGCTGTAGGCCTGGCGGCGCGAGGCAAGCCAGCCCTTCAGCACGTCCAGCCCGCCAACCGCGTCCAGCCCGCCCAGGAGAGGATCGTACCATTCCAGCACGCGCTCGCGGGCGATGACCCGCTTCTTCTCCTTGGCGACCGTCGCCGGGACGATGGCGCGGTGCTGCACCAACGACCGCGCGTAGCATGCGGCGGCTTCCTCGCCTGACAGCCCGATCGCGGCATCGATTGCCGCATCGCGCGTGCCGTTCGGCGCGGCGGTCTCCTTCATCGTGTCGGGTAGCGCGTTGATCGCGGCGTCGAGGATGGCGGCGATTTCCTCGCGGTCGGGCATTGGCCATTCAATGACGGTCGCATGGTTCGCCAGCTCGGGCGGCACATCGGCGCTGGTGGATAGCACGATGACGGCTTGCGCGTTGTCGCGCGCGATGGTGGGCAGGATGCGCGCGAGGTTCCGGAGTTGACGGCAGGTGGTCAGCCCGATCGATCCGGACAGCCACGGTGCGAGATCGCGGAGGATCCACACACCACGCTCGCCGCCGCGTTGGGCGCGCTCGCCGATGACCCGCAGCATGTCGCCCGGGTCAGGCGAGGCGAGGTTAGGCTGAACGCGCCCGCCCATGTCAGCCACGCCCTGGCCAACGTCCCAGGTCCGCGCGACGTAGCCGGCTGATGCCGCGGCCTCGAACAACGCGGCCTCAACCCGCGCCTCTTCGCGCGATACGATCCAAAGGAGGGGGTTACGGGCCCGGAGCAAGGCCGCCACATCGGCGGTGCGCTCCAAGGACTTGCTTTTCGTCTCGCTCATTTTCGTTCCAGCCCCTGAAATCAGGCGAGGCGCCCTGTCGATCCGCGTCACGCGGGAGATAGACCAGCCTGCTGGCCTATCCCTCGGGTGGAGCGTCAGGCAGCTTTACCGTCGAGGATGATGCCGGGAGCGTCGAGACCAGCAGCGGCGGCGGTATCGTTCAGGTGCGCGGTGATAACTGCGATTTTCTCGCTCGCGGTGGCGATGAGCGCCGCGATCATGACGCGGTTACCAGCGTAAGCGTCGAGGTTAGAGAGGTCGGTGTGAAGGTCGAGGGTCAGTTTGCGAACGGATATTGCCATGGTCCTGTCTCCTGCCCCTGAAAGCCCCGAGGCGCGGGTATCGATCTCTTACGTAGCGGTTAATCAGGTCTCAGGAATGGCTTGTATAACGTCCATGAATGTTATACAAGAGATTTGTTATACAAATATGAGGTGATCGTGACGAAGCCCAGGGCAGGCGGAACAGAGTTGTTCGCGGTGCGCTTTCCGGTGGGAATGTTGGCATCGCTCAAACGAATTGCCGTCGAGGTCGGAGTGTCCACGGGGTCACTCGTCATTGAACTGGTGGGCGCTGAAGTGTCGCCCTCCCCACCGGAGGCTGGCTCCACCCGCACAAAGACTATTCTGCTGCGGTTGACTGAGGCTGAACTGGCTGCCCTCGACGACTATTGCGCCAGCCTCAGACGGCAGACCGGCGACGCGGTGACGCGCACCGACACCATCCGACGTGCCATCGCAGCCTTGGTCGCGAAGGAGCGAGCCGATGCCTGATTACTGGCCCGGCTGGCTCGATTACGACGACAGCGTGCAGCTCGCCATCGTGCGCGCCGACTATCGCCGCATGCAGCGCACCCACGCCGAGACCGAGTCCCTCTACGCCAGGCTCGCACGCCAGCGCGTCCGGTTCATCCTCAACCGGCTGGTGAACCGATGAAAGACTGGGGAGACCCAGTGCGGAATGCTGAGATTGTTCGCCGATACCTTCTGCCTACCAGCCTAGAGGCGTTGTCTGTCGAGTTCGGGGTCACTCCGCAGCGGATTAGTCAGATCGTTAAAGTGGCCGGCGCAGTTCGCGCGCCGATAATTCCCGTCCGGCCGAACAAGAAGACAGAACGCAACGCCGAGGTCGTGCGGCGGTATTTGCTGCCGACGAGTATGAGCGTCCTGGCGGCGGACTTTGGGGTCAGGCGATCAACGATCCTTAAAATCATCCAGAATGCAGAGGTTCATCGTCCCAGGATTGAAATATATCGGACCTGTTTTGCAATCCGAACTAAGATATGTACCCGTTGTGAGATCGAGAAGGACTTTGATGCTTTCAACAAGAGCACGAAGTCATGGGACGGGCTGAAGCCGTATTGTCGGTCGTGTGCTGGTAGACAATCAGCCGAGTTTCGCGTGGCGAACCTCAAAATGCTGCATGCGCGAGAGAAAGAGGGGCGCAAACGAAACGCGCCGGCAATCAAAGCCGCTGGAGCGATTAAACGCTTACGACGGTTGGAACGCACAACCCAAACTGGCGGCAATTTTCAACGTCGCCACATCGAGGCGTTGTTGAAAAGACAGCGGGGTCGATGCGCCAATCCAGCCTGTCGCGCCAGCTTGAAGGCCAAATATCACGTTGATCACGTCATGCCGTTGAAACTCGGCGGGTCCAATTCGCATCGCAATATTCAACTGCTGTGCCCACCATGTAATCTAAGGAAGGGGGCCGAGCATCCGGTGGATTTCGCCCAACGCAATGGATTGTTGTTGTGAGGCTTGCGGAGCGTGACATTCGGGTAGTAGATGGCGGCGTTGCAACATGGAAGGAGATCACAAATGGGTCAGCCCCTCGGAAGCCCGGTCCAAGGGACCGTGCGCGCTCCATCGCAGACCTCGGCGAAGATGGACACCAGCACAGGCTCGGGCTCGCGCCCGGGTAACACGCGCTACCCCATCGAGTCGTCTGCTCCCTCGAACCCGCGCATGCTCGATCGCGACCCGCCAGCAGGTTGGCTTGGCAGTGGTGGCGAAAAGGCGCGCGGCTAACCTCATACATCCGCGCCGGGTTGGCGCGTCCGAGTGAAGCGGCCCGCTACCCAGGAGTGATCCAGGCGGGCCGTTTCCACGAGTGGAGACAGAAACTGACCAAGCCGCTGATCCGTGTCGGTGACGTTCTCAGCTTCCCGCCCGACACCAGACTGTGGGGCGTGGTCGCCATCGACGCGCGCGGCTACGTGATAGTGCCAATTTCAAATCAGAATAAATCATGCCGGTAGGTGGCAAGCGGCAAGGCGCTGGACGGCCAAAGGGAGCGCCGAACAAGCGCACGCTTGAGGTCGCCGAGCGGCTCGCCAAGCTGGGCTGCGATCCCATCGTGGGCATGGCGCGCATCGCCATGGGCAAGAATAACCCGATGGAGCTGCGCGGGCGCATGTTCGCCGAACTGGCGCAATACATCGCACCGAAGCGGCGCGCGATCGAGCACAGCACCGATCTCCCGACGTTGGAGGCTTTGCTTGGCCGGCTCGACGACTGAGGACCGGTTCCTCGCCAATCTGAAGCGGCTACGCGACGATTACCCGCGCTACGCGGCGGAATGCCTGAAGATCAGGGACAAGGACGGGCTGATCATCCCGTTCGTGATGAACAGCCAGCAGCGGTATTTGCACGAGCGCATAGAGGCGCAGCGCGCGAAGACGGGCAAGGTGCGCATCATCGTCGGCAAGGGCCGGCAAACGACTGCGAGCACCTACGTGGGAGGACGGTTCTATCACCGCACCAGCCTGCGCAAGGGACTGCGCACGTTCATCCTGACGCACAGCCAGGCCGGCACGGATGCGCTATTCGAAATGGTGACGCGGTTCCACGAACACACGCCGCTTCGACCCAGCACGGGCGCGTCGAACGAGAAGGAGCTCTACTTCGACAAGCTCGACAGCGGCTACGCAGTGGGCGTGGCGTCGAACAAGGGCACGGGCCGGTCCCAGACGATCCAGATGCTGCACTGGTCAGAGGTGGCGTTCAGCGCGAACGCGGAGGCGCACCAGGCGGGCGTCGTCCAGACGGTGCCTGACCGCGTAGGGACCGAGATCATCAAGGAAAGCACCGGCAACGGGCCCACCGGTCTGTTCCATGCTGACTGGCAGCAGGCCGAGGGCGGTATCGGCGACTACGAGGCGGTATTCATCCCGTGGTTCGTCGCCGGCGAGTATGCGCGCGAGCCTGAGCCGGGGTTCGCATGCGACGATGAGGAACGCGAGTATCAGGCGCTCTACAAGCTGACCGACGCGCAAATGTGCTGGCGCCGTGCGAAGATCCTCGAGCTGAAGAACCCGAAGCTGTTCAAGCAGGAGTACCCGGCCTGCATTGCCGCTGGTCAGCGTGTTGGTGTCCACGAAGCCGGCTTGGTGCCCATCGAGCAGGTTAAGGTGGGTTGCTCGACGCAAACCGGCGCCGTGTCTGCTGTGATGGCCAATGGCGAGCGGGAAACGGTCAAGGTCAGGACCGAGATGGGTTACGAGGTCATCTGCACGCCAGACCATCGCATCGCTCGACATGACGGTTCTTGGATTGAGGCGGGTGAAACCGAGGGTGAGATCGTTCAACTCGCTGTGCCGCGGTTCGCCCGCAATCACGCCGTGGTCGAATGGCATCCGTTCCCATGTGTGGTGTCGCGCCTCGCCGTCACAGAGCGGTTCGCCCGGTTACTCGGCTACTTCATGGGTGATGGCTCATGGCACGATGGGACATTCTCAATCGTCTGCACTGGCGTTGACGACGATGTGGTGACTGACGTGTTGGCTTTGGTTGCCGAGTTCATAGGCGAGCCAACAACGCGGCCTGTCGGCAAGCAGGGGGGCGGCGTCGAGGTTCGCATAGGCCGTGCCGGCTTTGCTGATGTGCTGCGCGCGCTGGATGTGATCCGGCCCTCCGCGCCGCATCGCATCGTCAAGGTGCCTGAGTGCATATTCGCCTCTCCCAAACCGATCGTGCGGGAGTTCTTGCGCGCGCTGTTCGAGGCAGACGGGTTCTGCCAGCGAAGCGGCGCTGGTGTTTCTCTGTTCTCGAAGCACGAGGCGTTCCTTCGGGACGTGCAGCACCTGTTGCTCGGCTTCGGCATCACGTGTCGGCGCACCAGGGAACGCAAGATCGCGAAGGACGGTCGCGTGTTCCCAGGGAATGCGCTCGTGCTGCGCGCCAAGGAGACACGCCTGTTTCTACGTGAGGTCGGGTTTATCTCGCAGCGGAAACAGGACCGACTAAGTGGCTATCGATCGAATGGACAAGGGCGTCCTGGGCAGGATGCGAACCTGCTGGATCGTGTGGCCTCGGTGACAGAGGCGGGAACTCGGCCGGTCTATGACCTGACGATCCCGGGGGCCGAATGCTTCGATGCCGGTGGCATCCTCGTGCACAACTGCCCGATGGAGATGTTCCAATATACGGCGGCGAACTCGTTCATCGATCCCGAGCTCGTCATGGCGGCGCGGCGTAACGTGTGCGATGGCCTGGGCGCGCTGGTCATCGGCGTGGACCCGGGCGGGCGCGGCCTGAATGGTCGGTTTTCGGTGGCGTGGCGCCGCGGCCGCAAGGTGACGAAGGTCGAAAGCCGGTCGGGCATCGGCACTAACGAGCAACTGGCGTGGCTGCGCGACATCATCGATCAGGACAAGCCGGACGCCGTGTTCATGGACGTCGGCGGCGGCGGCGATAAGCTCTTCGATATCCTCAATAGCTGGGGTGAACCCTACTCCAAGGTGCTGAAGCTGGTGAACTTCGGCGATCCCGCGCACCAAGAGGTGACGATCCTGCGCGACGGCACGAAGCGCGCCGGCCCGCTCAACCGTCGGGCGCAAATGTGGGAGCGGCTGGCCGATTGGCTGGGTCAGGTGGGCGGCGCCGATCTCCCGGAGCTTAACAGCCTTCAGAGTGATCTCTCGGCCCCAGGCTTCCATTACCGGACGCTGGACGGGAAGATGGTGCTCGAAAGCAAGGAGGACATGAAGAAGCGCGGCATCCGCTCGCCTGACGAGGGCGACGCGGTCGCGCTGACGTTCGCCGAGCCGGTGAAGGACCGCGCGCCAGCACGCGAGGGCCGTCGTGAGATGGTGGAGGCGGCGACGGGCCCCACCCAGTCGTGGATGGGGGCGTGACGCGCCGGGATCATCTACGTGCGAGGATCGCGGCGATCAAGCGGGCGTTGGCCGTTGCCGAGGACGAATTACGCGGGATCGAACGCGCGGCGCTGGCCGAGGCAGTCGACAAGGTTGTCGTGCGCGGCAGGTGGCTGACGGACGACAGGTTGGCCGCGCTGCGGCACTTTGTCATCGAAGATCGCATGATGCCGCACCAGTATTGCCCGCTGCTGCGGCGAATGCCCGGGCCCGAGATGCCGAGCGACAAGGCGGTGCAGAACCGGGCGCGGTCGCTGCGCATCGTGATCCCGATCGCCAAGCCTGAACCCGTTGCACCGAAGCCCGCGCCTGTTGCGCCGCCTCCCGTCGTTGTTGCGCCGGCCAAGCCGGAAGGCATCTTCACCACGAAGACACCTTCAGCGCCGCGTCCTGGCTTCTCCATGGGTGCGATGGCCGGCCCCGACCCGATGGCCGAGAAGTGGCGGGCCGAGCGCGCGAAGGGGCACGTCGGGAGGGTGTGACGCCTATCTGTGCGTACGCGGCATTGAACGTACGCACAGAATATGCCAGCCTCTGTACGCACACGAGGGGGATTCGATGGCAGAGAAGCGAACGAGCCGACTGATTGTGCGTACAACACCCGAGGAGCTGGCCGATTGGGAAGCGCAGGCAAAGGCGCTCAGTCTGACCCTC
>DATLUX010000651.1:0-24012 GCA_035577805.1 Verrucomicrobiia bacterium
ACCTCGGCTGCTACGTTAGATTGGTGGGTTCATGGGTCCAATGCGCGGGCATCAGCAGGTGCAAACTACCCATGAACCTGACCCTCACCCGGCCCCGCAGTCGCGTGGCCACCCTCTCCCATCGAATGGGAGAGGGCTGGGGGGGAGGGTTCTTTTGCGTGTAGGTTCATGGCCCCAATGCGCATGCAAAAGCAGATGGAAGCTACCCACCACCGATCGCAACTGCGGTTGACGCAAGAACGTCTCCGGCAGACCAAACGGCGCTGCCCGCGACTGAAAAACGTTGCGAACGACGCGGAAACTCTTCCCACCGACCAATCCAAGCTGCCCCAACGCAAACGCGCTGCGATCGGGTCAAAAAACGGTTGCAGCGGACCGATCGCAACTGGATCGATGCAAACGCAGCTGCGATCGATCCAAACGCGACCGCGACGCACTCAGCGCAGCTGCGATCAGCGCAAAATTCCTCCAGCCGACCCAAAATGCGCTCTTGGCTCATCCTCCAAAAATCAAATAACGCTGACCCCTATGGCCGGTTCTCGACCCGATAGAAGCGCGGTACGGCTGTCGCGAGGTGGTCCTGGAACGAGGTGAATCCGCTGGCGGGGATCAAGTTGGTGGACAACGGAAGCCAATTCAACAGGTCAGAAGACGCGCTCAGGACACAGCGGCTGGCCGGCTGGGCACTGATGACAATCGAATAATCCGACGCTCCCGAAAGGACCCCGTCTAAACTCGGCGGCTGCAGGGCAGCGCCGCGCGGGGCAAAAAGAATCGCTTGCCGGTTGGTTAACAGCGAAGGGCTGCCATTGTACGAATAACGGACCCCGACCAACCCGGTATCGTCTTCCAGACCCACAGTGGCGCTTTTGCCGGACACGAGCGTGTTGCGTCCGCTCTGCACCTGCAAGTATTGGAACGTCACGTCGCCCGTTTCGTGGAGAATGGCCTGGAACGTGTAACGCGTCTCGCCTCCGGTGGTCACCGCGTGTGGGACGTCCACCCAGGACACGACGAACTTTCGGTTGGGCGCCGTCCCGAGAGCGCCGGTCCAGATTTGTCCGCCGGAAGCGGGGTTCAAGTCGTCCCAAAACGGGCAGATGAGGCCGTTAGGCAAGGTTGACTGAGGGATGTCGGTATTGTCGGCGGTTTGCTCGCCGAGATCACTAAAGCCCAACAGACCATTGGCGCCAATGAAGATTGCGGTGCGCGGCTGGCCGAAGTAATCGAAAGTAAACGGAAGCGGGATGGACGCGCTGACCGCATCGCCACTGAGGGTCAGCAGAGACATGCCATTGGTGGGCACCCAGGAGAAGGCCGCCGCTCGGAGTTCCAGATCCCCGCTGCCAAGGGCCCGCGCCAGATTAAGACGGCCACCGGTTCGGCAGCGGCCGGCCAGACTTGGCAGTGGATCCACCGTGGCCAGGACTCGTTCAATCACCTGCCGATAGTTCAACGAGGGAAACCGGGTTCGCAGCAAGGCGATCGCGCCCGAGACACACGGTGCCGCCATGGAAGTCCCGCTGATGGTGGCGTAATCGGAATCAAAACCGAAATAAGTCGAGTAGATCTCGAAACCCGGCGCGCCCAGATCAACCGTGTTGGGGCCGTAACTGTAGCCGGCAAATCCATCCGTGCGCGTCGTGGCCGTCACCACCACGATGTTGTCCAGCCCGAAGCTGGCGGGATATTGTGGATCCAGGTCGATATCAGCGCCTGTGTTGCCCGCCGCCGCCACCACAATAATCCCAGCATCCCGCACCGTCACAAAAGCGTTCGAGAGCGTTGGCGAAATGGACGAGGGCGGCGCCACAAAACTGCAATTGATGACTTTGGCGCCTTTGGACCGGGCGTAATCCAGGCAGGTCAGGAGGCCGGATTCCGATCCGCCATTGACCGAAAGAAATTTGCACAGCATGAGTTGCACCTGCCAGGCGACTCCCGACACACCCACGCCGTTGTTTCCCACCGCACCCAGGATCCCGGCCACATGCGTGCCGTGCCCCGCGTCGTCATCCGGACTCCCGGTTCCAGTGACGGCATTGATGCCGTGAATGTCGTCGATAAACCCGTTGCCATCATCGTCGATGCCATTGCCTGGCGTTTCGGCCGGGTTAACCCAAAGGTTCGCCGCCAGGTCTTCATGGGTCAGGCGCGCGCCGGAGTCGATCACAGCGACAATAATATTTGAGGCGCTATGCAACGTATCCCAAGCCGTCAACGCATGGATGTCCGCCCCAGGCACGCCTCCGTTCAACCCCGTGTTGTTCAGATGCCATTGAGTGCCGCTGCCAACCGTTGGATCATTGGGAATGGCGGCCGCTTCGATCCAGTGATCCACATGCGCCAAAGTCACATTACTGTTTCGTTGATAACGCGCGACGTACTCCATGGCATCCGCACCAGGCGGGAGCGAGAGCAACTGGACTCCTCCCAAGGCTGGAAAGCTTTTCAACAGTTTGGCTCCATTCTGTTGATGAACCTTGGCCAGCGCGTGGGCTCGACCAGGTTTGGGCAGGACAAAAATTTGGTCGGCGCGATAGGCAGGTCCGTGGGCCGGACGGATCACGACCGGTTCGCCGGCGGCGACCAACGACGGCAGCAGGAGAAGCAATGAAGCCAGACCAAGACGCAACATGGAGAACCAACCCGAAAAGAGACATCGGCCGCGGCGGCGGAATAAATCGCAGCCGTGCGGTTCCGGCAACTTTTTGCTTGGCATTTGCTGGGGCCCACTTTAACACATATACGTTCTTTGAAAACCGATTGGATGCATGGAACATGCATCCGTTCTATCGCAGTCCAGCGCAGGGAACCCCGTGAAAACCGGGGGCGGTTGCGCCACTGTAACGGGTTACGAGTTCCCAAAGCCACTGGCCGCAGGTTGCGGCTGGGAAGGCGGGAACAAGGTCAAACCCGAAGCCAGGATACCTGCTGGGCTACGCTCGTCGTGGCCGCCCAAAAGGCGGTCAACTTCTCCGACAAAGAGAAGGATGAGGCCAGACTCCCGAACTGTTTTTCGGGAGATCACGAAGAATACTCGTTATTCTCCGCCTTCATTCTCCGTTTTGCCGGGGTCTGAAGGCTTTTTGCTATAGAGGCTTTGTTAGGCGCTCGTTGGGCGCTTGTTACCCTTATCTGGCTCTGGGCCCGGCCTCGGACTGGTCTCACTCAAACAACCCTCCCGCTCGGCGGGAATTGAAGAAAGACCAGTTACCATGCGTAAAGACCTCCTGTTCGCACTCGTTCTAACCGCTCTGAGCACAGTGTTCCCCGGTCATGCCGCCAGTATTTTTGCGGATCAAATTGCTAGTTATGATCCCGGTGTGGGCGCAGCCGGTCAGTTTCTTGCCCCGGAGGCCGCGCTGGGGCCAGTCAGCCAGGAAAATCCTTTCAGCGACGCCACCGACCCGTTCGACCCGCCGTATGGCCCAAACCAAATCGTGTCCATCGGTGAAGGGGGCTGGCTTGAAGTCGCTTTCCAGACTCCGATCCTCAATCATCCTCACAACCTGTACGGATTGGACTTCACCATCTTCGGGAATAGCGGGTTTGTGATCACGAACGACTTTGATCCGAGCACCTTTGATTGGATTGACACGCCGGCCACCGACGCCTCGCTCTTTGGTCAGAACCTCGGATCGACTCGTGTGCTGGTCAGCCGCGATGGGGCTATTTACTACGAATTGGATCCAAGCCTGGCTCCAACGGTCGATGGCTTTGCTCCAACAGATGGCTCGGGAGATCCTGGCCTCCCAGTCGATCCCACCCTGACGGCTCCCGATTTCGCGGGCGCCACCCTGGAGGACATCCGAACCCTCTACCGCGGCTCGGCCGGGGGCAGCAGCTTTGACATCTCCTGGGCCAGAGACCCCGCCGGGCGTCCGGCGTTCCTGCCTGAGATCAAATTCGTGCGCGTGGAAGTGTTGAGCGGCAAGACGGAAATTGACGCCTTCGCGAAAGTATCGCGCCTCGCCGGCCCTGGCACGCAGCGCTAACTCCAACTCCGATCAGGTTATGGATAACTCCTGGAGACACTGCGGGCGCTTGGCGTTGGGGTGGCTAACCATCAGCCTGCTCTGGATGCTGGGCCTCCATTTGGGGTGGGCGACGGTGTTGCACGAAGACTTCAGCTCTGACCCACTGGAAGGCGGGTGGCAGATCTTCGGTGATCGTTCCCTTTTCCAATGGGATTCGAGCGCGCAGGTGCTGGCGGTGACTTGGGATTCGTCGCACAGCAACAGCTTCTTCCATTTGCCCGTAGGGCTCGTTCTCACTGCAGCCGATGACTTCAGCTTCGCCTTCGATCTGCGTTTGCAGGACATCCGCACGGGAAGCACGCCGGGCAAGTCCAACGAGTTTGAGATAGCCATCGGCTTGCTTAATCGTTCCAGCGCCACGCAAACCAATGCGTATCGCGGCGCCGGCCAAAGCGCGACTTACGGCGTGCGGAACCTGGTCGAGTTCGACTATTTTCCCGATGCGGGTTTTGGCGACACGGTGGCGACAACCGTAGTCTCGACCAACAACCGCATTTTCCCGGCGCACAACTTTCCCCTCACGCTGCAAGCGGGGGCGGTGCATCATTTTGTGATCAGCTATTCGGCCGCCGATCGCATGGTGCGGACCGCGGCGACGCGGGATGGCTCCCCCTTTGGCTTGCCGCCACAAAACACATTGGCCTCCATCAGTCTGGTCGATCGGCCCGATTTCCAGGTCGATGCGTTCGCCCTCATCAACTACAGTGACGCCGTGCAAGCCGGGCCGCCGGCCTTTCACGGGTCCGTGCTGGCGCACGGCATCGTGGACAACATCGAACTGCAGATCCCGGCCAATCCGGTGAGCCAGCTGCGACTCCATCGTCGTCCCGACGGCTGGGAAGCCATCTTCGAGGCTAGCGCGGGATGGACTTTCGCGCTTCGGCGCAGTGTGGATCTGCGGTCCTGGTCGAGGATCGCGACGGCCAGCAATGCAATCGCCTCGACCATTTCGTTGGTGGACACCAATGCGCCACCGCCGGGGGCTTTCTATTCCATCCAAGCCGACCGCCCATGAAAACGCTTCCTCACACCGGGCGGGCGTTTGGCCTGACTTTGATCGAGCTGTTGGCGGTGGTGGCCACGCTGGGCATCCTGGCGGCGCTGCTGACGCCAGTGCTGGTGCGGGGGAAAGATGCCGCGCGCCTGGCCCGCTGCGTCGATAACCTGCGCCAGCTCGGCCTGGCCGCGCAAATCTATTGGGATGATAACGAGGGACGCACCTTTCCTTATCTCCATGGCGCGACCAATGCCGGCATGCGCTATTGGTTTGGCTGGTTGAAACCAGGAACGGAAGGCGAACGGGAGTTCGATCCAACCTGGGGAGATCTTTATCCAATTCTCCAGGGACGCGGCGTCGAGCTTTGTCCTGCGCTCGACTACCGCAGCACCCTCTACAAATTCAAAGCGCAAGGAGCTGCTTTTGGGTATGGATACAATCTGCATTTGGGCGAGCGACCGATGAACATCGATCGGGTGCTGGATGCCAGCGACAAGATCCTTTTTGCCGACGCCGCCCAGATCAACGATTTCCAGGCTCCCGCGTCGCCGGACAACCCCATGTTGGAGGAATTTTACTACGTGGACGCCGACGACGGAGCCGGTTATCCCAACGCGCACTTCCGTCATCAACAACAAGCCGCGGCAGTCTTCTGCGATGGGCATGTGGATCGCGAGAAGCCGGTGCCTGGCTCTTTGGATCTCAGGCTGCCCAACCAATGGGTGGGGCGCCTGCGGGAGAACGCACTGCGCGTGCCGTAAAGGGCCAGAAACTAACCGTCCACAGGAGATTCGCGCGGCAGCCCGAAGGGCTGGTACCTGGGGTAACCCGCGCTATTTCTTTTCTTCCTTGGCCGGTTCCTTTGGTTCCTTTGCTTTTTCTTCCTTTTGCTTGCGTTCGTTCTGGCGCTTGGCCAACTCCGCCTCGCGTTCTTTGCGGAGATCTTCCCGACGCGCGGCCAACTCGTCTTCATCCAGTTTGCCGTTGCCGTTTTTGTCGTACTTCTTGAGCAGCTGTGCCATGTATTCCTTGCGCGCGGCTTCGCGATCTTTCTGCAGCTCGGCCTTTTCCTTGTCGTCGAGTTTGCCGTCGCCGTTTTTGTCGTACTTTTTAAGGGGATCGACGCGGGTGGGGGACGCGTTGGTGGCTTTCGCATCGGCGTCCGCCGCCCGGGCGAGAAAGGTGCCCCAACTCAGGCTCAAGGCGATGGTCAGAAGGATTCTCGTATTCATAAGTAGCACTACCATGACATAGATGTGTTGACTGGCCTAGGAACTTCAAGGCCGGACTCAGGACCCAGGTTGGATCGAAGCCACCACCACGGATTCAGGACGGAGATATTGAGCGGCCGCCCGGCGGATATCGGCCAAGGTGACCGCTTCGAGCTGGGCATCCTCACGATCGGAGTGGTCGAAGCCCAATCCATAAAGTTCGTCCAGAGCGACGGTGGAGGCGTAGCTGCCGAGATCCTGGCGGGCGATCTTCCGTTGGCCGATGAGCTTGGCCTGCGCACGTTTGAGTTCCTCTTCGGTCAAGCCATGCTCGCGAAGCGCGTCGCTTTCTTTGAGCAGTTCGCGTTCGACCAGCTCGGCTTTGGCGGGATCGGTGCCCACGTAGAAGCAGAAGTAGCCGGGGATCAGCCCTGGAAAATTCTGGGCGCCGACGTAATAAGCCAGCCCCAATTTGTCCCGGATCCGCAGGAAGAGGCGGGAGCCCATGTCGCTGCAAGCCTCTTGCAGGAGATCAAGCGCAAAGCGATCGGGATGGTCGAAAGTCGTGCCCGGAAATCCCACAACCAATACGGTTTGCTTTTTGTCCCGATGTTCCACGGCATGGCCGGCGCCTCGGTCCGCTTCCAAAAGCACGGCGGGAGTGAGCGCCTGTCCACCTTTCCACGCCGCAAACTTGGTCCGGAGGCCGCTCTCCAACTTGCGAATATGGACGTCACCGAACACTGCCAGCACGCAGTTCCGGGCGGTGACTAATTTGGCATGCAACGCCTGCAGCTGGGAAACTTGAAGGGCCTGGACGCTGGTTTCAGTGCCGTGGGGGGCCAACCCGTAGCCGGAGGGCCCGAACAGGGTCCGGCGCATCAGCCGGCTGGCGCTGGCCAGGAGATCGTCGCGTTGGGCGCGAATCGCGGCGAGCTGGATTTGTCGTTCCAATTCCACGGCGGCGGCGGGGAAAGCAGGTCGCAGCAGGACATCCGCCACGAGATCCAAACCGGTCACCCAATCGGTGTTCAGCACTTCGGCGCTAAGGCCAAAGCTATTATTGCCGCCGTAGGTATCCAGATGACCTCCGATGGATTCGATTTGGGTGGCGATTTGCTCAGCGGTCCGCTGCTGGGTGCCCTGAAGCAGCAGGCGGCTCAAGAGCATGGTGGCCCCGTTGTCCTGCGTGTTCTCAGCCAGGACTCCCCCGCGGCCTACCAGTCGGAACTCGACGAACGGGAGCCGATGATCTTCCTTCACCAGGACGCGCAAGCCGTTCTTCAATTCCAGTTTTTGCACCGCGTGCTCCTGGCGCAATGCGACGATCGAAGCTGACCGCGGCGAGGTCCCCTGCGGGAGCAGGGCATAAGAAGTGCGATTCTCTTCGGTCAGATAGAGGCGGGCGACCCGCTTGAGCGCCTCGGGTGTCACACGCTTGACCGCTTCCAGGTAGCGTTCGGAGAAATTCAAGTCTCCCGTCGCGATCCAACTGGATCCCAAATCCTGGGCCTGGCCCTGCATCGTCTTGCGATTGGCCAGCGTGCCCGCCACGAATTGTTTGATGGCCTTCTCCAGTTCGGCGCGCGACACCAGCTTGGACCGCATCCGTTCCAACTCATCCAGCATGGCTTGGCGTGCCAGCTGAAACTTGGCGGGCTCCATGGTGGCGCTCATGCCGAAAAGCCCGGGGTTGCCTGGGCTGTAAAGCCAGGCATCCACCGAGGTCACCAGCCCCCGCTTCTGACGCACTTCCCGATACAGACGCGAACTGCGCCCGGCGCCCAGCAACGCCGCGAACACATCCAACAGCGGCACATCCGGATGGCGAAGTTCGGGGATATGCCAGCTCAGATGCAGATGGCCCAGTTCGATGGGCGCTTCCTCCGCCGTTTCGCGCGCGGCCATTTGCCGCGGTTCGTCCGGCAACACCGCCGGCGCGACCGCGCGCATGCGGCTGCTGGCGAAAGCGGTCTGGATCTGAGCTTCAACCTCCGCAGCGTCGAAGTCGCCGACCACGACAAAGAACAGGTTGTTCGGCGCATACTTCTCCCGATAGTACCGTTCGATGTCGACCCGGCGGACCTCATTAAAAATGTCCGCGTAACCGATGATGGGGAAACGATAGGGACTGCGCGTATAAGCGGTTTCAAACAGGCGCCGCGCGGATCGTTGTCCGGGGTCATCCTGGTTCATGTCCATTTCGCGGCGGATGACATCCAATTCCTTGACCAGTTCCTCCTCGGGCAGGGTGGCGTGCTGCATGATATCGCAGAGGACGCTGATCGCCACGGACGAGCCGGTGTTGGGAACATTAATCCAATAGACAGTGCGATCGAATGAGGTGTAGGCGTTCATGTAGCCGCCGGCTTCCTGAACCTCCTGGTCAATCGCGCCGGAAGCCCGGCTCGTGGTGCCCTTGAAAAGCATGTGCTCCAGCACATGGGACAGACCGGCCCCCAGCCATGAGCCTTCATTGATGCTGCCGGCGCGACACCAGGCTTGCGCGGACACCACCGGCGCGCTGTGGTCTTCCCGCAGGATCAAAGTCAACCCGTTAGCCAGCGCGCTTAAGCGCACTCCAGGTGGCAAAGTCGGGGCTGATTCAAGCCGGGTGTGCGAAACCACACGGGCGCCGCGCTTGGGCGAAATGGGCATAGGCCAAGGCCGATTAGGCGCCGCTCGGCTTGGGCTCGGCTGGCATCGCAGCCGAACCGCCCGTGGGAAGAAACGGTTTTCGGAACGCCTCCTCAAAATCGTAGCCGCCCTTGAAATCGTCCCGGGTGTCCTGATCTGTTTTCCCGAGGAGATTATGTTCCACCATATTGAACACGATCTCCCCGAAATCCTCGCAGCGGTGGATCCCCCATTCGTGCAACACGGTCAACGCCATCGGTCCGTAGGTTTCCAGCGCAAAACCGCGTATGCCTTCCAACAACTGTTGACCCGTCACATGCTGTTCTTCGCCGGTCCGGGCCTTGCGCGTCTCGGTGGGCGGTCGCGCTTCTTGCCGGCCGGCTTTAGGAGCTGTCTTCTGCGTGGTGAAATCGAGGGCTTCGCGCACAAACTGGTACGCGTCGTGATGATACCGGGGATCCTTCTTCAGGATCTGCTCCAGCGTCCCGTCGAAATTGGAAGTATGCATAGGAAATCGAATCAACCACCCGGCTTTCACTGGGCGTCTTGCCGCGCCGCCGGCAGCGGATGCGCCGTGCGCCAGGCCTTAACCGACCAACCCACCAGCAGCAGCAATAATACCACACACAGAAACTGCTGCTGTTGCCGGGTCAGATTAAACATGACCGCTAAAATGTTACACGACGCGTCTCGAGCCGGCAATTGTCATGAAATCCAGCCCGTGGACAATCAGATTCTTCGATGGCTCAACATCCGGCGATATTGAAAAATCGGAAATCGTTCAGGCCCCAATGCGCGTGCGAAATTAGGAGGACCTCAATTCCCGGACCCGGACCCGCGAACGTCAAGGCCGCCATCGTTGCTGAACGCCACGCCCAGGCTGTTGGTAGCCACCGCCGAATAACTCCCTTCATCGGCCGGCTTTATCCCAGTCACGGTCAGCGTCGAGCCCGCCGGGCCATTCGTGACCCAAAGCAAAGACCCGGACGCCGGATTGGTGAAGGAAAACGTCGTGTTAACCGGCCCAAACAACGCCACGTCGTTGAAATACCACTGGAACAGTAACGGCTTCGAACCCACAGCGCCGAATCTGAAGGTCACCTGGAAGTTGGCGCCGGAATCCGAGGCCAGGATTGCGGGGTGTTCAGTGATGATAGGAGGAGAGCTGGTGAGAGTCAGCGAGACGACGGCGCTGGTGGTGGCGCCCAGGAGGTTCGTCACCACGAAATGGTACGTCCCGTTGTTGGTGACTCCCGCATTGGACAGGACCAAGCTGGCGTTGGTCGCCCCGCTAATCGCGTTGGTCGCATTAAAGAACCATTGATAAGACAGCAACGACCCGCACACCGCGGGTCGAAAGGCAACCGGGTCGCCCGTGTAACCTGTAATGTCAGCGGGCTGCTGCAGAATAATAGGAGCGACCAACTGCACATTGACCACGGCCACCGAACTGGTGAGGGCGGACACGGCGTTGGTGATAACGACGTAATACGATCCGGCGTTGGATCCCAGCACGTTGCTAAAGCTCAAAGCAGGCGCCGTCGCACCGGCCAGCGGACTGTTGTTCACATACCATTGATAACGCAACGGTGCAGAACCGGTCGCGCCCACCGTCAGGGCAAAAGCATCGCACTCGACCACCGCCGCCCCCACCGGCTGGCTGACGATGGCCGGACCGGTCGTCTGCGCGGCCAGCACGGCGACCGCGCTGGTCACCGAACCGGACGGGTTGCTGATGATCACATCGTAAAGCCCGTTGGTGAACGGTTGGGCGTTAGGAATAGAAAGCGTGGAGCTGGTGTTGGTCAATGTCTCCGTCAATACCTGGATGGAATCCTTGCGCCACAGGTAAGTGAGCGGGAGCGTCCCGATGGCTTGCACGGTGAAGCTGGCGGGGCGACCTGCGACCACAAATTGATCAACAGGTTGGGTGACGATAGACGGAGCCATCACGATGACGTCGACTTGAGCGATCTGGCTGAGGACGCAAGCCACGTCGTTGCAGACTTCCACTTGGTACTCTCCAGCATCTTTGACCTGTGCGTCCACCACCGTGTACTGATCAAGCACCGCACCGGGGATCGGCACGCCATTGGTTAACCAACGATAACGCAGCGGCGCGTCGCCATCGGCGCTGACGGTTAACGTGAAACTCTCGCCCACGAAGACGGAGGTGCTCTCCGGATCCTGCAGGATCGACGGCGGGACCAGGACCGTCAGAGTGGCGGCTTCGCTGGTGGTGGATCCGGAGTTGTTGGACACCACGACATCATAACTTCCCTTATCGGAGGCCGTGGCATCCGTCACGGTATGGGTGGCGTTAGTGGAGCCATCGAGTTCGGTGTCATCCTTGCGCCACTGGTAACGCAGCGGCGGATCGCCGGTGGCCGTGACACGGAACGTGACCAATCCGTGTTCCTGCACGCTTTGATCGACTGGGTTAATGGTAATCACCGGGGCCACTAACCGCTGACCCGCTTCGTAGGCGCCGATGTCGCAACGCGCCCCGGACGGGCGTGCGACGCCTCGCGCGTCTGTCCCCAGGCAAAAGTTGGTGTCGGCCGCGTCAATGGCGGGACTGCCGGCCAACAGCTCCAAGGTTTCCACCGGGCCGCCGTTTTTGTGCAGCACGTCCAGGAGCGGGTCGTTGGTCTTGCTGCCGCTGTTGTGGGCGAATTTAATGCTGCGATCCGAACTCAAGTTAAAGCCGTCATCGCGAAATTTTCCGTAGGCATTGGTGCCGGGATTTGGATAGGCCACGATGCAATTCTTGATCACGAACAGACCATTGCTATTCGCGATGTTGGCCCCGCGACTAAACCCGTGTCGCCCAACCTTGCCCGGGAAGGAAGCATCGCCCCCCAACCCGTTGGTTCCGCCAATCGCGCCCCCATCGGAAAAGGTGCAGTTGGTGGCGTAGGTTTGCGCGGTCTTGCCTCCGTTAAAAACGTTACCGCCCCAGGCGCTTCCGCCCTGTCCGCCTTTGCCTCCTTGGAAGGGCGTGGCTCCGCCCCGCCCAGCGTTGCCGCCCACCGCGGCATTCGCGAAGAAGGTGCAGTTGACCATCATATTGGTCCCGTAATTAGCCAGCGCTCCACCCGAGCTTTCCGCCCCGGCCGGACCCCGCTTGCCCGTTCCATTCCCGCTCTCGGCATCCGCACTGTCTCCGCTCGACGTGCCATTGAGGGCAAAGGTCGAACCGACCATGTCCAGAATGCCGACTTTATGATTGAAGATGGCAGCTCCCGCGGCCGAACCTCCCACGCCTCCACGGCCGTTGAATCCAGGAAAAGGTGCGTCGCCGTTGGCGCCTCCGACCCCGCCAAATCCGCCCAGGGCCTGATTATCATTGAAGGTGCAAGCAGTGATGGATAGTTCTCCCCCGTTGTAGACCGCGCCCCCGAAACCGCTGGCCCCGCGGCCGCCGTCCCCGCCATCACCGCCCGTGAACGAGCCGGAACCGCCATGGCCGCCGTCCCCGCCGAAGCCTCCCACCGCGCTGTTGGTGAGAAAAGTGCATTCGTTGAGCGAGGTGATTCCCAAGTTGTAGATGGCGCCACCGGCCGCCGGGCCGCCCGCCTTGCCGGCACGCCCATCATCACCGTTCTGCCGTGTCGAATTGGTCGAGGCACTGATCCCCGCCAAACCATCCACGCCTCGGGCCATGTTATTCGAAAACACGCAGGTGGTGGCGGTGAGCATGGCGTCGGCGGACACGAATACGGCCGCCCCATTGGTGCTTACGCCATCCACCAGTTTCAGGTTGATCAGCGTCAGGCTGGAGAATTCGCCGATGCTGAACAAGCCGACGCCATTGGTGCCGCCCGGGCTGGCGATGGTAACGGTGTGTCCGGTCGCATCGAGCGTCACGTCGGCGTCGGCGATCGCGATGGTATTGGTCAGCAAGATGGTGCCATCGCAATCAAAGAGGACGGTGCCGCCGGTGGCAATCGCCGCCTCCAAACTCTGCTGGTCACAACTGGCGACGACGTCGTCCCCCTGGACGCGCGCAGGGCCGACCATCCAGAGCCACAGCAGGGCCAGCGCCAACCGGATGAAGCTGGACCTGCCCGAGGGTTGCTGATTCTGAGTCATCGGCGCTGGGCGCTAAGCTATTTCGAGAATCCTTCCTTTTTGTACAACTGGCGATTGGCTTTTTCTTCGCGGCGATTCTCCTCTTCCATGAGTTGCCGTTCGCTTTCCATGAATTCCAGGTCGGCGCGGCGGGTGCCTGGCAGCCTGGACCGTTCTTCGGCGGCATAGGTCGCCGCATCCTGCGGGTTGGGCAGAACGGTGGGACGGATCAGGATGATCATTTCCCGGCGCTGATCCGAATCCTTGGTGGTGCGGAAGAGCGCTCCCAGAATAGGAAGGTCTTTGAGAATCGGCACGCCGGACTTGGATTTGTTTTTGGTGGTGGCGATAAACCCGCCCAACATGATCGATTCGCGGTCGCGCACCGCCACCTTGGCCCGGGCCTCGCGGTCGATGGTTTCGGGGACGCTGAAGTTGGCATCGATGGGAACATCCTCGCCGATCTGCTGGATCTTGGTGTGGATATCCATCACCACCAACCCCTCGTTGTTGATCAACGGGAGAACCGACAGCGTGAGGCCAATCTGCTGCTGCTGAAATTGCGTCTGCGGGCCGCCGCCAAAATAAGAGTAGGAGCCCGTCACATACGGTCGGGTTTGGCCCACAAAGAGGTTTGCCTCCACGGCGTGGGAGGTCTGGATGCGCGGACGGGAGATGACATTCACGCGGCTGTCACTGGCGATGGCGGTGGCGGTGGCATCAAAATTCATGAAGCTGGCATAATAACTGAAGCCGCTGGGCAACGAACTCGACGCATTGCTGGCGACGCTGGCGATGGTGCCGAAGTTAAACGCATTCAAGAACGGAACGTTTTTGACCGCTCCGATCCCAGTCGCCACATCCCCAAATTTGGTGGGAGTCTTCTGGATATAACTGACGCCGTAACTCAAATCGTTGCCGAGACTGACCTCCATGACGATCGCCTCAATAAGCACTTGCTGAAGGACCACGTCAAGTTTCTCGATGATGTTGGAGATCGTGACCAAATCGGCTTTGGTGGCAAAAATCAGCAGCGCGTTGATGCGTTCGTCAGCGATGATCTTGGTGTTGCCCAATACGAAAATGTCCCCGCCGGCCCCGCCGGAGGCCGCCCGGTTGACGATCTGTTGCAAGCGATTCTGGAACCCGCTGCGTCCGCCGGTGCCGCCCGTCCCGCCCCGCAGGCCGCCTTGCAACCCCTGTTGCTGATTGAAGGCATTGGGATTGTTTGGGTTGTAACCGGGTTGGCCCGGCAATCCTCCCGCTCCTCCCAGCCCGCCACTCAGGCCGCCACTCAGGCCCCCCACACCTCCGCTCAGCCCCCCTCGTTGACCCTGCCCGCCCACCGTCGTGGTCTGACCGCCGCCTTGCGTCAAGTTGCCCAAAACCGTGGCGATGTCCCCAGCCAAGGCATACTTGATTGGAATCACCACCGACTCGAAGTCCGCCTGGGGCATCACGTCGATCTTGCGGATCATCTCGACCATGCGCTTGACGTTTTCCGTGTAATCGCGCAGCACGATCATGCTGGTGCTGGGGATGGAGAGGATGCTGTTCGGCGCTTTGGAAAAGGGCGTCAGGACAGGCACGATGTCGTTGGGCGCGGCGTTGGTGAGCTGGATCACCTGGGTGATAAATCCACCCATCTCGGGCAATTCCTCCGTGGGCCGTTGGTTGTCCTTGGCGCCGGTATTGCCCGCCTGGGCTTCCGGGACGGCTTTGATGAACTTCTCCCCAATCGGCACCATGCTGATGCCATTCATTCCGAGAACCGTATCCAAAGCCTGCACCCCCTCGGCGAGGGTCAGTTCGGTTTGTGTGCGGATGGAGATCTTGGCCTGAGGCAACGACGCCGGCTTGAGCACCGTGCGACCAGTTAGATCCTGGTAAACCTCCAGGACTTGGTTGAGATCCGCTTCCTGGAACTTGATCAACCCCGCCGGCAGCACGAGGCTGCCGGCTCCGGGCGCTGCGGCGGCGCCGGCCGCGCCCGGTGCTCCCGCCCCTGCCGCCCCCGCGCCCGCTGCCCCGGCCGCCGGAGTTCCCGCCACATTCCGCCCCGGGGCAGGCGCGGCCCCAGCCGTCGCGGGATTCACCGGAGTCGCTTGAAGACCTGACCGGTTGGTTCCTGCGACCGTCGCGTTGGTGGCTCGAGCAAAACCGGGGAAAGGCGCGACCGGGTTGGTGGCGGCTCGATTGGCTGGAACGCCGGGAGCCGGAGTGGTCGCGAACGGCCGGGCGGGCACTGGGCTGGCCCCGGGTGTGATCGCGGGGGCATTGGTAGCTCCGGCGGCTTGCCCCGCCGCGGCCACCACCTGGGCTGCGTTTGGATTTGGCGCTTGCGCACTCGACGGAGTGCTGGGGGCGGCGGGTCCATACGCTTTCTCGAGAGCGGCGCGTGCGGCCGCTTCAGCTTGCGGCGATAAACCAGGAGTTACCGCGCCCGGCTGATTGGTGGCGGCGTGAGCCCATACCCCGGCGAGGAAAAGGGCGGTGAACGACATTGAGAACGTTTTCACAAGGATCCTTGGGTTGAGGTCGCCCGTTTCGCCCTCGGGGCGTTTGTTACTGACACAAATGAGGAAAGCGGAGCCATCCGGGTAATCGGTTCAAGGTTGAGGTTTGGCGGGCGTGGGCAGAGTGCGGCGGAACCGGTTCGTCCCCCCGGGACTTGGCGCTGGGATCGGCGCGGGGACGCCGGGTTGTCCTGGGGGAGGAACGACATTCGGAGCAGCTGGAGCGGCGGCGTGCGGGAGCGGCTTGGACCCGGTCGAAGGTGTCTGCGGTGGCGCCGCGGCCGGCTTGGCCACGGGCGTGGCCACCTTAGGTGCGCCAGGCGCGTTGGTCTTGGGTGGAGGCTGGGTTTTGGTGACGGCGGCGGGTTTGGCGGTGTTGCTCGCCGTGGTGTTGGCGGCAGTGCTCGCCGCCGTGCTGGCGGTGGTCGCGGTGGCCTTGGTCGGCCGTTTCTGGAAACTTTTCACCAGCGTGATTTGGCCCTGCAAACGCATCCGGCTTGGATCGGGCCCGACCGTCATGCTCTTGGCGCGGATGAGTGTTTCTTTGTCGGCCAGATGCCACAGGAACTCGACGAGTTCCTTTTCGCCACTATTGACGTTGACGGTGACGGCGGCCTCGTCGAAGAAGGCGTTGGTTTTGCCGCCGGTCTGCACATTGCGCTGCATCTGGGTCATCGACGTGATGGTGACACCGCTCAGAGCAGCCTGGGAACTGATTTCCTGGGACATGCGCAAGCCGGCTTCTTCGGTGGGGATGTAGACGCCGGAGGTTTCGAGCTGTCTCAACTCCTTTTCGTAGGTGTTCTTCTTGCTGATCTCGTCCTGGTAGGTTTTCAGGCGTTTTTTCACGTCCAGGATGCGTTGCCCGTTCCTTCCGTATTCACCAAACATGGGGATGACCAACCAGAAGTTGAGCGCCACGAAAACCACAATGCCGACGATCACGACCAGGCGCCGTTCCTGCGGACGCAGATTGAGTTTGTCGAATAAGCTGCTCATCACTCCCCCACGTCGGTTCGCTTGAGGTCACAGGAAAAGTTCCAGGTCATGACCGATTGACCCGGATTGAGCACGCTGTTGGGCGGATTGACCTTCGAATAAAAGCGTAGTCCCCGGACCTCGTGTTCGATCATTTTCGAATTGAATTCGTTGATCTTGGTTCGATCGTCCGCGCCGGCCGTGCCGAAAACGGTCACCTTCCGTCCGCGCTCGAAGTTGATCGAATTGAGCGTGAGTTCGGTCGGCAACGTGGAGGCGACGGACTCATACGAATCGAGCGCGGCGTATTGCAGCTCCAAAGTATCCTGCATTACCTTCAACCGTTCCCGGAGTTGGACGGTATTGGTATAAACCGGACCGAGCTTCAGCACTTCGTCCTGCACGCTGCCCAGTTGCCAGGCCGAGACCTGGACGAAGCCGAAATAGATTAGCACCCCCGCCACATAGAGCATGAGAATCGCGCCCAGGCTGCGCATCCAGAGGCGATCGATGAACAACTGCCGGTAGCGAGCCGCGAACTCCGGCGGCAACAGGTTGGTCGACGTCCCATTGCTGACCACCCGCCGCGCCGTTTGCACGGCCAGCTCCTGGATCGGCAAGGCGGGGACCACCTCCACCTGTTGGGAAAGATCAAACAAAGGCAGCCATTGCGCCGCCGTGGCTTCGTCCGCCACCAAATGAAGCTTGGGTTCGTCGGTCAGCCATCCTTCTAGTTCCCCGGCCCAACTCGTCTGGGCCAAGTGCTCCTGCAGAGCCGCAGCCCGTTTTTCGGCAGACGGCAAGTGCGCGATGTTGAGGTTTTGCAGGACGCCGTCATACCACCAGGCGATCATGCAGGTGCCGTCCACTCCGCCTAAATCGGGGAAGATCCACGCCCCATTCTCGCGGGCTTTGGCGGCACGCAATTCGTCCAGAAAGGGCAGTTCCAAGCGATCGGCCAGATAGCCCTGCCCTTCCAATTGCCCAAGATATTCTTCGACCTGATGGCGCGCGGCCATCAGGACCAGCACGGTCTGCAATTCGCCGGTGGCGTGCGGGAGTAACTCCTGGCCCACGCCGCCTTGCGGCACGTGCGGCACCACTTCGTAGCTCCAAACCAATTGCGTGGTCGCCAAGGGCGAAAGCTTTTCCAACTGTAACTCCACCATCGAGTGAGTCTCAGCCGCGTCGGCTTTGGGCAACTGCACGACCCGCACAAAAACCTTGTCGGCGCCCAGCCAGGCGATGTTCAGCCGGGGTTGGAAGAGCGTCTGCCAATCCTTGGCCACCAGCTTCTCGGGAAGAGGTTCATTGGGAAGTTTGGATTCCTTGCGCTGCAGGTTAAACTTGCCGCCGCCTCCCACACTGAACTGCCAGAGTTCCCGGGTCTGGGCGCCCGGCATTAACACATTGCATGAAGTCCAGCGCGGCATGCGACTCTTAACCTTTATCGCCCATCAACCCGAGGTGTTCTTCCGTCTGGGTGACGCGCAACACTTCTTCGATGGTAGTGCGCCCGGCCTTGACCTTCACCCAACCATCGTTGCGCAGCGTGCGCATCCCGCCTTCCATGGCTTTTTGCGCCAGGGTGGAGGCCGGGGCGCGATTCATGATCAACGGGCGCAAGGCCTCGGTCACCACCAGCAGTTCGTAGATGCCTTGCCGGCCTTGATAGCCCAGCGCCCGGCAGGTTTCACAGCCGACCCCGTGATAAAACTTGGTGGTCGGAATCTCGCGTTCGGGGAACCCGATCTTGCGCAAGAAATCCAGTTCGACTTTCCGCTCGGTCTTGCAGGCCGGGCAAATATTGCGGACCAGCCGTTGTGCCAGCACCGCTTCCACCGAGGATGCCACCAGAAACGGCTCGATGCCCATGTCCACCAGACGCGTGAAGGCGCTCGGGGCGTCGTTGGTATGCAAGGTCGAGAAGACCAAGTGCCCGGTCAGCGCCGCCCGGATCGCGATCTCGGCCGTTTCCAGATCGCGAATTTCCCCCACCATGATCACGTTCGGGTCCTGGCGCAGGATATGGCGCAGGCCCATGGCGAAGGTCAGCCCGATGTCCGAACGCACCGCGATCTGGTTGATGCCTTTCAACTCATACTCGACCGGTTCCTCGATCGTAATGATCCGTTTGGTGACCGAATTGATGCTGCTCAAGAAAGCATACAACGAGGTGGACTTGCCGGCACCGGTCGGCCCCGTCACCAGCATGATCCCGTGTGGTTTCAGCACGATGTCGCGAATGGCCGTTTCCTCCATGGGATCAAACCCGAGTTTGTCCAGGGTCAGAAAGATCTTGCCACGGGTGAGCAACCGCAACGACACGCTCTCGCCATAGACGGTGGGCACCGTCGAGACCCGAATATCGATTTCTTCGCCCTTGATGCGGACATTGATGCGGCCGTCCTGGGGCAGGCGTTTCTCGGCGATATTCATGCCCGACATCACTTTGATGCGGGAAATGATGGCCGCTTGATAGCGCTTGAGCTGAGGAGGCATCGGAGTCTGATGCAGGATGCCGTCGATCCGGTAGCGGATGCGCAATTCGTCCTCCGCCGGTTCAAAATGGATATCCGTGGCGCGATCCTTGAAGGCTTCCCAGATGATTTGGTTGACGAACTTAATGACGCTCGCTTCCTGATCGCCTTCGGTGATCTCCTTGTCTTCGCCGACCAACAATTCCAGCGGTTCATCATCCTTGGCCAGCTCATCGAGGGTTTCGGCTCCGACACCGTAGTATTTCTTGAGGGCCTTATCGATTTCCGCCTTGGGCGCCAGGGCGAACTGGACTTGGGAACGGGCATCAAACTGCACCGAGTTCAGCATCCCGGTGTCGAAGGGATTGCTCACCGCCACTTGCAGCGTGCCGTTCTGAAAATCCGTCGGCAACGCGAAGTACTGGAAGGCCACCTTGGTGGAGATCTTGTTCCGGGCTTCCGTCGGCACGTTGAGCTTTTTCAGATCAACGAATGGCCATTTCAGCACCTCGGCCAACTGAGTAAGGAAAGCTTCCTCCGATAAACCGGCCTCGCGACAGATAAAGTCCAACAGCGAATCCGCTGACCCGCTGGCCGTGGCCAACCGCCAGGCCTTCTGCCAGTCGTCAAACTGCTGCGGACTGGCCTGGGCGGCCTTCGCGATGATATTTCTGAGTGAAACGTGAGCCATCTATCGAGCGCCCCTGTCAAATGCGCAACTTCAACGGCGAAAGCTAGAAAAAGTTGCGCATGGGGTCAAAGTTTTTAACCGCCGGCGAGACGTCGACCGGCTTCATGCGTTCGAAACCCCGGACCAACACCGGCCGGGCGACGCTCTTTCCGGGCGTCAAGCCGGTTCAACTGATCCAGGATCCGTGCCAACCGCCGCCCGATTACGCTCTCGACCCTGCCCAAACTGGTCGGCAGATCTTATCAACCACTTGAGTTCGACGTGGATCCAGTCGTGCGGATTGCAAGCGCCCGCTTTGGCTTGCGTTCCCAAAGAGCCAACCAAAATCCGCAAAGCGCCACCACCCCGGTCAAGATGACCGCTGGCCAAACCAGCCATCGGTCAACCGGCAGCCGCGCGCGCGAGCCCAACGGCAAGGTCCCGGCCAAAATTTCCCCTTGGCCCGGGAATTCGCGGGTCTGAGTCGCGGCTCCGGTGGGCGTCACGACCTGCGAGATCCCGGAACTGGCCAGCCGCAGATGAAAACTCGCTGAAGCCACGCCTAGCCAAAGAGGCGCCCCTGCCAATTCAACGTTCCGTCCACCGCGGCCGCCACGAAACGTTTTTCGCGAAGCATCCCCTGGACCCTCAACCACACCGTTTCGAAAGGCAAGACCTCGTGGTCCTGGAGCTGACGGACGGTGAGACGCCCGCGCGATGGACCTTGAAATCGGTTTGGGTCCAGGGTTCCATCAGGCCCATGAAACCACTGCCCAACATGGAGCCTGCTCCCGCACCGGTTCTCCTCAGGTTATTTCGAAACGTCCGCCGGTTTGGAGGATTCCTGGTTGCGTGCGGCTTGGTCGGTGGTGTCATTTTTCAAGCAGCGCCGGCGCGCGGGGACACGCTGGTTTACTTCGGCACTTACACGGGCAAAAAGAGTAAAGGCATCTATGTGTCGCATCTCGACCAGGCCACAGGCCGGCTCAGTCCGGCAACTCTTGCCGCTGAGACCACGAGTCCAAGCTTCCTGGCCGCCCATCCTTCAGGCCGCTTCCTTTATGCCGTCAATGAGATCAACCGCCTCGACGGGAAGCCCGGCGGCTCGGTCACCGGCTATCGGATTGACCGCGCCAGCGGGACGCTGACGGCGCTCAATCATCATTCCACGTTAGGGCCGGGACCGTGTCATCTCGCGGTGGACAAAGCGGGCCAGAACGTGTTGGTCGCCAACTACAGTGGCGGCAGCGTGGCGGTGCTTCCCATTGAACCAGGCGGCGCTCTCAAGGAAGCAGCCAGTTTCATCCAACACAAAGGTTCGGGCACCAACCCGCAACGCCAGGAGGCGCCGCATGCCCATGGCATCTATCTGGACGCAGCCAATCGGTTCGCTTTCGTCCCGGATCTCGGGCTCGACAAAGTGGTCATCTACGCCTTCGATCCTGCGCACGGCAGCCTCGTCACCAACAGCCCGCCTTCCGCCTCCGTCGCTCCCGGATCCGGTCCGCGGCACTTTGCTTTTCTACCTGGCGGCCAATTCGCTTACGTGATCAATGAGATGTCCTGCACGGTGACCGGGTTTCGTTATGACCCGGCCAAGGGTGAACTCAAGGAGATCCAAACCGTCTCCAGCCTGCCCTTGGGCCAGCACGTCAACCCCGCTTATAGCACCGCTGAAATCTTCGCCCATCCTTCCGGCCGATTCCTCTACGGCTCCAACCGTGGACACGACACCATTGTAGTCTTTGCGGTCAACCCGCAGTCGGGGGAATTGTCGCTCCTTCAGCATGCCTCGACTCAAGGCAAGATCCCGCGCGGCTTCGGCATCGACCCGGGCGGACGTTGGTTGCTGGCCGGCAATCAAGATTCCGACACGGTGGTGGTGTTCCAGATCGATCCCGCCAATGGCATGCTGCGCCCAACCGGGCAAGTCCTCGAAGTGGGGGCTCCGGTGAGCGTAACTTTCGTGCCGTAGACCCGAACTCGGCCCGAGGGCGCGAAACCAGTGGGGCCCCGTAAATCCCCGGTCGACGCGCCCGTATTTTTTCCAAGGAACCTGCAGGTAACTCAACCAATGGTCGACGGCACCAAATCAGAGTTCACTGCGGCAAGCCAACGCAGCAAGCGAAGGCTGAGTCATGGTCGTATTGCGCAAATCAGTTTTGGCCGCCGTTGTGGGCGTGGTTTCTTTAGGGTTCCTGGGCCTCAGGCTTCTTCACCACCCCGGGAGCGTGGTTTTTCCTGTCCACGCCCATCCCCGCCCTGCGCCGGACGGCTCCGGAGATTTTGGGGGCGACCTCGGGTTGTTGCGCCGCTATTACGTGGCGCCTAAAAATCCGCACGAGAGTAATCATTACATGGACCTCTGGAGCGGCAACACCTTGCCGATCCTGGCCCGGCTCAATCATCTCACCAACAACCACGCGTTGTTTGTCGATTCACATGGCAAAGCAGGCTGCGGACGGGCGTCGGGCGGGTATGGGTTCTATCCCAATCACGCGTTGTTGCAGCGCGGGCAGACGACCCCCTATTTTTCGCCAGGCGATCTGGCCCAAGTGATCGGAGCCAAAGAGGCGGCCAACATCCACAATGTCGTGCTGGCAGGCTGCAATGTGGAAGGACGCTTCCGTTCCAGCGAAGTGCGCCGCCATTTCCCCAACGCCACCAACATCACTTACATGACACCTGGGGAACTGGCTTTTAAACCCATGTATTACCAAGCCATCGTTCTGCCGGCTTCCGAAATCCGATGCCTTTACGGCAAAGCTCATCCCACCAACGACGGCAGGGTGGAAAGTCGCATCTGCACCAGCCCCGCCCCGCACACCCAGGCCCTCGGAGTCTATGTCGCTGACCTGTATCTGCCCTGCGCCAAGAAGCCCTACCGGACCGTCCGCGCCAGCCGCGAATTGCTGGACCCCAGTTACGTCACCGCACCGGCCGCAGGAAATGTCCGCACCCGACCGGCGGCGGATGATTCTGCGGCATGGCGCGCACTTCTCGAAGCTGCCCAAGCCGAGGTCGCCCAACTCAACGGCGAACGTGACGCCAGCAACGAAGATAACCAAGCCGAGGACGCTCACGACGAGGATCCCGGGAGCGAATGAAGGCTAGACGGACCGCTCGGTTTGACCTAGGGTGCGGGCCGTGTCGAACACGTCCAAAGGCCTCTCGCCCAGCGCGGGGCAGGATTCTTCGCCCGCAGGTGCTTCCAAAGATCTGCCCTTTGAAGAAGCGTTGCAGAAGCTGGAATCCATCGTCGATGCGATGGAAGCCGGCGACCTGCCGCTGGAGGCGTTGCTGGCCAAGTTCGAGGAAGGCACTCGCCTGGTGAAAAGCTGTCAAGCCAAACTCGAAGAAGCAGAGCTTAAAATTAGCCGGCTGGAAAAAAGCGCCGGCGGCGAGTTGCAAGTCAAACCCGCGCCCGACTCCCTTCTGGATAATGAATAAGCCCACGAGCCGGTATCTGGACATGGTGGACCACCCTGCCCATGTCAAAAAGCTCACGCTCAAACAACAAGAACAACTCGCCCGCGAGATCCGGCACGAGTTGATCGTGAAGCTGGCCAAGAATGGAGGCCATCTCGGCCCTAATCTGGGCGTGGTCGAGCTGACCCTGGCCCTCCACACCGTCTTTAACAGCCCCAAGGACAAATTCGTCTGGGACGTCAGCCACCAAAGTTACGTCCACAAATTGCTCACCGGTCGCAAGGATCGTTTCCATACCATCCGCACGACCGATGGCTTGAACGGATTTTCCCTTCGGACGGAGAGCGAGCACGATTGTTACGGCGCCGGGCATGCCGGCACCGCGTTGTCGGCGGCGCTGGGAATGTGCGCGGCCCGGGACCAGCGCGGGACCGATGAGCAAGTGGTCTGCATCTTCGGCGATGCCGCCCTGACCAATGGCATTTCCTTTGAGGCCCTCAACAATATCAGCCACACCACCAAACGGTTTATCGGCATCCTCAACGACAACGAATGGAGCATCGCCAAAAACGTCGGCGCGATTGCCACGTACCTGAACAAGCTGATCACGCACCCGCGTTACAATCAGCTGCAAAAGGAAATCGAACGGTGGTTGCGACGGATGCCCAAAGGCGAACTGGCCATCGCCCTGGGCCATAAAGCCGAGGAAGCGATCAAAGGCGCCGTCACCGAAGTGGCCTTGCGCCAAAGCCCAAGCTCGATCGACTCGGACGGCCGCGGCGGTTATGGCAACAGCTTGATCTTCGAGGAGATGGGCATCCGTTATTTGGGCCCCATCGATGGCCATAATTTGGGTTTGCTCATCGAGACCCTGGAATTCGCCAAATCCTGCGATAAACCAATCGTCATCCATATCCTGACGAAAAAGGGTCAGGGCTTCGAAGCGGCCCTCCAGCAGCCCGAGAAGTTTCATGGCTTGG
>DATLUX010000652.1:0-19451 GCA_035577805.1 Verrucomicrobiia bacterium
ATCGGGGCTCGCCCAGAGACTCAAGGCTTGGTCGGCTGGCCCGATCGCCGTCAACGCGATGCTTCCATCCGGCAGTTGTGTGACGCTCGAGAACGAGCAGGTGAATTGAGGCACTATGAGTCGAAAAATCGTACCGCCTCCGCCTGGCCCACCGTCCCGCGTCGTGCCATAGAAATTGCCGTCGTTGCCCTGCACAAGCCCGTTGGGTCCCGAGCCGTCGGCGCCGCCAGTGAATGAGTATAGGAGTGAAAAGTCTCCATTGGGCGTCAATCGGAACACTGTGCCCCACCCGTCACCAGCCCAGGCGTCAGCGGTTCCGTAAAGATTGCCGTCGTTGCCCAATGTCAATTCGGCAGTGGGCGCAGTGCCGCCAGCTCCGGTGGGGAACGTATAGAGCGTGGTCAAAGCGCCGTTGGTCGTAATTTGAAACAACGTCCCGTTCACGCCTTGTCCCCAGGTCGTGCCGTAAAACTTGCCGTCAGGCCCCAAGGTCAACCCCGTGTAAGGGACAGAGCTGTCGATGCCGTTTGTAAACCGGTAAATGGTGGTTAAGTTCCCATCGGGAGTCATCCGAAAGACTGTGCCCCAGTCGTGGATCCCACCTCCTTGAGTCGTACCGTAAAAATTGCCGTCCGGACCCTGGACCAGTCGGCCGGTCGGCGCGGACCCGTTGTCGCCGGTGAATGTTACGAGCGTGGTCAGCACGCCGCTGGTCGTGACGCGGAAAACCGTCCCATGATCCGCACTGCCACCCAGAGACGTCACGCCGTACAGATTGCCATCGCGGCCCAATGTCAACCCCGCGAACGGCCAACCACCATCCTCCCAGCCCGTGAACCTGTAAAGAGTGGTGAAATCCCCGTTGGTCGTGACGCGGAAGACTGTCCCCCAGCTTCCGAAATTGAGCCCGCCGCCGGGAGGCTCTCCAACCGTCGTGCCGTAAAAATTGCCGTCGTTGCCGAGCGCCAGGCCGTTCGGGGTATTGCCATCGACGCCCTTTAATGAGTAGAGCGACGAATAGACTCCTGTGAGGGTCAAGCGAAACACGGTGCCCCTGTTCGCATCGCCGCCCTGGAACGTTGTGCCGTATGAATTGCCATCTCTTCCGAGGGTTAGCGCGGCACCAGGATAATCGCCGTCAGGAGCGCGCTGGAGGGCGTACAACATTTCGAATTGGACGGGTTGTCCAGCCGACTGGTTTATTGCGAGGGCACCGCTGCAAAGAACTGCCATGCTCATGCAGGACCAACGGCGACACCATTGCGCCCGGGACAGATTGCTTCTTTGGTTCAACATATGCTTAGTTCTTCGAATTGCTCTCTGGTAGCAAACTTGGCTGGGAGATTGCGCATCGGGTTACGGCCAGCGCAGTCGGTAAAACCGGGCGGGACGGTTTCCCCACTGTGCAGCTAGAAAAGGCGGATTCACCGATGTTGACCACGCTGTCGGGGACCGTGACGCTGTTGATGCGGGAGTTGGACTCGAAAGCCGAAATGCCGATGCTGGTAACTGTCAAGCCGTCGATCGTGCTCGGGATGGTCACGTCACCCCCGGGACCGGTATATCCGGTGATGGTAATGGTGCCGTTGTTGGTAACATAGGTGAACTGGCCTTGGACCGCGGCGGGTAGCGACAGGAGCAGGAGTAGCGGCAAAACCCGGAGAGCGGAGGCATGACCGAGATGCGCCACCATCCTCTTGGCTTGGTTTGCCAACGCAGAGGAGGCAATTGCCAGGCTCCTGAGGATGCGGGCAACTTCGTTCAGGGCCGGGCGGATGGTCCTCGAGCGTTGGGGGCCCATCACCGAACAGGCCGAGGGAATCAGGGCCCACTCGGCGGGGTGGTTTGTAAAGTTCATAACTTCAATTTCATATCGTTCTCAACTGAGCAGCACCCAGCTTCGTTGTTACTTCACCTCATATAGCGCTCTTTTGGAAAGAAACGGGTCAACCGCCGGACTTACAAACCGAGCGGCTAGGGCGGGTTGGTTGGTCGCGGTGGAGAGCTGGCCTTTTTAGCGTCCCTGGCCTCATCGAATTCCTTCAGGTTCTTTTTCCACTCCGCAGCTTGGTTGGTTTGGCCGGTGGCGACGTACAGGTTAACCAAGCGCTGCATCGATTCCTTCAGTTTTGCTTTGGCCTCAGCTGGAATTTGGTTTTGGCGCTGCGCCATTCCTTGATAGCCTGAGACCAGGAGGGGTTCGGCGTCGGCGTATTTCTGCTGTCCCAGTAAGGTGTCGCCCAGCAGGCTGCGGGTATTAAAGGTGCGCCAGTCGTCGGGGAGTTGCTTCTCGCGAATGGCAAGGCACTCGCGGGCAATCGGCTCAGCATTGGTGAACTTGCCCTGGCCAAGGAGCTTGCTTGTAAGTTGAGCGAGGGCATGGGCGAGTCCGGGATCGTCGCCAGGCACTACAGCCCGAAGCGCCTGCACCCGGTCTCGGTAAAGCGTCTCGACCTCGTCCACCTTGCCTTCCCGTTCGAGCACCACCCCGAGCCTGTCAGCCGTGGTGGCCACATACGGATGTTGGTCGCCGAGCAGCTTACGTTCCATGACGAAGGCGTGACGATAAGTCGCTTCGGCCTCGGTCAGCTTGCCTTGTTTTTGAAGATCCTCGCCGACGTGGTTCAGCAGCGTGGCGATTCTTGGGCTTTCGGCACCGAAGAGCCCGCTATAGGTGGGCATCGCCCCGCGAAACAACGTCTCCGCCTCGGCCCACTGGCCCAGACCCTCGAGCGTGCAGGCAAGGTTATAACGGACAGTGGCAACGCCTGGGTGGTCGTCGCCAAAGGCTGTTCGTTTAATAGTCAGTGCCTGGCGGAACAGCTCTACCGCCTCGCCCAGCTTGCCTTGCCGGTAGAGCACATTACCCAGGTTGCTGAGATTACTGGCTACTTCCGGATGCTTGTCGCCCAACAGTTTCTTCTGTATCGCGAGCGAATCACGGTAGAGGGTCTCTGCTTCGGCCAATTTATCCTGACGAAACAGCGCGGCGGCCAGGTGTGTCATGCAAGCTGCCACCTGGTCATGTTCGTCGCCCAGCAGTTTCCGCTGCAGAGCAAGGGCTTCTCGAAGGATCGCTTCGGCCTGAGGCTCCTTACGCTGCTTCTCGAGCACTTTCGCCTGCAGTTGGAGCGAAGTGACAATGTCCGGATGGTCATTCCCCAGCACTTTCCGGCGGATTGACAGCGCCTCGTCCAACAGAGCTGCGGCCTCAGCCAGTCTGGGCTCGCTGCCCCCTGGGCCGGCCTGGCCAGGCACAACGCTGTCCGTTTGGGCAAGGATAGCCTCCGCCAAGTTGGCGAGATCCATGGCGACGTTGGCATTGTCGTTGCCGCTCGTTTTCCGCGTCATCGCCAAAGCCTCCCGGAAGATCCCTTCGGCCTGGGCCAGCAGGCCTTTACCTCTCAGCACCAGACCCAGAGTATTGAGCGAGTCCGCCACGCCTGCATTCTCTTTGCCAAGCAGCCCCTGGCGGATTGCCAGCGCCTCACGGGCTGCCTGCTCGGCCTGGTCGTAATGCGCCAAGGACAATTGCGCGGCGGCGATTTGATTCAGGGCCCGCGCCGCAGCCAACGAGTCTTGCCTTGGCTGTGACCTGGCGATGCGAAGATTCTCCTTCTGCATCTCCTCCATTCGTTCGTACTGGCCCAGCTGCAAATAAGTGCTGCCGAGAATGTCCTGCAGCTCCATCTCGACCTCTGGCTGGTTGGTCAAGTCTCTGCCGATCCGCCCGGCGGTCTTGTCCAGAATCTCTCGCAGCATGGCGGTGTCGCGGCCTCGGGCAACTGACGGACCGACGCCTTCAAGCATGTCCTTGAGGAACTGCGCGACCTGATGACTCTTGGCGGCTTCGGTCTGGGCCTTCTGGAGTTCTTTAGCTTCGTTGGCTTGCGCGTTCTGGGCCTTTTGACGTTCGAGGGCTTCATTGGCCTGGGCACGCCGCGCCTGTTGCTCGGCGCGCCTGGCACGCACGGCTTGCCACGTGCTGGCCACCACGCCCAGGACCAACACCAGCGCGACAACCGCGGTGGCGGTCGCTGCCACTTTGTTGCGCCGAACAAGCTTTTGGAATCGGTAAAGGCGACCCGGGGGGCTAGCCGTGACCGGTTCGTTGTTCAGGTGCCGCTCAATATCCACAGCCAACCCATTGGCTGTCTCGTAACGCCGCGCCCGGTCCTTCTCCAGACATTTCATCACGATACAATCCAGGTCATTCGCGATTTTTGATTTTTGGTTTTTGATTTTTGATTCGCCTGAGCTTTGAACTTGTTGCGCAATACCTTCCTGCTTGAGCCGAGTGCTGGGGGTGGGAGGCTCTTTCTCTTGAATTGCCCGGCGCATCGCATCCAGCCCGGCGGCCAGCAATTCCTTAGCGTCGAAGGGCGTCTTGCCCGTCAGCAATTCGTAGAGCAAAACTCCCAGGCTGTAGATGTCGCTGCGGGTATCGACATCCAAACCGCCCAATTGTGCCTGCTCCGGGCTCATGTAGGCCGGCGTGCCGAGAAATTGTTCAAACGCGGTGAAGACCGTGTCGTCGGTTAGCTTCCCCTGGGTCGCTTTGGCGATTCCAAAATCAATGACCTTGGGAACAGGCTCTCCATCCTGGGTGGCAACCAGCACGTTCGAAGGCTTGATGTCGCGGTGGATGACGCCCTTTTGGTGCGCATGCTGGATTGCGCGGCACACTTGGATGAACAGGTCCAGCCGCTGGCGCGTGGTGAGTTGATTCTGGTTGCAGTAATCGGTGATCTTGATGCCGCCAACCAACTCCATCACGAAATACGGGCGGCCGGCGTCGGTGGCGCCGGCGTCCAGCACCTTTGCGATGTTGGGATGATCCATGAGGGCTACCGCCTGGCGCTCGGCTTCGAAGCGGGCCACCACTTGCCTGGTATCCATCCCAAGCTTGATCACTTTCAGCGCAACCTTGCGCTGGACCGGCTCTTCCTGACCGGCCATATAGACCACCCCACAACCACCGCGGCCGATTTCTTCCAGCAACCGATAACGACCAATGCGATCACCAGGTTTCTCGGTTAATGATCCCGCAGCTACCGACGCCTGATTCTGGACTGCGGATTGTGACCTGTGGACTTCAGGGTCGGGACGTTGGTCAGCCTCGTTCACCTTCTCCAGTGCCAAACGGAGCAGGCAGGCGGGGCAGAATCCCCCCGGGCTGTCGGCCGCAATCACCGCGCCGCATTCTTTGCATCTGTCGCCAGAACCCATGGCTTACCTCTTACAACCGGAATTGGAACAAAACCTTACTGGACGATCCTGCTTATAAAGTTGCACGCGATGCTCGGCATCCTGTCGCTCGATGGTCCCAATGAGGTAAATTCGATGAAATCGTATAAATGCCGCCCCGGTTGGTTGCTCGGTTCGACGCGCCCTTCTTCATCGGGAGAATTCTCATCCGCTGAGGGCCGGTCTCCAAAGGAAAAGGTCCTCCGCCTCGTGGGGACTCGAGCCTTGGCGGCGGATGAAGGCATAGAGCGGATACCAGTAAGCGCGGCACAAGTGCTCGAGGGCCGCACTCGATTCTTCGTTGGCGGCCTGTAACACCACCGACCAATGCGTGGTCTGGAAGACGGAACCCTGATCGAGCGATGGCTGTTTATTTCCGCTCTCCAACACGCGTGGAGATTAGCTTCCTCCACTACCTCAGGTCGAGACGTAACTGGCGACGGAGGAAGACGTTGGCTGTCTGTCCAGCTACGTTGAGAAGTTCTCCATGCAGACCTGCGCGCCGTGCCCGCTGACTTCACGGTGGAAGCTCCGGCGGACGGCAATACCTTCAAGCTCTACCCTGTAACGCGCCCGACAGCGGCGGCAGATAATCGCGCAAGACGATCGGTGACGCCGCCAGCCGCAAATAATCAATCGTCCCACCACGCAGTTGGTCGATGGCGCCGCCCATGTCATCGAAGAATAGGCGAATGAAATGGAACAACCGTTCGCCGGCATCGGTGAGATGGAAGGGACGCCGTTCGCAGAGGCGCGCCCCGACTTGCGCCTCCAACTGGGTGATCTGTCTGCTTAGTGTGCATTGTCGGATCCCGTAGGGCATTCGTCGGATCGCCTGGCTCACGCCGCCATACCGGCCGAGATAATAGAATAATTCAAGAAAGTGGAGGTTGATCATGGTTGTTGGGGGTTGGTTGCGAGTTGGTGGCTGATTGCCGCCAGGATGCAGGCGTGAGCGGGCAGTCGAGTGTTGGATACGCAAATGAATCGGTCTGCTAAGGGTTTTCGATAATCCTTGGCCGAAGTTTTTCTCAAAGTTCCGCCAAAATCGAGGATTCGAGAGCCCGAGATCGACAAGCTCGTGCAATTCCACGGCGGAACCGGGCCCCCCGTCGATGGAAACCATGGTTTTTGCACGGCGCACTTGGCCTATTTGTAAATGCCGCCTCCGTTTCTGATGGAAACCAGGCGAAGAGAGGTTCCAGCCTGGTTGTGTCTCGTCGTTGCACGAGTGTGTCCACCGATTGCGCGAGTGTGTCCAGCCGTTGCATGGCTGTGTCCGGTCACTCCATCGCGGTGTCCGGTCACTCCATCGCGGTGTCCGGCCGCTCCATCGCGGTGTCCGGCCGATCCATCACTGTGTGCGGCTGCTCCATCGGTGCGTCCGCCGGTTGTGCGACTGTGTCCAAGCGATCACCACTAGACTAGAATAGGCCATTCCAGGTGGCTTGCCGGATTCCGGAGATTCCAGGCAAGGCCATCTCATCGCCACTCACTCTCAGGATGATCGACGAACCCCATGCCAGGGATCGGCTCGGCAGCCACTGGCACACTTTGCAAGGTGGTACGTGTTTAGCGTGCTGACTGCTGCAGCGGTGTAGCGGCGGCCTATGACCGCCGCACCACAAGATATACGATCGGAAGATCGGCGGTCGCAGACCGCCGCTACAGTGCTGCCAACGCTAATCACACCAAGCAGCAGGGCCGAGCAAAGGATTCCAGCATGTTGTCGCATTTTGGGCTTCGGTTACCGCGGCCAGGAAACTGAGTAAACCTGCTCAAACTTCGAACCGCTCCTATAGCATATTGCGGCAATGCTTCCAAGATTCACATGCAACACAAATCTAACCGTTGTCGGTGCCGAGCCGGCAATGCGGCCCTTCAGGCGCTGGCCTCACGGCGCACGCAACCCAGGCTTTCGGCTTGGGCTCAGGAATGGACGGCCCGTTGGGCCTCGCTGCGGAGTCTGTATTTTGTTTTCAACCTGCGCACGAGTTTCCGTCACCGGCGTAGGCGGTAAAAGCGGTTCGTGGAGGTGGGGTCCAATGGGGCGTTGTATTGGGTGATGCCGGAGCCGATCGGGGCCCATTGAATTGGGCGGTTGAGATTCGTGGTGACCTCCAGCACGAACTGGCTCGCTTCGGCCGGCCACGAGAGCAACAGGTCATTGGCGGCGCGGCGCACATTCAGACGCGGCGAGGACGCAACCAACGATGACCAGTGTGCCACTTTTAAGGGTTGTTCATCGATGTTGGCGCTGAGGATATACAAGAAGTCATCCACCCGACACATTTCCGAACCCTCATCGATGGGGAATGGCAGCGTTTCCACCGACCAGGTTTTGGCCACCAGATCGTAGATGGCAAGTTGTTGGGCACTAATAGCGCTCCTCCAACTGTTGCCGTCGGAGTCGCTCGTGCCGCTGCCACCGCGAAGAACGAACAAACGATCGTGGCCATCGGCAAAAAGCGCGGCGGGCAAATATTCGATGGCACAGCCCATGCCCGGATTAAACGGCATGTCTGGAATCTCCGTGACGTGGTAGGGAGCGGTCTTGGTCATGGCTGCGAGCACACCGGGCATGGCCGCCTGGTTGTGATGTTTTAGGAAATAGACGTGGTCGGGGGCGAGACACGAGTCCCACGGATGCGAGGCGGCGCCGCTCAAATCGGTCACATCGCGAGACACACCTGCTTGCCAGTCGGTGAGGTCGCGGATGCGCGTCCAGCCGATCCAGCCGCCCAGGATCTGGTCGGCGGCAATCGGCGCACAGGCGGCATTGGGTCCGTCGCCGGCGAGTTGGGCGCCTTTTGTCCACGAATCGCCGGCGAGATCATAGCGATAGACGCTGCGCGCCGGGCTCCCGTTCGTGTTGAGGGCCAGCGTCCAGAGCGCGCCGGAGTGATAGGCCAAATCACCCACTCCGCTGTTGATATCGACCGGCAAGGGCAACGGAATGCTGGCCAGGGTGGTCCATTGCGAGGTGGCACCTTTGGCCAAGCGATAAAAACCGGCACTGCTGCGGTTGCCACGGGTGAAGAACAAGTTGGTGCCGTCGCTCCCCAGGGCCACGTGGCGATCGCGCGCGCCGGCTTCGGGCACATCGATACTGTGCCAACCGTTCAACAAGGCGAAAGACGCCGTGGTGGTCACACTTGGCGCCATGCCCGCCAGATAGCCTCTGGCCTTCACCAGGGCGCCCTGGGTCAAGGCAAACGGAGCGTTGTAGAGCGGTGAAACGTTCCGCGGCTCGCGGCCGTCGAGGGTGTAACGAATCTGTGCTCCGGGCGTGGGACAATCCAATGTGACGACAACCGAGCCGGAGAAGAGGCCGCCGTTCGGAGAGATCAAAGGCGCGCTCACCGCGGGCAGCGTATTGGTGAAGGCGGCGACCGAAGCGGAGCTGGGAATCATGCCGTCGCGAAACGCTTTAGCTTTTACGAGGGCATCCTGGTCGAGGAGAAGCGGCTCAGTGTAGAGCAGCGAAATGCTCGTCGGTTCGCTATCGTCGAGCGTGTAACGGATCTGGGCCGCGAGCGTGGCGCATTGCAAGGTAACCGTCACTTCGCCGGTAAAGAATCCACCGGCCGGAGAAATGATCGTTGGGGCGACGTAGAGCGAAAAGTCTGCAACCGAAACGGGGCTCGGGCTCGAAGCAGGGTGAAACACTTTGGCTTGGACCGTCGCGTTGCTGGTGAGCGTGAACGGCCCGGAATAAAGTAAGGAAGCGTGGCTGGGCTCGGTCTTGTCCAGGGTGAAGCGGATTTCCACGCCGCTTTGGAAGGTCGCGAGGGCGACCGCGACCGCGCTGGTAAACGATCCGCCTGCTGGCATGATCGCCGCCGCAGCCCGAGCCGGGCGGGTGATGGTGACGGTGTCGCCGCCCAGAAAGCCCGCGCGGTTGGTCCCACTGACGGTGATGACGGTGGCTTCGCCCGCCAGCGGGATATCGGGGATCATCCAGGCCGTCGCCGGCGCCGGAAAAGTGCCCGTGGCCCCACCGCTGCTGCTCCAGATCATCGTCCCCACGATGGCCGGGCTATTGGTGCCGCTGAGCGTAATCGCGGTAGCGTCGGGCGGGAGGGTCACCATTTGATTCGTGATGTCAATGACGGGCGCGTTGCTCGAGGCGGCGTAAAACAGGAACCGGTTCCAGGTGTGGTCCTGAATCACCAAATTGTCCTGGGCATCGAACCACGCCACGGCCGCCTGTCCAAACGAGGTGGTAAGCACGTGCGACGGCTGCGGGGCGGGTCCCAGGTGCGGCGTTTCATACAGAAAGACGCGCTGACCCTGGGGATTGCCGTAGCTGTCGCAGAGCAACACCATACGGTTCTGCGAATCGAAGGCCACCCAGGTGGGGGTGTGCGGGCGATTGGACTCGTTCCAGTCGCGGTTGGTCGTCAGCTGCGGCTTGCAGAACACGCCGCTGGCGGCCGGATCTGGGAAAAGGTTCCCCGGGACCGGCTCAACGGCCGCCGCCGCAAAGCGCAGCACCCGCAGGTTGCCGGAGTTATTGGTGCGTCCCTCGAAGCCGGAATCCACCGCGTAAAGATTCCCGAACCGATCTAGTGCCAGAGACCATGGGGCAGCCAAGCCGCGCGCGTCGGTCACGTACAAGCCCAGCCCATGATTCTGCGCGCTGCCGGTCTTGTTCGTCTGGCCGATCACAAGATCGACCCTGGGCGCCGCACCGATCGGGTCGCGGATGCGCAGCAAGCGATTGCGCGGATAATCGCTGAGCCACAAGGCATTTTTTGAAGGGTCGTAAACGAGGCCGTTGCAGTTGAAAACCACCGGGGAGTTGTCATCGTCCCAGCGCACGCTGCCGTCGTCGCCATTAAGAATCTTGACCGGGGCATAGTTCTTGCCGCCGCTCCAGATCGGGGTGCGGAAGACAAAAATGCTCGCAGCCACGTCGACGAACAACCACTCGCTGGCCGCCGACATTTGGGCAAGGCTCTGCCCCCCAAATGTGCCGTCGCTTTCCATCGTCTCCGGAGTGCTTTGTCCGATGACCAGGTCGGCGGGGGCGAAGGTCGGGGCGCGGCTCACGTTGGTCCAAACCAGCAGACGCGCCCGGTCGCTGGCATACAACTGGTCGGCTACGAGCGCCATGCCGTGGTGGTCCTGCACGGTGCGTCCGGAAACCTGGTTCAAACCGGCTTTGAGCATTTGACCGCTGGACTTCACCTGGCCTTGAGCGTTTCGTTGCAGGGGCATCGGCACGCGCACCGCGCCACTACCTTCCCCGGGTGTGGTGAAAAAGAAATTGCCATCGCTGTCGAATCCGATGTCGGCCTCCGGCTGGCGCAGGTTGCCGAGAGTGCCGTCGAACCGCTCGTAGAAGGCATCGCCCAACTCGGTCACGGTAGGGAAGCCGATCACATCGAGCATCGCGCCGGTCGTCGAATTGAATTTCAGGATGCGCTGGTTGCCGCTATCGGCAACCCAGACCACTTCAGCAGCGCGCGGATCGAAGCAAAAGCCGCGCGCGAAGTGAAGGCCGCTCGCCTCGTTGTCGGGTTGCGCCTGGCCGATGGCACGCGCAGCACTTTGGCCATTCACGAAGGGGGGCGTGAAAATCAGCAGGCGTCCCGTGGTGGTTTCTTCACCGTCGAGCACGAACAACTCGCCGGTGACCGGGTGCAACCGAACGCCAGTGGGCTTGCGCATCTGGTTGAGCCCACTGCCGGAGCTGCTCGTTGTGAACGAGCTTTGCCCGAGCACAAGGTTGGCCGTCTTGGAACCGGGCGCAAAGCGGAGCACGCGACTATTGCCGCTATCGGCGACCCAAAGATTTCCCTGGTTATCCACCTCGACGCCGGCGGAAAACACGCCGACGGTGGTGCCGTATTCCCATTGTAGGCGCAGGGAGGAAGCGGTGGGCGGATTGGGTGTGGTGCGATTGGTAAAAGAGGTCTGTCCCCAGACGTCGTCGGCTACCGTGTCCGTGGCGAAGGGGTCATTGAACTTCAAGACGCGATTGTTGTTCAGGTCGGCTACATAGAGATTACCGTTGGTATCGGTCGCCATCATTCCCGAACGCGGCGCTTCGGCCGTGCTGTTCACATACGGGAAAGGCAGAAAGGCCAGCGTATTGGAGCTGGGATTGAAGAATCGGGTGTTGTCGCCGTTGGCCGTGCCCTGGTCCCACATCGACGGCTGTCCGATAACAATGTCCGCGGGCAGAAACGTCCCGTTGGTCGCCCCACGTTTGAATCCGTACAGGCCGAGAATGCGGTTATTGGCCGAGTCGAGCAGATAAAAGCGGTTCGGCACCCGACGGGTGTCAATGTGGACCCCACCCAAATGCGATCCGGCCCACGGCACGATGCGATTGAGCATGATCTCCTCCTGCCGCGAGGTGCCAAGCAACCGCGTGACAGTCCAGTTGAGCGGCGGCAGATTGGTGGCGGCCGGCAACCTACCCGCAGCCCAAGCAAGAGCAAGGCAAACCAGGATGAGCAGCTGACGGTGCAGTCGCATGGGCTCGCGCTCGGCCATTTCAACCGTGGGAAAACCAGTGGATATGCTCTCATTGATTGTTCGGAGTCGTCAACCTCGCAAACCCAAAGCTTCTCTCACTTCAGAATTTTATTGAGCAACTCTCCCAATCGGATCGCGGCCTTTGCGAGTTGGACGCGCACGGTCTCCGCTTGGATTTGCTCGTAGTCGGGTGGCAATGTGATCTCGATGCGCTCGATCGGTCCCCTCTTCGCCACGTCTTTGGTGCGCAGAGTGCAGGTGCCAAAGGTCAGCCCAGTGTAGGCCTGCTTGGCCAGACGGACGGATTCCTCGGCCCATTGCTCAGCCCAAGTGTGAACGTCTCCCGACGTATCCGCGTTGACGTTGACGATGAAGTCGGTAAGAACCTCGGCCAACTCGCGATACGATCCTGAATCCCCGGCGACAATCCTGACCAGATTGCCGTCCCACAAGCCGTGGAGTTCGTCGAATTTGCCGGGCCCAAAGAACAACTGGTTGCCACCGCGATCTTCATTGCGTCTCAATGGTTGCGCTGAGCCAGGATCCATGTGCAGGACAGGATGGGCCAGGTTATTCGTGTCGTAGTAGCCTGTTCCGCAGTGGAGGGGCTGGTGAATGTCACCAACCAAATGGATGAGCGCACGCAAGGCCACGCGTTTGGAGAGGTGCGTGTTCTGGTTCTCCAGGACCTCGATGCAGAAGTTGAGTCGATGAACGACGTCGTTCTCGGAAGTGAATGCTGCCCCATCCTGATAGGACGAAACGGCCAGCGGCAGGTTCACGAAATGCCACTCCGGGTTGGACGGGAATGCGTTGGTGAACGTGGCGGCCTCCGGATCGCCGATCAAGGGGCCGGTGCCCTTCTGAGTCGCTTCTCGCGCACGGTCAAGCCAGACGGCGGTCATCGCGAGTTTGTCCCCGGCGAGGATGTTGGTGACCTGCTGGCGGGCTTTGGTGGTCAACTGAGCCTGCGCCACCGTCCAGATGGCTATATGGCCTTGGTCGCCCCAACCCAACATGTTCTCAACAAAAAGGGCGAAACTTGCGGTGGCGATAAGCATGACTTTCATGATCTCCTCCTCTCGTCGTAAGAAAGCTCTTTAGGATCCAAACCTGTTTTCATAAAGCGCATCCTGGATCGCCGGAGATCTGATGCAATGAAAAATGCAGCGCTTATCGCTGCGGCGGCAAAACGACGCTGTCACCTTCCGCCTGTCCCGGTTGGCCACGCCGTGGCCGAAGCCCGACGGAAGCGACCCACCATGGACAATACCGCACCATAATCGAAATCTTTCACGCATTCGCATGCATGACTACGCCCAACCCGTCGGGTGCATTTAGACACTGCCCGCCAGAGTGAACATTTTCTGCCCTTCTCACCCCTCACCCTGGCCCTCTCCCCGTTGAGGGGAGAGGGATTCTAGCGGTCAGCATGTTAAATACTCACCGAGGTCACGTTAGCTCCAGGGGCAGTGCGTGACTGCGTCCCAACCCGTCTCTTCACTTCCAGAGATGTTGCATCTCGCTGCGTCCTCGTTACACTGTGCAATCGTCATCAATCGAAGGAACCATTATGAATCCAATCCCGGCACACCCCGCAGGACCAATTTCAATCCGACTCCAAAGGGCAATTCTCGGAGCCTCCCACAGGAAAGTCCTGCCACACCTTGGTTTGATGGTCACGCTGCTGGCCGGTGTGGTTACCGCCACGGCACCCGCCTGGGGTGCCGCTCCAACGTGGAGCGGGACGGCCGGTGACACGCTTTGGTCCTCGGAGGGGAATTGGTCGCCCATCGGCGTTCCCGGGACGAGCGATAACGTGAGGTTTGCCAACGACGGCGCGGCGGACATTCCCGTCGTGCAGGGCGGCGCAGTGAACAATGTCGTGGATGTCGCGTTTCTATCCGCCAGCATTAATTCCCTGGCCTACGTGAACACGGTCGGTTTCCACAACACGCTGGTGATCGACAGTCTCACGGTCAAAGGCATATCCGCAACCGATGTAGCGAACATCGCGGATGACGGCGAGGCGGCGATCTTTTTCACGGGGAGCGGGCAATTGAACGGGAAGGACGACAGCGTGTTCGCAACCATCATCGGCAATTCGCTGACGGTGAGCAACGAAAACGCCAACCTGAGCGTCTCGCAAATCAGCCAGACCTCCGGTGCGCACCGGGCCACGCTGGATCTGAGGGAGTTGAATTACCTGCGCTGCGCAGTCGCCAAGGTGCTGGTGGGCCATAACTTCACTCAACCCGACTTCGCCTGGCGGCCCACCGGGGAACTTTATCTGGCGAAGACCAATTCGATCACGACGGGCGTCATTTCAGTCTCCGACGCTTATCAGAACGCGGGCGCGGCCTGTTATCTTCATCTCGGCTCGGAAAATACGATCGATGCCGACACGATCCGAATTGGCATGCATAAGTGCGTCGGCATTGTGGATTTTGCAGGTTCCGTGGTTGCTCCGTCCGTGACCTTCCGCAACGCGGCCGGAACCGGCCGGCAACTCTCGTGGGAACTGGGGGACGAATTCGAGTCGAGGACCAACCTGCTTTTTGGATTTTTCACCAGCAACCAGGCGCGCGGGACCATGGACCTGACGGGTGCGACGGTGGACGCGCTGGTAGACCACATCAGGCTCGGGCGCGGCCAGATCCAGCGTGATGCGACGGTCAGAAACGGAGACGGAAACGGAACGCTGACCTTCGGCGGCGGCACCATTGACGCGAACTCCATCGAGATGGGTATTCAGGTTCCTGGCCCGTTTATTGGCGGGAGCGTGGGGCATGGCATCCTGAATGTGAATAACGATGCCGGGGTTGGCCCGGCTCGGCTGATCGTGCACAGCAACCTGGTGATGGCCGTGCAGCAACCCGGCAACACCGACCCCGATGGCAGCACGGCGGTGATCTCGATTGACGGCGGGAGTACCCTGGCGGTGGCCGGCGACATCATTGATGGAGCGGGCCTTTCCACCATCAATCTCAGCAACGGGGGCGTGTTGGACATGCAACCCGAGGGTGACCCCACCCCAGGCAATGTGTCGGTGGATATTCTAAACATCACCGATGGCACCATCACCGGGTTTGCCACGCTCTCCGTGACGAACATCAACATTCTGGGCGCGGATACGTTTTTTACGGTTATGGCCGGCCAGGCCATTGCTCCAGCCGGTGTCGGAACCGTCGGGCCGCTGAGTGTGGTCGGCAGGCTGACTTTGCTGGGCGACACCCTCATGGATATCCGAAAGCTCGGCACCGCTCTCGCTTCCGATTCGATCGACTCATCGTTAGGCGTGGAACTGGGCGGCACGTTGAAGGTGACCTGGTCAGGCAACTCTCCCCTGGCCGTGGGCGATAAATTCACTCTCTTCAGCGCAGTCCCGTTCAACTCCTCGCCGATCATCAAACTGCCGCCACCCGGTTCGGGTCTAGCCTGGGCCAACAACATCTTCGTCGACGGCACGATCGAAGTCATTTCCTGCGGTTGCGGTGAACCGACGACGCCGCCGACGCTAACCATGAGCACCACACCCACGAGCGTGACCCTGTCCTGGCCTGTGGCCTACACCAGTTTTGCGCTCCGCGGTCAGACCAACTCGCTTAACGTTGGATTGACCACGAACTGGGGTTTGGTCCCGGGAGTGGTGGGGAATCAGATCTCGATTCCGCGCACCACACCAAATGTCAGTGCGTTTTATCAACTGTTCCAGCAGTGAGTGAGTTAATCCTTCGTCCATGGTATCGCTTCTTCCTCGTTAGCTGGATCGGTCGGTGTCCCGAGCGCACGCCCGCTCCTGGCGATCAGCCGTTTTTCTGCGATGGCAATGGAACCGTGTGCTTCGCGTAGCTTGGTTCGGATTTTTCGGTGTCGAACTCCCAATCCAACGGACTACCGAGCACGCCGCATTTTTCGCAACTCACCCCGATACTCATCCAACTCGCCAGTTGCTGATCGTCGATGCTATTTCCCTGACTTATCGATGGCCACTTGTCACAGCCTTTTCCGGCCGGCTGCTTTGGCCTTCTTCCAGCGGGCTTTGGCCGCGGCAGAAAGCCTGGCCCGCCAGGCTGCGCTCCGTTGTTTCCTGCGTCCTCGCCGGCGCGGAGGAGCGCCCACGGCCGTCAAGTTGCCTCGGCGACCGCGACGTGCTGTCCCTCTGGCTAAGCGGGGCCTGGCCAGATCCAGGATTTGTCCAAGTTCAGATTCCAGCCTGGCGATGCGTTCCTTGATGACCACGGCCCGTCGAAGTTGTTTAACTGAGATATCCAGGGGTGAATGCATGCAGTGCCGATAACACGGGAAACAGAGAGCGGTCAAGTAAAGCAGTAAGCACGAAGCCTAATCTAGTTGAATAGATTTCATAACATACCATCCAAGGATGCACTTATGAAAATCCTCCTTACCTTCAGTGCCATGGCTTTTGCCATGGCTTTTTCACTCCAAGCTGAGGTCTCCGTGAAGCTTAGCGACGTTCATTTGTGCTGCCAAAGCTGCGTTAAAGGCGTCCAGACCGCCGTCGGCAAAGTCCAGGGCGTCACGGCAAAGGCCGACAAGGACGAGGGCACCGTGACCTTGACGGGGCCGGACGGGGCCACGGTCCAGAAAGGAGCCGACGCGCTGATCGCCGGCGGTTACTTCGGCAAGAGCAGCAATGAGCACATACAGATCAAGGCATCGAGCGGGGCCACCGGCAAGAAAGTGCAATCTCTCCGCGTGGAAGGCGTGCATCTGTGTTGCGGCAAATGCGTCACGGCGGTGAACGAAGCGTTGGGCAAGGTCCCCGGGGTCAAGGCCAACACGGCGGTCAAAAACGCCGAGTCATTTACGGTCACGGGTGATTTTAAGGACCAGGACGTTTTTGACGCTTTGCAGAAGGCTGGTCTTTCCGGGCGCGCCGGGAAGTAACACCGGGCAATGAGCTAGTACTAGGGGAAAACGACGCGGTAAAAGCGCGAGGCCGGCGCGGGGTTCTCGCCATCGGCAAACTCAAACAGGCCTTGCGCATCCGAAAGCACGGTGCCGAGGTTTGCCCAATCGACCAAGTCAGAGGACGCTTGGATGGTGTAGAGAACGCTGGCCTCGCCCCGGCCGGATATTCGGTGAGAAGTGTCAGCCGTCACCGCCGTCAGCCTGATGGTTCCGGAGGGAGGAGTAACCGTCAGGGTCCCATTATGAATGATGCGGAGATAAAGGCCCAGGACGTCTTCGGGATCAGTAAACTGGGGGGTAATGGCGTAGATCCCTGCCGGGCTGCGATCGGTTGCGTCGGTGGAATAGGTGACCGTGATGTGGTGGCCGGACCCAAGCCCCGTGACTGTGCCGGTTAAGGGGGGATTCGGCGACTCGACAGACCGGGTCTGATCATTGACGCGCACTTCCAACAGCGCCAAAGCGGGCGGCGGTTCCTCCGGCAGCAGCGTGACGGTAAGCGTTGCATCGTAAAGACTGACCCGGTAATTGCCCAAGCGATCTTCCGGATCGAGAACCGTTGGATGAATAGGATAACTGCCAGGCAGGCTCAAAAAGTTCGCGGTGGTGGAATTGGTGGCGCTGAGGTGGTCCCGGTTCAGATCGCCTTCAATGCTGCCAGTCAGGTCGGGGTTCGCGCTGCCAACCATGCGCGTTTTGTCATCGGCCCGAACCGTTAAGGGGGCCGGCATGACCAGCAGCTGTCCCAATTGAGTCTTCACCGTGTAATTGGAGAGCGCACCTCCTGAGCTAAGGACAGGCGTGATGGGATAAAAGCCGACCGGGCTGTCCTCTGTCGCCGCGGTCCCGTAACTCAGGGAAATACTATCGCCATTACGCAGTCCCGTGAGGGTTCCGGTGAAATTGAGGTTCGAGGATCCATAAAGCTGGGTCTGGTCGTCCGCCCGGGCGGTCAAAGACGCCGGCGCGATGGTAAGGGTCCCCAGGTTGGTGACGACGAGATAGTTGGCGAGCTTGCCGTCCGGATCATTCAACAGCGGCTGGATGGGATACGAGCCGATGGGACTGGCGGCGTCGGCGCTGGTGACGTAGGTGGCTGTGATCTTATCTCCAGGCTGCAGTCCGCTCAGCGTTCCGGAGAAAGCAGGATTCTCTGCCCCGTAGAAGCGCGCGGCATCATTCGCGGTCACGGTGAGAACTCCATTGGTGTCAGGGTTCGGCGGACGCACTGTCAGCATAAAGCTACCAGTGGTTTCAACTGTGCCATCGCTAACCTTCACCGTGATGAGGGCGGTTCCGGATTGGTTGGCCGCCGGCGTTACCGTCACTGTCCGATTGGAGTCGCTTCCGCCAAAGATGATGTTGTCGGGCGGCACGAGCGCGGCGTTAGAGGATTCCTTGCTCAGGACCAGTTGGTCGACGGGGGTGTCGGCGTCAGAAATGGTGATGGGGATGGGACCAATCGCCACGTTCAACGACGTGACTTGATCGGGAATTTGGCTGAGCGTCGGAGCGGAAGCGGAACTTCCGCCGGACGTGGCGATCAACAGGCTCCAGCCGCCCACGATCGATCCGGCCGCCGGAGCGGCGTCATCATAAACATAAAGAGACCACGCTCCGTTGGCCGAAAGGCCATTGAAAGAGCTGAGACGCCCCGGGGCATAAGGTCCGGCCGGAGCGGGGCTGGGAAAAGTGACGGCCGGCGGATAGGCGGTTGGCCGCAACCGTTCTGACCACAGATCAAAGTCTAGGGGAAGATCATAGGGCGCTTGATCGTTCAAGTGGACTCGAACATTGGTCGCGCGGCGATTGCCGCTCACATGGGAAAAGACGACGACGCCAAAACCCGCCGGCCCGACCAACAACATGTTGACGTCGCGGACATTTTCGTGACTGAACTTGTCCACCGACAGCAACAGGTTCGTCACCGTCCCGCTCATACCGTCGACTTGGATGGTCGCGGGATACGGCGTGGCCACGCCCTGGGTGGGAATGTTGATGGCCGACTCGCTCGCGAACCGCGCCCAACCAGCAGGCGGCCCCGTCACGGTCAAATGGAAAACAGCCGAGGTCTCGTTGCTGCCATCGCTCACGCGCACGGTAATGGTGGCTGTTCCGGTCCGGCCGAAAACGGGCGTGACAGTCATGTACCAATTCCCTCCCGCCATGGCGAACAGGATGTTCCCGTCCGGCACCAAGCCCGGATTGGATGAGACGCCGCTCAAGCGCAGCGCGCTCAGGGAGGTATCAGCGTCGGTGACCCCGAGTCGGATGGCCGGGGTTAGCTCATCGACGCGCAGGACCAAATCTGAAATCGCCGCGAGCACGGGGGGTTGAGTGGGGGGCGGAGCGCCGGTGTTGCATTTGCCCGAGGCACCGGCGTTGTAGATCCCCTGCAGGTCCGTGGCACTCAGCGCGTAGTTGTAAATTCCAACTTCATCCAAGCCGCCAGCGTAGGACCCAGTGCCATCTCCGGCTGGGCGGCGGCCCAGAAAGAGATCCCAGCTGGTTGCAGGCTGGAAAACGCCGACGACCACATCTTCCGCCAGCGCCCCGTTATAATAAAGACGCGCCCGCGCCGTGGTTTTGTCGTAGGTGACCGCGACGTGCTGCCAGGCGCCGGTTTGCACCATGGCGGTCGTGGTATAAAGATAGTGAGCCGTTCCGTTGGCTTCGGTCAGGTTGGCGAAAAGACTGCCCCCAGCAGGCAGACTGAAGTCACCTGGCTGCAAAAGCCAAAGTTGCGCTCCCCATTCCGTCGAAGTGGTGCCGCCCCGGTT
>DATLUX010000653.1:0-30974 GCA_035577805.1 Verrucomicrobiia bacterium
GCATTGTGGAACGCACCCTGGACAACAGCGCGGCTTACGTCGCGTCATGGCTTGCGCGGCTCAAGGATGATCGGCGCCTCGTGGTTCAGGCTGCCGCACAGGCGCAGAAGGCTGCGGATTACATTCTGGGCCGCAAGTTCGCAGAGGAAAGCGGGGTGGATCAGTGAAAGGCGAGAAACTCCGCTCATGGCGCTCCGGCCGGTTCCAGCTGGATCTATTCGACACTGGGCGCAGTGACTGGCGCGGGCAGAGCCTGCTGGCCTATTCCTTCCGGGATGGCAGCAAGGTGATCTTTGAAGGGTCGGACTTTGCGGGTTCTCCCCTTCACGCCGATGACTCGACTGCCACGATTGCGGCCCTGCTCAGTTTCCTATCACTGCGCCCGGGCGATACGGACCGGGACTACTTCGAACGCTACAGCCCGGAGCAACTGGATTGGGCCCGGGCCAACGGGGAAGAACTGTCCTTGCTGGCCCATGAGATGGAAGAGCAGGCAAGGCGCGGAATGGTTTCGTGTTCAGTCCAGAGCCATTACAGCGCGTGGCTCGTCACATTCGAGGACAACTCAACTCTGTTGCTGCAGTCCGATTACGACCAGGCCGCGTTCGCCGTGCACTGCGGCGCAATCAAGGCGCCGGCCGATTGGGACGGGCTGCCCTCCAAGCTGGGGGAAGATTGGGCCAGTTTCGACCCGTCGACGATCACCTATTGCCCGGACGATTACCTGGACGTGGCAGAACCGGAGGACGAGCCGTGAGACCGTTCAGCGCCAAGGAATACAAGGTTGTCGCCTTGCGGGACTGCCCGCTACCGGAAGCAATGCAGGTGTGCGACACGCCGGAGCGGGCGGCAGACTACTGGAGGCAACACATTGTCCAGCACCCCGGTTTCCATCCTGACGTGGAATCGTTCTTTGTCCTGCTGCTGAACACCCGGCGACGGGTGAAAAGTCATGCCTTAGTTGCCACGGGCACGCTGGACACCCTCCTGGTTCATCCACGGGAAGTCTTCCGACCCGCCATCGTATCGGCATCGGCGGCCGTCGTGGTCATGCACAACCACCCATCGGGAGAAGTGATCCCTTCGGAGGCTGACATCAAGGTCACCCGGGATCTGATCCGAGCCGGTCAACTGCTCAGAATCGAGTTGCTGGATCACGTCATCGTCGGCGCGGACCGCCATTGCAGCCTTCGATCCCTTGGCTACTTCTTCGCGTGATCAAGCCTGCAAAGAACCAATCGACACCCCCGCTGGCCATGCTGGCGGGGCGTTCACAAATCCCCCTCTCAGTTTTGAAGCCAGAAATCGCAGTTTTCCTTAGGAATTCGAAGGTCCGAAAATGTCTGTTTAACATTTGATTTCAGAACGCCCATCCCATGAAAGTTGCCATCTACACTCGAGTCTCCACCGACAAACAAACCCACGACAGCCAGCTAAACGAACTGCGCGACTACTGCCAGCGCCGGGGCTGGGCGAACGTCACGGAATACGCCGACGTGATTAGCGGGGCCAAGTTCAGCCGCCAGGGGCTTGATCGGCTCATGGCGGACGTTCGCCGTGGCAAGTTGGACATCGTCGTTTGCTTTAAGCTGGATCGCCTTGGCCGCAGTTTGGCTCACCTCGCGCAGATCGTCGGCGAGTTGACCAATCATCGCGTGGCATTGGTCTGTCCAAGTCAGGGCATCGACACATCGACAGGAAATCCGGCAAGCCAGCTGCAATTGAACATCCTGATGGCCATTGCGGAGTTCGAGCGGTCAATAATTCGAGAGCGCGTTACTGCTGGCTTGAGGGCGGCTAAGGCGAATGGCACTAAACTCGGGAGACCGAAGACTATTTCGCGCCATGCTGACGCGGTCCGTGAACTTCTCGCCAAAGGCAAAGGAGTGCGAGCGATTGCTCGGCTGTTGGGCTTGCCGGTTTCATCAGTTCACAGTTTGGTCCGGGAAGGTTCTATGCGCGGCAACTGGCGCTCAAGCTACGAGGACATCTAGGCCGACAATCTGTGAAAACCTTCAGCCGTGATTTGGAGGACAAGGACCAAGGTCAAATTATCGGCTGGAGCCGGCTGCGTTGTGGAGGGGGTTAGTAGCGGATCAGGTCGAGGAATGCAGACGTGCCCAACCATTTTAGCGGGCGGAGCAACTATTTGCCATTTTCGTAAACTTGATCATTCTCATCAGCATGGTTATTGCGGTAGAGGAGGGTTTGCCCAAGCGCGGGGCAAAGGTGCTGACTTTCTTTAATGTTTTGAGTGTAGAAGGTAGGAATGCCCGAACTTTCCAACGCGATCAGAAGGTCGCCGGCTTTTTTGCAGAGTTCGCGATCCTCCACGTTCACAGATGGTGACAGCAATTCAGTGATCGCCACTTCAATTCGCAGGATTTCATCACTCTTTTGGGAGGCGGGTATATGGTGCAAGTAGTCACGAATCTTGGATAAGTTCACATTCTGTTGCGTTAAGAAGTGCCGTATTCCGCACACTCCGACCTGCTCCTTACACGACGTAGATCCCAGAGCGTATTTCTTGTAAGGCTCGATTTCCCTCACTCGTTCGTTTCCACAAGCGCACGCAGAGTCCCTTATTATTGAATCGACGCTGTCATCGAACTCTTCCAAGCCACTCATGAGCAGAGACCGCAAAAGATCTTTCAAACGAGCTGTATGATCAGCGTCGGACGATTGAGGATAGTAGGTTCCCAATAAATCTAAGGAGATGTTTCTTTTGCGTTGGTTCTGAACGCCTCCAAGCTCGTCGTTTACATGCTGCTGAACACGCTTTGCAGACTGATACCTGTTTAGCAAATTAAGCAAATACTGGGCTTGTGAAAAAATCCGACGTCGGAATTCACCTCGGACGACGAGGCCCGTGATTCTCAGGTCAAAACGATTAGTTGTTTCCTGAATCCTCCGCTTCAGGTCATCTGACTTAAAGAAACGTGAAATCTGGATCGAGGTGTCAAGAAAGAGGGCCGTTCTAGACTTCATTACTCGGGTTTGAAATCACTCGCCACGGATCCAAATTCGCTCTGCGCAGCAGGCGCAAGCCTAATTGCTGATCGCTTGAATCGACGTTGCCAGAAGCCAGGCATTGCTGAATGAACTGTAGGATTCGATCGCACTGTTCGACGGTCAATCTCTCGAATGCTATCTTCGTTAGGGCTGCCCGTAAAAGGTTTACAGCACCGCCCCAATCTATCTCCCTTGCAGCTCGGTGCTTCCAAAGCTCATCTAGCGAATCGATGAGCGCAAAGCCTGCATTCGCCAAATCAATTAACTCTGCCTCTCTTGCATATTTAATCATGTCTTTCGCCAGCTGTGCGGCGTGAAGCAATTCCGGTTTGATGTGGTCGGCTGGCGCTTTCTGTTTTGGCTTAATTCGACTTCGTTGTCTATTTTGTTCTGTGGTGACGTAAACTTTGTCTTCACTTTCACCCGACACATCATGCGTTCGACGATATCCTTCCAGCCGTCGCTCGCTCATTTTGCTAAGATGAACTAGCCATGAACCACATTGCTTGATTGTTTGGGCAATGGCCGGATCCGCAGTGCTGTCAGTGGGCAAACTCACTTAGACATTTTTGCAGCTTTTGTGGTAAACTCAAGCATTGACTTCTTGATGAATTCCCTCGGTGCAACTAGGGGAGGGTCGTCACAAAACGCGTCGATATCCATCAGAGCTGCGAACTGCGGATTTTGATCCAATCGCTTTCTCACCCTTAGCTGTTCGTGAAAGACCCTCTGTTGGTCCTTAGGTAGTTTGGAGGCTTGCACATTGAGGATCTCCTGCCCCACCTCGACGCGTGCTGCACGTTCGACTTGGTTAAGAGCGACGCGGTAATTTGTTTCGCCTCGAAACACGACAGCTACACTCACAAAATCTAGATCCCCCGCAAACGCGGAGTGAAACTGCTCCGAGAGAGAAAATGCTTTTAGACCCATTAACCAAGTGGTGGCTTCTCTAGCGCTTTCGCAAGCAAACAGGAACCATGCGCGAAAACCGATGCGCTCAAAATCCGTGAGTCCAAGCTGCTCAGTGATCAGGACTGAGGTTGCTTCCACTTGATCTGCATAGGCATCAAGGTCGGAATCGGACAACGGCTCACCGCCAGGAAGCATCTCCAGAGATAAATCTAGTTTTTTGGATGAGAAGTTCAGCACACAGCGATTTTGCAAACTCACGAGGGGAGCATTCTGCGGCGAGACAGCATCATCTCGGGGCGTCCATTCAGGATACCGCGAGGTGAGTGCGTTGATGGTTCGCCCGCATTTATCCAAATAAATGTAACCGTGGCGGTATCGAAGTTCAAAAATCACCTTCTGCAGAACTGCCTGTTTGCTCTTGAGCACCATCGGATACAGTGTGCCAGAACGCCTTGCAATATGCATCACAAATTCCGACGTCGGTGACAAAGGCAAAGCGCTGGGTTCCAAAAGCGAGGCGGCACATAAACCACTTCAACAATACCGACCCAACGATCATCCCAGAACGCTTGCCATTCAGCCTCTTCGGGCTGCTGCAGTGTAGCCGGCTGGATGGAGGAGCTTCGTAGGGCCACGACCACCAGCGCCACTGTGTTTTGGCCTGGGAATCCTCCGGCGGCGCTGGCGCCGAAACGCCGTGTCTGACCGACCGGCGGAGAGAAACTGTCCACCAACCCTGGTCCAGGGAAGGGAGCCGGAACTGGCCAAGGCAAGGACGACTGCGTCAGTCATCCATCGGATATCGGCCGGGCAGTGAGAGGCTTGACCTAGGAAAGGACTACCGCGGCACCTGCTTGTGGTAGACGTCCGCTCCCGCTGCAGATTGGACAGCCACAGGTCGGGGTTTCGGCTGCGGGACTTCAGTGACCACTTTCGGCGACTCCGCCGGGACTGGCTCGTAATCGTCCAGGGGCACGGCTAACAACCCACCGCCCTTGCGTCGCTTGGGCTGCTCCAGTTCAGGCCGAAGCATGCCCGGCAGCGGTTTGCCGTCCAACACGCGCTTTCGCTCTTGAAGATCACTCCATGCGCGGGCGCATTGGGCCCGGATGTGGGGAGCAACCTCTGGATTCTGGACAAGGCCGAATAGCGTTTGCTGCATTGCAACCAGTTGCGACCGGTCCCGAGATTTTCCTCTCCGGGGAAGAGATTTGCAGGAGGCGGCACCTGGCGCTGTTGGGAGTTGCACATTCACGGTTCCGGATAATGCACGGATCCGACAGTGCCCACAACGGCTCTGTTGGCTGGCAGAATCTTTCAAGGAGTCTTTTCGACACCTTCGACAGGTTCGACGCCCATACACAGATCCGGGGGGAGGACATTCAAGTCTGGCGATCAGCATTCAAAATCGACGTGTTACTACTTTTGATACTACTCACCGCTTTCGAGAGAGGATGGATATTCCGAAGTGCTTGCAGGACTGGCGCACCCAATAGGAGTTGAACCTATAACCTTCTGATCCGTAGTCAGATGCTCTATCCAATTGAGCTATGGGTGCCCAAGGGAGGGCGAATCTACAAACCGGGTTTGTGCCAAGCAAGCGCTATTTGCCTTGAAACGCGCGTTGCCCAGGCGACGCGCTTTTCAGGGCACTCGCGCGGGATCCATCAACCGCAGATCTTCCTCGGTCGGTTTGCCTCCAAATTGTTTCCAATACAATTCCTTGAACGGGTTGAGGCGAGGGCCGACGGCTTTTTCGTTCACGAGCATGGGCTGCACGGACGTCCACCACAACAACCCCAGGCAAAGGCAGAGCCACGATAAGACAGCTCGGAAGGGCATGACCGACGGTAGATGCGGCGGCTGGGAGTCTGCACTCGAATTTGTTCAGGCGAACGTCCGCATTCGGAACGGTAGAGTCCTGGAATGAGACATGCATTTGGCGAAGTTACCCGGCGCGGGGCAGGTTGGGCTTGCTGGGCAGGTTTCGCTGGTTCCCTTGATCCGGCACGGGTTTGGCTTAATCCCAAGGCGAAATAACAGCGGATCGACAGGTATTTAAGCTAAAGCGACATGCAGTGGTGGACACTCCAGCAAGTTAAGTTCAGGAACCCGCAAACACGCCGGCAAGCGGTGGAAAAACTCGCCGAAACCCGGACCGAGGAGGCGATCGACTGCATGATAGGCGCGTTGCAGGATGATGACCATGAGGTGCGCCTGGCGGCAGTGAAAGGTTTGGCCCTCTGCAAAGATCCCCGCACGCTGCCCGCCCTGATTCAAGGAATGCGCGATCCCAAGCCGGAAGTGCGCGAAGCGGTGGTGAGCACGCTGACCCAGTTCGGGGATGTCACGTGCATCGAAGTGCTGGTCGGCGCCCTGAGAGATTTACACCCGGGGGTCCGCAGTCGAGCCGCTCATGCGCTCGACACATTGGGTTGGAAACCCGCCAACGAACTTCAAAAGGTGGCCAGGTTTAACGCGCTGGGCGAGTATCACAACGCCGCCAGCCTCGGAGCCGTCGCGCTGGACAGCCTGCTGGGCACACTGCGCGACACCCAGTGTCCGAACCGTCGGCTGGTCGTTGAAGCCTTGAGCCAGATCGGCGACGAACGCGTCCTCAAACCTGTCACGAGCGCGCTGAAGGATATTGATCCGCACGTCCGCGTGGCCGCCGCCGAAGCGCTCGGCACGATCCGCGACCCGCGCAGCGTCGAGCCGCTTAAGGAACTTCTCCACGACTCGGATCCATCCGTGCGCGCCGCCGCGGCCAATGCGCTAGGCAAACTTTCTGATAACGGTTCCCTGGTCAAACTCACCGCGTCGTTGAAAAATCCGGATTGGAGTGTCCGCCGTGCTTCGGTCGAAGCGTTGGGCAAACTGAAGGATCCGCGCGGCGTGAAGCCGTTGGCGAGTTTGATCAAGGATCCGGACCACGCTGTCCGTGAGGCGGTGGTGGAGGCATTGGGACTGATCAAACATATCAGCGCAGTTGAGCCCCTGATCCTGGCCTTGACCGATACGCAGGCGTCCATTCGACACGCGGCGGCGGGAGTGTTGCGCAAGCTGGATCCGGAATGGGAACAATCCGAAGCGGGGCGCCGGACCATCCCGGCCCTCAAGGCAGCACTCAGCAGCAAGGAATATTGGGTCCGGCAAGCGGCCGCCGATACCCTGGCCAAACTCAGGGGCATGCCCAAAACCGAACCGAGCTTCAACGGGTTCTCGGATCCTGTCGTTTACAAGAGAACAGCCGCGCTGCAGGCTCTCCTCCAGGCGCTGGGCGATTGGGACCGGGACATCCGCCTGGCCGCGGCTGAAGCCCTGGCGCGCCTGGCCGATCCGCGCGGTCTGCAAGCGTTGGTCAAGGCCCAGGACGACGCGGACCAATTCGTCCGCCACACCGCCCACCAAGGCGTCGAGAAACTCAGCGGCCTGCCGCAGCGAGAAGCGATCGAACTCACTCCCGGATGCGAGATCGCCACGCTTTCAGCCTGACGGCCGGTTCCGAGTGCGGAGTGCGGAGTGCGGAGGCGGAGTGCGGAATGCGGAGTGAACTCCGTCGGCTGCTACGACATATTTAGCTGCTTCAGGAACTTTTCCAGCGCTTGTTGCACCTCGGCCGTCTGACGTTCCACGCTCGTTGATTTGGACGTAATCTCGGTAAATTCGGCGCCGGGAATGGACTGAGCCAGTTCCTTCGCCACTTCGAGCGGGTGGACCGGGTCGCGGGCATTGCCCAACACCAGCGTCGGCACCGCCACGGTCGACCATGCTTTCCGCTCCGGATGCGGCTGGTCCCGGATGATTCGCTCAAGCTTGATCGCGGTTTCTTCGCTGCGCGGATTTAAGAACTGCAGCGAAAACGAGCGCGCTACGTCAGGCCACTGGGCCAAGGCCTCCTGGTATTCCGGGGTCTGTTGAAAGTCAGCCCATCCTTGAGTCGCGCCCCGCTTCCGAATGAAGGAGGAGATGCAGGTGAACATCTTGACGTTATACGGACACGCTGCTTCGAGCCACGCCGGGCGCGACAAGACCAAGCCACGCACTCTTTCCGGCCAACGCAAGGTAAAATGCAACGCCAACGCCGCGCCCATCGAGATCCCACCCATCACCACCCAGTCCAACCCGAGATGATCCAGGAATGCATTCAAATCCTCACCAAACGTGAGGAAATTCAACCTGGCCGGATCGCCCAACGGACGCGTCTGGCCATGCCCGCGCGCATCGAAAGCCAGCAAACGCAGGCCGGGCGGAGGTTGGAACAAGCCCAACGGCTGGCTGACATCACCGCCAAGGCCATGCTGGAAAATAAAAGCCCGGCCGGACCCTTTCTCCTGATAATGGAAATCAATCCCAGCCCGATGAAAGAACGACATGACAGAAAGATAAACCGCGCGGGCCGGCAGCTCCAGTGCGGAGTGCTGCGGAGTGCGCAATGCGGAATCAGAGCTGAACTCCGTCGGCTGCGAACCCCGGGACATTCGACTTCGGCAATTCGCATAATTGGCATTCGTCATTCGTCATTCGTCATTCAGCATTTGAATGACGCCGGCTGCTAGAAGAGAGGCATTCCGCATTCCGCACTCCGCACTCCGCACTCCGCACTGGACTTGCCGGCTGGCGCGCGCGTCGGAAAGCAGATACAACTCGGGCATGCTTCGAGCCATCTTCCTGTTGGCTGCAACGCTGAGTCTGGGCAGCGGTTGCGCCACGAACCCGGCCCCTCCCCAAACCGGGCTGAGCTGGCCACACTACCGTTTGCTGGCGGAGCAGACCACGCGCCTGAATTCTCCGCAAAAAGATCGGTTCGATGCTTCCGGCCTGCTCATCACACCCGCCGGCGAGATGCTGACGATGCGCAACAACCATGATTCGCTGCTGTATCGCATCGAGTTCCTTCCGGGCGGCGCGGAGGCGCGTCTGGTTCCGTTGGAAGGTTGTTTCGCCACGGCTCGCCTCAAGGAACTCGATCCGAGCCCCCATGAGTTTGACTGCGAAGGCATCGCGCAAGACCCGCAAGGCCGCTATTATATGTGCGAAGAACGGCGCCGTTGGATTCTGCGTTGTGATCCCAAGACCGGCCAGACGGAACGGTTGCCGATCGATTGGTCTTCCGTGCAGGACTACTTCAACAAGATCGACCGCAACGCTTCCTTCGAGGGCATCGCCATCGGCAACGGCAAGCTTTATGTGGCCAACGAACGGAATGACCCGGTCATCATCGTCGTGGATCTGGCCTCGTGGCGGGTGAAAAGGCACTTCACCGTGTATCCGACCAAGAGCAGCTTCTTCGGCACGCATTATTCGGACCTTTGTTGGGCCGAGAACAAACTCTGGGTGCTCTGCCGCCAGCATCGGGTTGTGCTTGAGGTCAACCCCGATACCCGCAAAGTCATCGCCGAATTCGACTACGGCGATTTGGAAGAATCGCTCGGCTACCGAACCAATCTGCCGGTGGGCATCATGGAAGGCCTGGCCATCGATGCCACTTCGATCTGGCTCGTGACCGACAACAACGGGCTCCCGCGCGGCCGCACTGGTCACGACATTCGTCCGACGCTGGTCCGTTGCGCCCGGCCAGACCTCGGCCACGACAGCAAAGCGAACTCGAAAGGGAAATAGGCCGAGGCTCGGGAGCCAGATCTTCCGACGCCGCCAAGGCGCTGGCCATCCACCTCACGCCGCAGCGGCGGGGGCGGCTTGGGGAGGATTCTTCAAGTCGGCGAAGATCATCACGCCCGCGCCGGTCTGCAGCAGGCTTTGCACCTGCACCTGAACCTGCTGACCAATCAGCGGCTGCGCATTGCTCACCACCACCATCGTGCCGTCCGGCAAATAACCCACTCCTTGTCCTTTGTCTCGTCCTTCGCGCACAATGCGCAAGACCATGACGTCCCCTGGCAGGACGGCAGGTTTCAGAGCCGTGGCCAGATCGTTGAGGTTCACGTGCGGAACCGATTGCAGTTCGGCAATTTTGCCGAGGTTAAAATCGTTCGTGAACAGCTTGGCATCGATATTTCGCGCCAGCTTGAGCAGCTTGGCGTCCACTTCCCTTTCCTCGGGGAAATCCATTTCATGGATGCGCACCTCGACCCGCGGGTTTTGCCGGATGCGATTCAAGACATCCAGGCCGCGGCGGCCGCGCGCCCGGCGCGTGGGGTCGGATGAATCGGCGATGTATTGGAGTTCGTGCAGGATGAATTTGGGCACCACCACCGTGCCCTCCAGGAAACGGCCTTCGATCAGATCGACGACGCGCCCGTCGATGATGACGCTGGTATCGAGCAGTATCACATTTTCCGGTTTGTTCTGGGACCGGAACCGGATGTAGGGGATGAGCAACGAGAAATCTTCCTTGTTGCTGCGCATGGCCAGCACCATGCCGATGTACCCGAAGCCGAGGAATAATCCCAGCCGGATCAGCCAACGGGTCTTTTCGTCCGTATAGATAAAAAGCTGCGTGCGATCGATCAACCAGGCGACGAGCGTTCCGAGGATCAAACCAAAGGTGGCGGCGGAGAAGGCCCGCAAGGAAAATCCCTTCAGCAAATAGTCCACCCCGACCAGGATCGCGCCGAGGCTAAACCCGATGCCTAATCCATACAAACCGCCGTTGCCATATAAACCGCCGTTGATCAACTCCGGCCGATACTGGCTGACTGCGTATCCGGCCAAGGTACACAGGACCAGGAAGAAGATGCGTATCGTCCACAATGCCATAAATCAACACAGGCTTATCGGCCGAAACAGCGGGGCCTCAACTTTTTTTGCGACCCGCGACCTCCACCGCCGCGCAGAAATCGCTCGCCTTCCAGCCCGAGAGACGAGACCCTGTCACCGAACCCAATCCGCGGTGGCGCAGCGCGCTTATGCACCAGATCCGAATCTTTAAAGGGCTGGAATCCAACCTCCCAGCGCTGGAGAAGGAAGTGAACCATTGGCTGGCCGAATCCAAGGCGCGCGTGGTGCAGATCTTCGGCAATCTCGCTGCCCAAAGCGGGGCCCGGCACGAGGGCAACAGCCTAGCCGCTTACCCGTACGTAGCCTCGGACGTTATGCTGGTGGTGGTCTTCGAGGCTCCGTAATTCCGGTCTGCCGGTGGCGGGGCCTGGGATCCGCGACGACCGCTGCAAGTCAACCCCACTCGGCCACCACCACAACGCAAGCAACAGAAGGTCAGGTCGCGGGCACAAACCTTTGCAGCAACAACGCCACCACGAACAGTCCCACGAAGATCACCGCCAGCAGAAACGAGCCGTCCCAGATCGACAAAAGATCCAGCAAGGGGATGGCCGCCAGCAGGCTGGCGACGCAGCGACCCACGTTACGCTGTCTTGACCAGAGGGCGAACGTCAACGAACGCAGGCTCCATAAGGTGATCACCGCCGAGAGCGACACGGCTCGGAGTTGATATTCACCACGATTAATCACCAGCGCCAGCACTAGCGGCGCCGCCAGGAAAACACACGGCCAATATCGCAAAGCCACCAGGGTACTTTCGGTTCGGGCAATGTAACTCAGCCCAACGATGTAACTGGCCATGACCAAGGCGGTCCAGACCGACAGGCCCGTGATTCCCTCCCTCGCCGTCGACGAAGCCACCAAGATCAAAAGAAACCGGCACGCGGCCATCAGCAACGGCGAGAACTCAAAAATCTTGTGCATCGCATCGTAAATGAGGATGGCCACGGCCAAGAGCACCGCGCAAATCATCGTCGCCTTGCCGAACACCGCCAGGCACCCCAGTCCGATCCCGAGCCAGGAAAAACCCAGAATCCAAACCATGCTCGCGTGAATCGCGCCGCTGGGAATGGGGCGCTCAGGCCGATGTTGCCAGTCGAATTGAGCATCGAACGCATCGTTCAAGTACATCCCGCCCACATACAAACAGGTCCCGCCCGCGCCCAGCAGCAGCAACGACCACAGTTCCCCTCCTCCGCTCAGCCACCAGCCGGCCATGCAATTGGACCATACCGTGGGCAGGTTGGAGACCCGTCCCAGAATCAGCAGCGACCGAAGCGTCGAAACCGCGGTGTTCACGGCGAATTTTCCGCCCCTGATATCCCCTCTTTCACTGCGCCAAACCCGCCTGCCGCAACTGGCTGAGCGTCCAGGCGTATTCGGCCACCAACTGCTCCACCACATCCCGCTTCTTGAGTTCCGGCGGCATGACTTCCCACGTGTAGGTTTCCATTTCGAAATGTTGACAGAGCCCGGGGTCCTTGCGCAGCTCAGCCAGGACGCCCGCGATATGATCCTGGGTGTTTCCGTAAAGGGCGGTGGGGGGGCTGTGCAGCGGAACGTGAAAATGAATACGCCATTCCTCCCCGGGATCGGGCGGCGCCTTGGCCGCTTGCGCCAGGGCCACATCCAGATCGCGATACCGTTTCAGCGCATCGTTCCCGACCACGCCGGGCCCCCGCGCAATCACTTGATGAAAATAAATGTCGTCCGCAAAAGACTCCAAAGCCACGCGCACCTCCGGCGTCGGTTCAACGCGCAAGGCGGAACTCAGATGAATCTTGCTGATCCGGATCCCGTGATCCTGCAGCCGGCGCAAGGCATCACGCGGCGCCTCGAATTCCACCGCCAGATGGCAACAATCATAATTCACCCCCAATCGACGTTGCCAGCGGTCATCCCCGGGACGTTGGCGCCGCAGTAATGCAAAAAACTGGACGGTCTCGACGCTGGTTTCCAGGAAGCACAGCGGTTCCGGCTCCAGGCCCAGATGCAAATCGCGGCCCGTGCGCGCGCATAACCGCTCCAGATGATCGAGGCAGGACCACAGGTTGGCCGCCGCCGCCTCCACTTGCGCCGGGCCGGTCATGAACTCCTTGTAGGAGACCGGCACGGTGCTCACACTGCCGGACATGCCATCCGGCAGCAACTCAGCCAGCAGATCAAAGAGCAGGTTCGTGTAATCCACCCGCTCGCGCGTCGTCCAATCCGGCGCGTAAACCTGTTCTTTGACCCGCGTCCCGTGAAACTGGCCGTAAGGAAATCCGTTGATGGTAAAAACGTAACACTGCTCGCGCTCCAACCACTGCCGAAAGTTCCGCAACGTTTCGCGGGCGCTTAATTCGGTCGCGGCAGCCGCTCCCAGTCGAAGACCGATCGCGTAAGGCTGGCCGCGCCCCACCCGATCGCGCACGGCCAAGGTATAACGCTGGAGCGTGTCGAAGGTCTGAGCCCAGGTTTCTCCCCGATGAATATTGGTGCAGTAAGCCAGGTGCAAACCGTGCTTCAGCTTCATGTGCGAACGACTCTAGACCACGGACCCGCGACGGGGCGAGTGTCTTCTGATAGCCGATAGCCAAGCCAAATGCCAATAGCCAATAGCCGATTATAGCCGATAGCCAATAGCCGACAGCCAAGCCGATGCTGGATCCCCTAGGCTATCGGCTATTGGCTCGTCAAGGGCGCACCCGGCGCCTACATTGCGACCGAATGTCTGACACGCTGGTCATCAACGAAATTTACCTGAGTTTACAGGGGGAAAGTTCCTTGGCCGGGTGGCCGTGCATCTTCATTCGTTTGACGGCCTGCAACCTGCGTTGTTCGTATTGCGACACGGCCTACGCGTTCACCCAGGGACAGAAGCAGTCGCTGGATTCCATCGTGGGGCGGGTGCGCGAGCTGGCCGAGCCGTTTGCGGCTCCGGCCCACCGCGTCCAGACGGGACAACTGCCTTTGGTCGAGCTCACCGGCGGTGAACCTTTGTTGCAAGCCAACGCCCTGCCCTTGATGCAACGGCTGTGCGATCTCGGGTTCACGGTGCTCCTGGAGACCAGCGGCGCCCATGATATCACTCCCGTCGATGCGCGCGTGCGCCGCATCATGGACCTGAAATGCCCCAGTAGCGGTGAAGTTCATCGTAATCGTTGGGAAAACCTCCCGCATCTGCGGGCCGCGGACGAAGTGAAGTTCGTCATCGGCACGGTGGAAGATTACGAATGGGCCAGGCACCAGATCCAAACCCATCGTCTGCACGAGGTCTGTCTGCTGTTATTTTCGTGGGTGGCGCCGCTGCAACCGGGGCAGCAGGACCCGTCTCTGCGCCCGGTGCCGTCCGGCCAAACTCCATTGTCCCAGCGCGAGCTGGCCGAACGCATGGTGGCGGATGCCTTGCCGGTGCGGTTCCAGGTGCAGATGCACAAGGTCATCTGGCCTCCTGACCAACGCGGCGTTTGAAGGCCCGACGATGTCTCTCACCTTCCTGTGACCCGCACGGCCGCCATCCTTGAGCAACTCCGCCGCTACGAATCGCGGAACATCACTTTTGTGGATCCGAAAGGGTCCTGGCCCATTGTCTGGTCGCGGGCCCGAGGTGTTCACGTGTGGGACGTGGAAGGCCGGAAGTATCTGGATCTCACAGCAGCGTTTGGGGTGGCGGCAGCCGGCCATGCGAATCCTCGCGTGATTCGGGCGGCCCAACGGCAAATGGGCCAATTACTGCACGCGATGGGTGACGTGCATCCGCATGCGCTGAAGGCGCGCCTGGCCCGCACGCTCAGCGAGCTAACGTTCGAACGCTGGGCGCAAGAGCTCGCTGCGAACCGCACCCATTCCGCCACTCGAAGATCGTCCGGCGGACGCACACCGAAACATGTGTCGCCGGAAAGGAGCGCCCACGCCCGCGCTGGTGGGCACGGCAAAGTAATCTTCTGCAATTCCGGGTTTGAAGCGGTGGAAGCCGCGCTCAAGACAGCCTTGCTCGTCACGAAAAAAGCCGGCGTCATCGCGTTTGAAGGCGCCTATCACGGAACCGGCTACGGAACCCTCAACACCACGCACCGCCAGGAATTCCGCGGGCCATTCCGGTCGCAATTGGCCGCGTTTGGACAGTTCGTGCCGTTTCCCGCCGGCACCGTGGATCTCGATCGGGTGCTGACTCGCGTCCAACAACGGTTGCGCCGCAGGACCGTCGGAGCGGTGTTGGTGGAACCAGTCCAGGCCCGAGGCGGGATCCGAGTTGCTCCTCCCTCGTTCCTCGCTGGCCTCCGCGACCTCTGCAACGAACACGAAGCGCTGCTGATCGTGGATGAGGTTTTCACCGGGTTCGGCCGCACCGGCGCGTGGTTCGGGTGCGATCATTTCGGTGTGCGCCCGGATCTGATCTGCTTAGGCAAAGCCTTGACGGGAGGTTTTCCCTTGTCGGCCTGCGTGGGAACGGCCCGCCTGATGGACGCGGCCTGGCCGCTTTGCCAGGGTGAAGCCATTCACACCAGCACTTACCTGGGACACCCGGTGGGGTGCGCGATGGCCATGGCGCAGATTGATGAAATCAAACGAGGCGATCTGGTGGCACACAGCCGGGACCTCGGTGCATGGCTGTTGACGGCGTTGCAGTCCGGTCTCGCGGGAGCCCCGATCCGCACGTCGGTGCGGGGGCTGGGTCTGATGGTGGGAGTGGAAATCACGGAGAGGAAAGAAGCGCATGTCACCCGACAGACTTGGATGTTGATCAAGCAGATGTTGCACCGAGGTTATCTGATCTTGCCCGAAGGCGCCCACGGCCAGGTGGCGGCCTTCACTCCGCCGCTGGTGATCCGACCCGCGCAGCTCGCCGGAGCAGTCCAAACGTTTTGTGAACTGTTCGATGGCCCAATGCGCCTCTCACGACGGGAAGGCCGCGTATGATTTTCCATTTTCCATTTTCCATTTTCGATTGCCAATATTGCCAATTGTCCAACGATTGAAGGTGTTTGCTCGCCCAGCACATGAAACTTTCTGAGATGCGCCAGTTGCTCGAGACGCGCGGCATTCAGCTGACCAAATCGCTCGGGCAAAACTTCATGCATGACGGCAACCAACTGCGCCGGATCGTGGCGGCGGCGGAGCTGGCTCAGGGCGAGCGCGTGCTCGAGGTGGGGCCTGGCCTGGGGCCTATGACCGAATTGCTGCTGGCGGCGGGCGCGTCGGTGCTGGCCATTGAAAAGGACGCGCGGCTGGCAGCCGTGCTGCGAGAACGGCTGGGACATTCGCCCAACCTCGTCATCGTGGAGGCGGACGCGTTGGACGAGATCAAGGCCCGGCGGGATTGGGCCGGCTGGAAAGTCGTGTCCAACCTGCCGTATTCGGTAGCTTCGCCTCTCTTGGTGGATTTGGCTCAAACCGCTGCGGGCCCCAGCCTGATTGTCGTAACCGTGCAATGGGAAGTGGCCCAGCGCATCCTGGCCCGGGCCAGCGATGCGGAGTACGGGCTGCTGACGCTCCTGCTGCAATTGAGTTATGTGCCGGAGGCCCATTTTCGGATTCCGGGAACATGTTTTCATCCGGCGCCCGACGTCGATTCGGCGTGCCTGATTCTGCGGCGGCGGGCGAATCCCGGGCTGGCCCCGGAGCGCTGGCCTCTTTTCGTAGCCGTGGTCAAGCGGGCTTTCAGCCAACGACGCAAGATGATGTTCAAGTTGCTCAAGCAGGACTGGCCAGCGCCGGTGTTGGAACGGTTGTTTCGCGAAGCGGGTTTGGACCTCTCCGTCCGGGCGGAAGCGGTGGGATTGGAACAATTTATTCGACTCACGGAGAAGCTGACGGCAATTTCAACGTCAACGCGCACATGAGCGAAGAGATTTTCGATGTAGTGAACGAGCGGGACGAGATCATCGGCCAGGCCACGCGCAGCGAAGTGCATCGGCGCAAATTAAATCATCGGGCGGTTCACGTTCTGGTCTTCAACCGCCGCGGAGAACTGTTCCTGCAGAAACGATCGTTGCAGAAGGATTGTTTCCCGGGCACGTGGGATTCATCGGCCTCCGGCCATTTGGATCGAGGCGAAGCCTACGATGCGTGCGCCGTCCGCGAAGTTTGGGAGGAACTGGGAATCCGGCTGGAGCAGGCTCCGGAACGATTGTTCAAGGTGAACGCCTGCCCGGAAACCGGTCATGAGTTTGTGTGGGTTTACCGGAGCACCCACGAGGGACCCTTTACGTTGCATCCGGACGAGATTGAAACCGGCGGCTGGTTCGCGCCCGAGGCCATCAACCGCTGGATGGCGGACAAGCCGGCGGAGTTCGCCAGCGGCCTGGTTTTGATTTGGCGACGCTGGTTGAATGACTGATTTCGGGATTGCGCAACCCTGCGCATCGTCGGTCCCTGACCGGGGACGACTTTCTTCGGCCGGGGCCGCAGGCCATACCTTGTTTTTGTTTTTGGCTTCGCCCAGAGCGTGTGTTTAGAATGTCGTCGCGTATCCCTGAGGCGATGGCGATGGCCATTCTTCCAGGCTGGCCCTGGGGTGAACAACCTGCTGGCACATATCGAGATGAGCGAGTCGTGGCGCAAGAAGTTGCGGTGGCAAACCTGGCAGCGGCTCCGTGAGTTGCTCGAGGAGACGTCGCCTCCGGCCGAGCAGATGGCCTTGCGCCTGCGCGTCATGGAGCGCGACGTGATCCTGCCCGTCAAAGGTGTCTTCGTCCTCATCCTCATTTACAATCTCTATTTCTCGAACTGGTTCGAAGACGTGGCGTTGCCCCAGACGGTGGCGCAACAGACCATCGAACGATTCTTCATCTTCTATCTGTTGATCAACCTGGCGGTGGCGGGCCTGCTCATTTTCGCGCGGCGGTTGCCCGGGTCGATCATGCAACGGGTCATCTTCACTTCCAACTTCCTGGATGGCTTGTTTCTCGCCGCGCTGACCTTCGTGACCGGCGGGTTTGAGAGCATTCTGTATTGGATGTTCCTGGGCTTAATCGTGCGCAACGCGGTCAGTTGTCCGCTGGCCGTCCCTCAATTGATCCTGAATTTCTCAGCCAGCCTGTGTTATTTGGCGGCGGGGGTTCTGGACGCGTTGATTACGGACAGCACCCTGATCCTGGATGAACTGGCCGGCACGATCGGCCCCAACACCACCGAGCCGTTTCTGCTCCGGCTCTTCCTGCTCTGGCTCCTCGCCGCCTGCTGTTATGGGCTGCAGGTGCTGTTTGAAAAGCAACGTCGGGCGGCGGAAGAATCCCAGGAATTCGCCGTGCGCCAGGAGCAGCTTCGTTCCGCCGGCCGGCTGGCTGCCAAAATTGCCCATCAAATCAAGAACCCGCTCGGCATCATCAATAATGCCGCCTACTCCCTGCAACGCGCGTATCAGGAAGGCAAGCCGCTCAATCCCCAGCAAATTGAGATCATCCGCGAGGAAGTGGAGCACGCCGATCAAACCATCACGAAACTGATGGGTTATGCCCAGCTGGCCGAGGGCAAAGTGGAACGGCTGAACGTGACCGATGAGATCGATCGGGCGGTGGACCACGCCATGCCCTTGGCGGCCAAATACCCGATCATCGTGGACAAAGAGTACGAAGCGGGATTGCCGGTGCTGATGATGCAGCGCGGCCATCTCATGGAGGTGCTGGTCAACCTGATCCAAAACGCGCGCGAAGCCATCGTCGGCAAGGGCCAGATCCGCATCACGGCGCGGTCCGACCAGGACCATGTGGTGATCGTAACCGTGGCCGATGACGGCCCGGGCATTCCCAAAGCCAAGTTGGACAAGATCTTCCAACCATACTTTACCACCAAGGAGAAAGGCACCGGCCTGGGCCTTTCCATCGTGAAACATAACATCGAACTCTACGGAGGAACCGTTCGAGTCGAATCTGAGCTTGGAAAAGGGACCCGATTTGTCTTACAGTTTCCTACCCGAACCATAACCAAACCAGCCCTATGAGCGCCGCCCTCCCGCCTGTTCTCGTCGTCGACGACGAAAAAAACATGCGCCTGTCGCTCCAGGCCATGCTGGGAGACGAAGGGTATACGGCCAATGCCGTCGAAAGCGCCGAAGAAGGCCTCAGCCTCTTGGCCCGGGAGAAGTTCTTCATGGTCATTACCGACGCGCATCTCAATGGGATGAACGGGTACGATTTCCTGGCGCGTTTGAAGACCACGCATCCGCAGCTGCCGGTGCTAATGATCACCGCCTACGCCACCCCGCGCCTGGCCGTCGAAGCCATCAAGGCGGGTGCCATCGATTATCTGTCGAAACCGTTCGAGCCGGAGGAACTCCTGCACGCGGTGGCCCGCTGCGCCGAGCGCCACAAGTTAATCCGCGAGAACACTCGGTTACGCAACCAGACCACCCAAACCTACGACCTGGCTCTGATCATCGGCGAATCCCCGCGCATGGTCGAGTTGCGCAACTTGATCAAAACCGTGGCGGCCTCGCCGGCCAGAGTCCTGATTCTGGGTGAAAGCGGTTGCGGCAAGGAACTCGTGGCCGGTGCGGTGCACGCGCTTAGCCAACGACGCGAGGCGCCTTATGTCAGCATCAATTGCGCCGCCATCCCGGAACAACTCCTGGAAAGTGAATTGTTCGGACATGAGAGAGGCGCCTTCACTGGCGCGCTCAAACAAAAGTTGGGCCGGGTGGAGGAAGCCGACGGGGGCACGATTTTCCTGGATGAGATCGGCGACATGAGCCGGCCATTGCAGGCCAAGCTGCTGCGTTTTCTGGAGGACGGCAGCTTTACGCGGGTCGGGGGCAATGATGAGTTGCGGGTGGACGTGCGGCTGATCGCGGCGACCAACCGCGACATCATCGAGGCCATTCGCCAGAACCAGTTTCGGGAGGATCTTTTTCATCGCCTGAATGTGGTGCAACTGCGGCCGCCGCCGCTGCGCGAGCGGGGGCAGGATGTGCTGTTACTGGCCGATCATTTTCTTCGCCAGTTCAATGCGGCCATGAACAAACAAGTGCGCCGCCTCTCGGCCTCCGTGCAGCAGAAGCTGCTAGCGCATCATTGGCCCGGCAACGTGCGGGAACTGCGCAACGCGATCGAGCGCGCGGTTATCCTGGAGACCACCCACGAAATCCAGCCCGCCAACCTGCCCGAGTTCCACCTGGAAACCAGATTGCGCAAGACCGAACTGCCCGTCGTGCCCTCCGGCCAATCGATCGATGAAGTCATGAGCAACTTTGAGCGCGAGTTCATCCTCAACACGCTCGAGCAAAACCGTTACAATCTGAGCCGCACGGCCGAGCAATTGAAGATCAGCCGACACGCTCTGCGCTATCGAATGCAGCGATTGAACATCCACACCGATGCTGAAGAGGACCCGGCTCAACCTGCCGGCAAGGAGGCGGGCTCATGTTAGGCTTCGTGGCCCTGCCCATCCTCCCGGTGCTCGCCCAGGTCGATTCCACCAAGGAAATCGAGGCGATGCGCGATGCCGCCGCCCGCAACTCCAAGCCCAGTGGTCTGAGCCTGGATCTGATGTTCATCCTGGGCATTCTGCTGTGCCTGGCCGCCGTCCTCTTTTTCTGGGCTTTCTTCCTCCGCAAACGGCCGCGGCAGACCCGCGGCGCGCTGGTCACCGGCCACGATCGGCAGAGCAGCTCGCGTGGGTCCGGCAACCGACGCCGACGCCGCAAACGGCGCCCCGAACACCCCGATAACTGGGGACGCAACCCGACGCTGGGTGAAACCGGCGGGTTGCCTCCTTCGCGGCCCGAGGAACCGGAGAGCCCCTCCGAACCGCAATCGCCGCCCGCCCGCTAGCGCAAGCCGAACCACTTTTCATGGAGGAAAGCCACTCCATCACGCGCAAGAGCGCCTCCAATCTCGCGCTGGCTTTCGTGCTCTTGCCCAAAGCCAAACGCCAGGGGATGACTGCGCTGTATGCGTTCTGCCGGGAAGTCGATGATGCGGCCGATGATGAATCGGTGCCGGTCAGGGAACGCCGCCAGCGTCTGGCCAGATGGCGGTCTGATATCGCCCGCGCCTGCGCCGGACAAACTCCGGAACTCCCCGTTAACCGCGAATTTCAGCCTATTATCGCGGCCCATCGACTGCCTTTCCAACTGTTCGACGAACTCATCCGCGGGGTGGAGATGGATCTCGACATCAAACGCTACGAATCCTTCGAACAACTCGAACAATATTGCTATCGCGTCGCCTCCGTGGTCGGCTTGCTTAGCATTGAGATCTTCGGCTATCGCAACCCGGCCTGCCGCCTCTACGCCGATCACCTCGGCAAAGCCCTGCAGCTGACCAATATTCTCCGTGATGTGCGCAGCGACGCCGAACGCGGCCGCATCTATTTGCCGCTGTCAGAATTGACCCGCGCCGGCGTGTTGCCCGAGGAAATCCTGCGTCTCGAGTATTCGGAACGGTTCCGGCAGGCGGCGGAATTGGTCGGCCAACGCGCGCGGTATCATTATCAAAGGGCGCGTCAGACTCTGCCGGTCGAAGATCGCCGGGCCATGGCTGCAGCCGAGCTGATGGGATCGGTTTACTGGCGGCTGCTGCGCAAGCTGGAGAAGAGCCGTTTCGATGTCTTTGGACCTCACCCGACCCGGTTAAGTAAAGGCCAGAAGCTGGCTCTGATTGCCCGGACGTGGTTCGGAATTCTTTCCGGAGCATTGACTCCCGACTATGGAGCGCCCTGAGCCGGGCTGCCGGCGCCGGCTGGTGGTTAATGCCGACGACTTCGGCCGCACGACCGGGATCAATGCGGCCGTGATCCAGGCGCATCGCCAGGGCATTCTGACCAGCGCCAGCCTCATGGTCAACGAACCCGCGGCAGCGGAAGCCGTCGACCTGGCGCGGGCGCATCCGCGCCTGGGAGTAGGCCTGCATCTCACCCTGCTTTGCGGTCATGCCGCCTCAGCCAAACCGATTCCGGGCCTGGTCAACGATCGGGGCGAGTTCGGCCATAACCCGGTGGCGGCCGGGCTGCGTTATTTCGTTTCGCCCCGCCTGCGCGCAGCGTTGCGGCAGGAGATCGCCGCCCAGTTCGAACGTTTTCATGCGACCGGCCTCGTCCTGGACCACGTCAATGGCCATCTGCATCTGCATCTGCACCCGACCATTTTCTCCATTTTGATGGACAACGCCGCGGCCTGGGGGATCCGCCAGGTGCGCCTGACCCGCGACCCGTTCTGGTTCAACTTGCGGCTGGCTCGCGGACAATGGCTATATCGCGGCGTGCATGCGCTCCTCTATTGGATGCTGGCCAGGCGGGCGCGCCCGGCTCTGCGCCGGCGCGCCATCAAACATACCGCCGTGGTCTTTGGGCTCCTGCAGAACGCGCGTGTTGATGAAGCGTATCTGGCGCGGCTGCTGCCCGCGTTGCCGCCGGGGGATTCCGAACTTTACTCGCACCCGAACCTCGATGAGTTTAGAAATGAACTCGATGCCCTGGTCAGCCCTCGGGTCAGCGCTTTGGTGCGCGAACAACAGATTCAGCTCATCCGCTACCGGGATCTATAAATGAGCAAAGTCATCTTTCTCCTCATCGTCGCGTTGATCTTTGAAGCAGTGGGCGTCGTTTACCTCAGCGCCGGCCTCAAGCAAATCGGCGAAGTGAAAACCCTGAGTCTTCGGGAGGTCGGTCGCGTGGTCCGGCAAGGAGCCGCGAATGGCCGGATTCTCCTGGGCGTGTTGCTCGAGACCATCTTCTTCGGGTTCCTCATCGTGCTGCTGAAACGCAACGATGTCAGCCTGATTTGGCCGCTCACTTCGCTTGGGTTTGTGCTCACGGCGCTGTCCGCCCGGTTTATCTTGCACGAGCAAGTATCGCCCGTCCGCTGGGTGGGCGTGGTCCTTATCGTCATGGGCGCGGCCTTGGTCAGCTGGAGCGAAAAAGCCAAGCACGCCCAACCCACCGCCAGCGAATCGGCGGTAAGCTCCGTCCAACAACCTTGAAATAGATCCGGCCCGCTGAGCGCCCGATTATTTCGAAGGTTTCCGACAAAGGACCCATGGGAGACGCTTCTCCCCCCGAATCACCCCAGACCTCACCTAGCTGTAGCAATTTCAAAAGCACCGCACTAGAATGCGCCCCGTGAAATTCATGCCTTATTATTTCCGTGGCTTCGTGTCGACGCTCATGCTCTTGCTGGGTGCCTTGGTTAGCGGCACCCATTTGGTTCAAACCGCCGTCGCGGCGCCCGCCGTTCAACTGAAACTCGTGGCGGAAGGGTTCGTCTCGCCGCTGAACCTGGTCCCCCTGCCGGACGGTTCCGGACGCCTGGCCATCGGCGATCAGGTGGGAACGGTGCATCTGCTGAATCCAGACGGGAAACTGTCCGAGCAACTCTTCTTCGATGCGCGCAGTTTGCTGACGAAGCTCAATCCAGGTTTTGATGAGCGCGGTCTGCTTGGGCTGGCCTTTCATCCGCAATACAAGTCCAACCGCAAAGTCTACATGTATTACAGCGGGCCGCGCCGGAGTAATCTCTCCACCAATTGGGATCATACCAGCCGACTGGCTGAATTTAAGGTCAAGGCGGGTGAACCGGCCCAAGTGGACCCCGCTTCCGAGCGGGTTCTCCTGGAAATCGATAAACCTCAATTCAATCACAACTGCGGTCGCTTGGTCTTCGGGCCCGACGGTTACTTGTACATTGGCGTGGGCGATGGCGGACAAGGCAACGACAGCGGATTCGGACACAGCGAACAGGGAAACGGGCAGGACACCACCAAATTGCTGGGCAAAATCCTGCGCATCGATGTGGACAAGGGCACGCCCTACGGTATTCCGGCAGACAACCCGTTTGCGGACGGCAAACGCGGGCGGCCGGAGATTTATGCATACGGCCTGCGCAATCCGTGGGGCATCTCTTTTGATCGCGGAGGAACGCACGAGTTGCTCGCGGCGGATGTGGGCCAGAACCTTTACGAGGAAGTGAACATCATCGTGAAAGGCGGCAATTACGGCTGGCGCGTGCGCGAGGGCTTTCATGCGTTTGACCCAAGCAATCCGGACAAAACGCCGGCCGACTCGGCCAAGACCGATCAGTGGGGGCAACCGTTCCTGGATCCCATCGTGGAATATCCTCATCCGCCTCGCAACAAGATCGACCCGACGAAAATCCAGGGGATCTCCGTGACGGGCGGCTACGTTTATCGGGGCGGGGCGCTGCCGGAGTTGCAGGGCAAATATGTTTTTGCCGATTGGTCCAGGACCTGGGCGCTGCCGGACGGGGTGCTGTTCGCCGCTTCCCGGGAAGGTCAAGGCACCGGGGCCAAGTGGAGTTTGGAAATGCTCTCGGCCAGTTCGCCGACGGGCGCAAAAGTCGGCGCCTACGTGGTCGCACTCGGTGAAGATGGCGCGGGCGAACTTTATGTGCTCACGACCGCACGCAACGCGCTCACCGGGCAGACAGGTAAAGTCTTCAAGATCGTGCCAAAAACGTAAGCAAAGAAGGCATGGGCTATGTGCTGTTTTTCGCGCCCGGTTCAATCGGTTAAGGCCACTCATCTTTATGCGCGTTCGGCCGGCGGCGACCGGCAGTATGTGGTCTACAGCATGACCTTGCAGGCCAAGGAAGCGCTGGCCATGGTCCTGCCGCTGCCAGTGAAAGCGGGCAGCGGCGAGAAAGCCGTCGAATTCGTCGACCTAAGCGATTACCCAGGATTCTTCGATGATTTGAAGCTCGGTTTTCCTCAACCGCTCTTGGCCTTATCGCGCGCCAAGGCCGTCGGCCCGGCCGCAGCCGAGGCCCCCAAGCTCGAGGTGGTCACCGTCGGAAACTTCGAGGCGTCGTACGTCCCCAAGCCGGAGGATTTCTCCAGGTTGGATGAGCGATTCCGTCTGCCGCCCGGACTATGGGAGAGCCTCCCCGAATATCGGACCCACGGTTTTGCCGTGTTCAAGCTGAAGGCCGGCGAGGCCAAGATCCATCCGATGGCGTTCTCCTTCCCGCGCGCGAATCGGGCCGAGGTATTTTTTCCCACCGTGCACATCCATGACGGCAAGATCCATGACCGCGCGAAGTTCGATCATGTGCTTTACGTGCAACGCGGGGAAGCGGACTTGTTTTCACTCTTGGACTGGGAGGAGTCCTTCCGTCCGGCGGTGGCCTTTGTCAACGTGAAAGCCACCAAGGGGATGGTGGATGGCGACGGCCATTGTTACCGCCGCACCCTCACGGGCAGCCTGCCCAACAAAGACTTCGTGCTGCGCTCGAACGGATAGGAGAGCGGCTGGAAAAGCGAAAAGCGGAAAGCGAAAAGCGAAACGCAGGAGGCCTCGTCCTCCTTCGCTTTCCGCTTTCCACTTTTTCAGCCGCTCTCCTGCGGCCCCCTCAACTGCTTGCTGACTCGCCTCGGCGCAAGGGTTAGCCTGAGCTTCGGTAACGGCGTTCATGCATAACGCATCCTTTCTCCAAGATCTGGCGGTGGTGATGATGGTGGCGGGACTGGTCACAGTCTCGTTCCACTATCTGAAGCTGCCGGTCGTCTTGGGCTACATCATAGCCGGGGTCTTGATTGGTCCGCATGCGTTTCCTTCGCCGTTGGTCAGCGACCAGCAGAACATTCACACGCTCGCCGCACTGGGCGTGGTGTTCCTCCTCTTTGCTTTGGGGTTGGAGTTCAATTTCCGCAAGATCCGGCAACTTGGTTTCACCGCGTTTATCGTCGCGCCATTGGAGACGGGGCTGATGTTCTTCGCCGGGTACCAAATGGGGCAACTCTTCGGTTGGAGCCGCATGGACAGCATTTATCTGGGGGGCATTCTGATGATCTCCTCGACCACCATCATCACCAAGACGCTGGCGGATCTGAACAAGGGCCAGGAAGGCTTTGCGGAAATCATCTACGGGATTTTGATCGCGGAAGATATCATCGCGATTCTGTTGATTGCGTCGTTGTCCGGGGTGGCGACCACCGGGACGTTTGAGCTGAGGGCAATTCTGGGCACCGTTTCGAAGCTGGTGATTTTCCTGGTCATGAGCGTGGTGCTGGGGTTGTTGGTGGTGCCGAAGGTGGTCGGATTTGTGGCACGGTTTCGGAGCGAGGAAACATTATTAATCACCGTGCTGGGCCTTTGCTTTTCTTTGGCGCTGGTGGCGCTCCAATTAAAATACAGTGTGGCGTTGGGCTCGTTCATCATGGGGGCGCTGATTGCGGAATCGCATGACATCCGGCGGGTCGGACGCCTGATAGCGCCGCTGCGGAATTTGTTCAGCGCGATGTTTTTTGTGGCGATCGGGCTGCTGATCGATCTGAAACTGCTGCGCGAGTATGCCGTTCCGGTCCTGATCATCTCGGCGGTGCTGGTGGCCGGCAAGGTGTTGGCCTGTTCATTCGGCAGCTTTGTGGCGGGTTACGGACGCGAGACGTCGTTGCGGGTGGGGCTGGGGTTGGCGCAGATTGGCGAATTTTCCTTCATCATCGCGGCGTTGGGCAACACTTTGAATGTGACCAGCCATTTTCTTTATCCGATCGCAGTGAGCGTGTCGGCGATTACGTCGTTGTTGACGCCCTTTCTCATTCAACACGCCGATCGGATCATCGCGTTGCATGATCGGGTGGCGCCGCGTTCGCTGCTTGCTTATCAGCGCGATTATACGGCCTGGATCACCCGCCTGCGCACCGCCAAAGTCACGAGCGCGCCCCGGCGATTGATTCACAAGCTGCTTTGGCAGCTCGGCGTCAATGTGGCCCTCATCTCGGGTTTATACCTGGCTGCCCTCCTGCCGAACCGCTTTGAGATCGCCTGGCTGGAAGGGTTGCCGGCCTGGACCGGCGGCCGGCCTACCGTTCTTTGGTTCACCGCCACGCTCTGTTGTCTGCCCGTCTTCATCGCTACGCTTCGGAAAATGCAGGCCTTCAGCATGCTGGTTTCCGAAATCACGGTCCGCGATCGGGCGGGGCTGATGAACAAGGCGGCCATGCGCGCCCTGGTGGCCAACACCACGCTGTTCACCGGGATCATCGGGCTGGCCTTGCTGGTGTTGTTGCTCAGCTCAGTGCTGTTGCCTTCCTGGGAAGTGTTTCTGGTCCTGCTCGGCATCACGGTGCTGCTCGCCGTGTTGCTCCGCAGTTTCTTTATCCGCATCTATTCTCAGGCTCAGGTCACCATCCGCGAAACCTTGACCAGGGAATTGGCCACCGAACATACCGAGTTCATGCGCAAACCGATGCCTTCCCTGCTCGAGAACGCGGAACTGGTCACCGTATCCGTCGGCTCTCACTCACCGGCGTTGGGCAAACAAATCCGGGAGCTGGAACTACGCTCGCGCACCGGCGCGACGGCCGTGGCGGTGCGCCGCGACGGTGAAACGGTCACCAGCCCGGAACCCGAATACGAGTTTCGGTTGAACGACCAAGTCCTGCTCATCGGCAACCACACGCAACTGCAGGAGGCTAAGAAGCTGTTTGCCGCGGGCTAACCGCCCGCGGTCCGCGGTCCGGGGGCAGGGTCCCAAGAGACCGCCCCGCCTGCAGGGGCAATGCCGGGGAATGCGCGGCCAGAGCAGAAAACGCCCGATTCAGATTGAAATCAGCCCATAAGCTCGCCACCATGCGCGTTCTCTCCGGAGACCGGAGAGCATGCACGACATGACACGAACACATCATTGCAACGAATTGCGCCCAGCCCACATCGGTCAGGTGGCCACCCTCTCTGGCTGGGTCCATTCCCGCCGTGACCTGGGCGGGCTCGTCTTTATTGATGTCCGCGACCGCGAGGGGCGCACGCAAACGGTGTTCGACCCTTCGGATCTGACTCCGGAAATCTTTGAGCTGGCATCCGGACTTCATAGTGAGAGCGTCATCGCGGTGACCGGCAAGGTCCGGCAACGGCCGGCCGGCACCAACAACCCCAAGATTCCCACCGGCGAAGTCGAGGTGTTGGCAGCCAAGCTCGAAGTGTTGAACCGCGCGGATGTGTTGCCCTTCCCCGTGGATGACCCGGAAGTGACCAACAAGGTCAACGAGGAATTGCGCCTCAAATATCGCTACCTGGACCTGCGGCGTCCGGAGATGATGCGCAACCTCCGTCTGCGCTCCAAAGTAGCTACCGCCACGCGCGTGTTCATGGAAGAACAAGGCTTCCTGGAAGTCGAGACGCCCACGCTTTTTAAGTCCACTCCGGAAGGAGCCCGCGAGTTTATCATTCCAAGCCGCCAGCACCCGGGCCAGTTCTACGCCTTGCCGCAGTCGCCCCAACAATTCAAACAAATCCTGATGGTGGCGGGAGTGGAACGTTACTTTCAACTCGCCCGCTGTTATCGGGATGAGGATCAACGCGCCGATCGCCAACTCGAATTCACCCAGATCGACGTCGAGATGAGTTTTATCGAACGAGAAGACATCTATGCCCTGATCGAAGGCTTGCTGGAGCGGGTGTGGAAAACCGCGCTCGGCGTCGACCTGCCGGTCCCGTTCCGCCGCGTCTCGTTCGAGGAAGCGCTCAACCGCTGGGGCATCGACAAGCCCGATACGCGCTTCGCCATGGAGCTGGTGGATTTCACCGAAGAGTTCCGAGCCAGTTCGTTCAAAGTCTTCAGCAGCGCCGTCAGCTCCGGGGGCGTGGTCAAGGCGCTCAATGCCAAAGGCTTGGCCGGCGTCACCCAAGGCCAGATGGAAACCATGACCGAATTCGCCAAAAGCGCCGGCGCCAAAGGTCTCGCGTTCATCAAAGTCGAAGGCGGCGAATGGAAATCGCCCATCGTCAAGTTTTTCAGCGAGGCCGAGAAGGCTGCGCTCACCGCCAAACTCCAGATCGGAGAGGGCGACTTGATTCTCTTCGCGGCCGGCCCCTGGCTTAGTTCATGCGAGATTCTCGGTCGGATCCGCCTTTATTCGGCCGACATCCTGAAGGTCCAGGGCAAACTCACCATCCCGCCCGATCGCTTCGATTTCTTGTGGGTCGTCGATTTCCCGCTGCTCGCCTTCGACAAGGAGCAGAATCGCTGGTATTCCAGTCATCATCCGTTCACTGCGCCGGTGGCTGAGGATATTCCCCTGCTCAAAAGCGAACCCAAACGCGTTCGCGGCCAGCATTACGACGTGGTGGTGAATGGGACGGAACTGGGCGGCGGTTCGATCCGAATTCATCGACCCGATTTGCAGAAAACCATCTTCGAAGACATCCTGGCGATTTCCCCGGAAGAAACCCAACTGCGCTTCGGTTATATGTTGGACGCGTTCCGTTTCGGAGCGCCGCCGCATGGCGGGATCGCGCTTGGGTTCGACCGCTTAATGGCCGTTCTTTGCGGCACACCCAGCATCCGCGACGTGATCGCGTTCCCCAAAACGGCCAAAGGTACTGATCTGATGACCGAATCGCCCGCTTCGGTCTCCCCGGGCCATTTGCGCGAACTCCACATCGAGGTCAAAAAAGAGTAGCGGCCGCCGAGCGCTGCAAAGAACGCGAAGCCAACGTTCATAGAGAGCTGGCTCTACGGCTCTGTAGCGAACAAATATTCCCTTGCCCTCAATTCCCTTGCCCTCAATTCCCTTGCCCAACCGGGCTGGCTGGGTCACGCAGCTGGCACGGGGTTTGTGAACTGCGGCGGGCCTCCTGCGCCGTAGCCCGCAGGACGAAGGCGGGCCTGCCGGCAACGGCGTTTGCGGACATTGGTTTCCCCTCGAGTCCCCGAACTCGCTCGGAGCCCAAGGGGCAAGGGAATTGGGGGCAAGGGAATTCCGGAATTAGCGTTCCAATTCTTCGGCCACAATCGCGCGTCCCTCCCAGGTCGCGGTGTGAGTGATGGGATCATAGCTGAGGACGCGCGAACGGCTGCCCGGCGCCATCGGCCGATTCACTTTGGGCAACCAACGCATCAAATCGTTTCGGACCGAGGCGGTTTTCGGATCGGGGGCGAGGTTGAACCATTCGTTGGGATCATTTTGTTCGTCGTAAAGTTCCTCCGATCTGTCCGCATAATGGATATACCGCCAACGCTCCGTCCGGACACTATGATTGCCCTGATTGTGCGTCGTGATGGCCGGCCAGGGGCGCGCCGCGCTCGCATTCCGCAGTAACGGCACCAGGCTGTGTCCTTCGAGGTCAGAACGGGCCGGTTGCCCGGTGAGTTCCAGCAAGGTCGGGAAGATATCCAGCAACTCCACCGGACGCGTGCAACGCGCGCCGCGCGCGCTGCCCGGCCCGGCCAAGATCAGCGGCACACGCGTGGAGCGTTCCCACAGGGAATTCTTGCCCGTAATTAATTTTTCGCCGAGATGCCAGCCGTGATCGCTCCAGACCACCACCAGCGTGTCCGCGGCGCGCCCCGTGCCGGCCAAAGCATCCACCACCCGGCCCACCTGGCTGTCCATAAAACTGACGCTGGCCAGATACGCGCGCACGAGCGGTTTCCATTCATCGTGCTGCCGCAACAAGGACAAACGCGGCTCGGGCAGTTTCCAGTGCAGATACCAGGAAAACAGGGGGGTATCCGCGCGGTCATCCTCCTTCACCGGCGGCAACACCAAGGTATCGAGTGGATACAAGTCAAACCACTTCGGCGGGGCAAAACATGGCACATGCGGCAAACGAAACCCGGCCGCGATGAAAAACGATTTGTCCTTCGGCGCTGCGCGTAAGGCAGCGCAGGCCGCGGAAGCGATCTGCCAGTCGGCCGTGTCCTCGTCCCGTTCCGGAAACGGTCCCCAATCCATGGCCGGATGGCTTTTGGGCAGTTTGGAGAACGGTTGTGGCGGTTGGCCGGTGGCGGGTGCCGGACCCCACGTCCCAAACTCAGCGCTGCGTTCGGCCTCACGAATGAGGCCGTCATGATAAATCTTACCGCAGGTGTAGGTGAACCAACCCAGCCGCGTGAAGGTCTGGGGCAATGTCACGTGATTGGTCAGACCGTTCACCTGCCGCAAGGGCGGCTCCAATCCATAAAGGCCGGTCGTCGAAGGACGCAACCCCGTCAGCAGACTCGACCGTGACGGATGACACAAAGGCGCCTGACAATGCGCGCTGGTGAACAGTGTGCCCCGCGCCGCCAAGGCGTCGAGATGCGGCGTTTTGACCTGCGGATGGCCTCCGAGACAACCGATCCAATCATTCTGATCGTCGATGGCGATGAAGAGAATGTTGGTGGGCCCCGCCGCCGCCAAAGGCAAAGTGACGAGCAAGCCGATCCAGAACGCTGCGAGAATAATCAAGAAGGAACAGCCAACACATTCAACCTTCAACTTCCAACGTGGCACGCAGCCGGTTGACGGTTGAACGTTGAACGTTTCTTCAGCGCGGTTCATGGAGAGCTTGGACCTCCGAATTTCGGACGCGCATTGGACCCATGAACCCAACCCAATCTCACGTAGCAGCCGAGGTCACGAGGTACACCCTGAGCCTGTCGAAGGGCTCTG
>DATLUX010000654.1:0-18516 GCA_035577805.1 Verrucomicrobiia bacterium
GATTTGCCCGCGGTGTATCCGGGCGGATAAATGAGCCAACCCTGGATGCGATCGCCGTCCGCTCCGTAGAACCAATACTGTTCCACGCGCCCCAGTTCGAGTTGAGCCAGGCGTTCATCGTTAAAATGGGTCAGCGGCCGCGCCTGGCCGCGTTGATCCAAGGCGAACAATTCGTCCGGACGCGACAAGGTGTTGTTGAGAAAGACGACTTGATCCGCCTTGACCTGTAAACTGGCCGACGTTCCCGCTCGATAAACCGCCTGCAGTTCCGTGCCGTCGGCTTTCATCTTGAAGATCGGCAGCACACCCTTGTCTTCGGCCAGCAGCCAGAGCGTGCGGCCGTCGCGCGAAAACGCCGGTTCCTCAAACGAATAATCCAATGTCTGCGTTAGTGGTGTGTTTTTTCCGGTGACCAGTTCGTGCCGCCAAACCTTGGCAAACTCGCCATTGTGATAGGACGTTTTGGTCCGCAGATAAACAAAGGACCGGCCATCCGGAGCATAAACCGGTCCGCCATCGTTCCCGGGATTTTCCGCCGTCAGATTCTTGAGCGACCCGGAGCCGTCGGTCGGCACCAAATAAATGTCCTGATTGAGAAAGTCACGGTAAGGCGGCGGAGTGGAGTTCATCACCAGGAGCAAATGATTGCCGTCCGGCGCGATGTCGTAGCTCACGCCGCCGTCAGCCACGAACCAAGTCGCCGAATGGGGCGTCAGATCTTTGAGCGCGTGTGTCTCCAGGGTGACTCGCAGCAACCGGTTGGCCAGGCCATCGGTCAGGTAATGATCGAAGTAACGATAATTGCGGTTCTCGGTTGCCTTGGCGGTCATCTTCGAATCTTTCCGGCGTTTGGCCTCCTTCTTCATGGCCGCCAGATTCGTTTTGCTGAAGTCCCCTGCCAACTCGGGGATGACGCTCGTTCCGATGATCAACGATTTACCGTCCGGCATCCACTTGGGAGCGGCCAGGGCGTAGGGCATCTCCAGGATTTCTTCCGCTTCGCCGCCATCGATCGGGATAACGTAGAGCGCGCTGGTTTCGTCTTCGCCGCGTTTGGAAACGAACGCGACGCGTTTGCTGTCGGGGCTCCAGGCCGGTGAGGCGTCGTTGGCTTGGGCTGCGGTCAAACGACGCGGCGCTCCGCCGTCGACGTTGACCAGCCACAGGTTGGCCGTGCTTTTGTTCTTTTCGATCGACCACTCTTGGACGGTGAAGACCACGGTTCGGCCATCGGGTGAAATAGCCGGCGCGGCCACGCGCTTGAGCGCCCACAGATCCGGCGCGGTCATCGGACTCTGGGCGGCCAGCGTCCCGCCCGCTTGGAGACAAAGTAAAAAAACTCGCAGGCCCCGCGAAATGTTGTGGTTCACGAAGGCAACGCTAAGCCGGTCGGCTCCTCCCGCGCAACGGCGAAGGTGTCACGGTGTCACGGTGTCACGGCGGCGGCGGCGATGCACAAACCGGACCGCGGTCTGCGACCGTCGACCTTCCGATACTTACTAACCGGGGCTAAGGCGCCCGACGCGATCGATAGAAGCGGGCTGACGCTGACGAGAGCCTTTCCTCGAAGTCGTAGGGAATCGGGGCGGACGTGAAGCGGACCAACTCATCCCAATGGGCGAGATCGCTGGATCCCTCCAGCACGACGGGAACGCCCGGAACGCCATGAACCAATAGTTGCAAACCATCGTCGGCGTTTGGAGAACCCGGCCCAGTTGGAAACCCCGGCCCATTCACGCCGAGTTGCAGTTCCCAGGGCGTCGAATCGCCGTCCACTGGCCCGACCACGGGCGTGGCGCTGAGCTGATAGTTGCTGAACTGCGCGCTGACCCCGGCCGCACTGTCGCCCCCGGCGAGCGCAAATCCGATCAGGATACTTTCGGGCATGGCCAAGCGCGCGACCCAAAAGAAGCTCCAGTCTTGCCCGGTCTGGCTGGTCCAGGCGCTGAAGACCGAACCCTGGCGCACCAGCTTGATCCACGGGGCAGTGCCTGCCGGCGTTTGCAGAAGCCAGCTGCGGTCCCCGGTTGATTTCCGTCGTTGGAAGAGCAGCTCGCCGCTGGTCGCGAAGCCGACCAAAACGTGCTTGGCGTTGGGGGCAACGGATTCCCGCATCATCAGACCGGACGTCCCCGGCACATCGGGAAAACGCCAACCCTCAAACCGAGCGATAAACTGGCCGTCACCGGACCAGGGCTGATAGATGAATTGAAAATCATCGCTGCGCCCTTGCAGGCCCGTTCCGTTCCCGCTCACGTCGACGAGTTGGGAAGCGAAAACAGCGTGTCCGGGATCGGGTTCGTGTCCGATGGCCTTCTCCTGCCAGGGCCGCGGCAGGCCCAAATCGAGCGGACTGGCCATGACTGATAACGGGCCCAACGCGGTGGGCGTCGCGTAAGCCAGTAGAAATTGTTGCCCGCTGCCGGCGATCGAGGTCGGCGGAACCAGACCGGGCGACGGCGTCAAACGCAGCGGCACGCCATCACGCACGGTGCCATCTGCGCGGACACGGACCCCCAGCACATCCACAACCGGCGGTGCGTTGTCATCTTCCTCATCGCTTTCCGAGTGGTCGGCCTGCCAAAGCACCAGGTATCCGTCGTCTGTGCCCACGGCGCGCAACGCCCTTGGCCCGGCTCCGGCGTCGGCCAAGTGAAAACTGTCCTGACCAAGAACAGCGCCGTTGGGGCCGACGCGCGTGCCTTGCACCGCTTCGCTTTCGCTGTCGCGTCCTGGTCCCAAGTCCACCCAGGCGACGAGAAATTCCATGCCGTGCGAGGCCACGGCCATGCTCTGAGGATCCTGCGAGTCGGAACTGAGCAGAAGGCCATCCGGATCCAGGACCTTGCCATTGCCGGCCACGCGGGCTCCGAACACCTGGCTGCCCCAGGGCCAATTCGTCACGGCGCGATAATCTTTCCAAACCACCAGCCAATCGGTGCCGTTGGCCGCGACGCTCCCGATGTATTGATCGTTGGTCCTGGCGCAGACGGCGATGCCGTCGGGATCAAGCACAGCGCCGTTGGCATCGATGCGCGTGGCGTAGACATCCGCATTGATGTTGGCATGCGAATCGGCGGCGGCGCGAAAATCCATCCAAGCGACCAGAAACTGGCTGCCATTGGCCGCAAGCATGGGCGTATATTGATTGGCCGGCGCAGTGCATATCGGCGTGCCGTTGTTGGCCATCACCTCGCCGGCTCCTGTCACTAACGTGCCGTAGATATCCCGCGCGCCGTTGCGGCCATCCTGCCAGGCCACGAAGAAGTCGGTGCCATTGGCTGCGGCCACGGGCGCATATTGCTCCACGTCCTCGACCGCGGAGATGACCAGACCGGCTGGATCCATGATTTCTCCGGTCGATCGAACGCGCGCGCCGAAAATGTCGGTGGAATTATCGTAAAGGGCGGGTGGACGACTGCCCACCCAGACCACCAGGTAAGTAGATCCGTTAAAGGCGATGGACGGGGAATGCTGGTGCGCGCCTTGGTAGCTGAGGATCTGCGGCTCGCGGTCAAGCAAGAGACCATCACGCCAGCGCGTGCCCATAATGCCGTAGAGGAAAGGGCGAAAGATCTCGCGATCGGCCGGCCACGCCACCAACACATCGTCCTGATTAACGGCCAATACGGGCCATGTAGCTGCGGATGTGTTCGAAGCGATCAATTGATCGATCGGCTCAGCAATCTTTCCCTCCGGCGTAATCCGCTGCGCATAAATGTCCAGCTTGGAAGAGGAACTGACCGCATTCCTCGCATCGGTCCACGCCACCAGCCAATGGGAGCCGTCGAAAACGACGGCGGGCGTGCTTTGGGTCCCAGGCGACAGAGTAATCGCGATGGCGTTTGGGTCCAGCACCACGCCGGCCGCCGTCACGCGAGCCCCAAAGATGTCATCGTTTCCAGGCCAAGGCGGCCCCTCGGCATTCCTTTCATCCTGCCAGGCAACGAGAAAGTCGTTGCCGTGGGCGGCGACGCTTGGGCTGTGTTGGGCCCACATGCCGTCATTCACGAGAAAGCCGTTGGTTTGTCTCACCACGCCATCATTCCCGATGAAAGCGGCATAGATGGCAGCATCCCAGCGCGTGTAGGGGTCGAAAACTTTGTCGCGCGTATCGCTCCAGGCGGCCAGGAAGCCGTCGACGTTCGCCGCCAACGCCGGCATGCCCTGATTGTTGGTGGCGGTGCAAACGGGCACTCCCAACGGGTCCAAGACCCGGCCCTCCGACGAGACGCGCGTGCCATAGATATCCTGGATTCCAATCGTGTTGGTGCCGCGGTTGCGTACGTCGTCCCAAATGACAAAGTAACCATTCGCATTGCCGGCCGCGGCGTTGACGTAACCGGCCCAATCAACGCCCTGGGATAACAATTGACCCTCCGGATCCAACACGAGCCCGTCGGCGCTGATCCGCGCGCCGTAAATCAGCGCGACAAACGATTTGCCTCCATCCCAATCCCGCGAATCGGACCAGCTCACAAAATAATCGCGCCCGTTGCTGGCTGCGCATGGATATTGCCGGGGGTAAGGCCCGCTTGCGACCAGGATGCCGGCGGGATCCAAGATGGTCCCTTCACGCGAAATACGGGTCGCGCGAATCTGGCTCAGGTCATGTTTGCCCAATTGACGAATCGCGACCTGCCAGGCCAGAAGATAGGTGCGTCCGTTGCTGGCCACCGTGGGCGTAGTTCCTTGAATCGGCACCGCCATGGGTTGGTTCACGCCAAACTCCGGGCTGATCACCGGGTCGATGGCCAGCGGATAAGCCGCTGCGGTCAAGATTTCCTCCGGCACTTCGATGCGCATCCGGTCGTCAATCAGCGTTGTTGCCAAAGGCCAGCGGCGCCCTGTCGAGTCGACCGCGGCGGCCCGGCCCACCCGCAGACGCGAAATCCCGTCGGCGTCGGCGAAATGGTGACCCTCTTCTGTCTGCGTCAAGTGCGTCAACCCGGTCAACTCGGTTTCGATCGTGAGCTTTGGAGACACGGCGTGAAGTGGCGGACGTTCCGGCAGCACCCAGGTGACGGCGATTCCTTCACCCCGCGCCTCGTAATGCTCAACGATGGGCGGATTTTGCGAGCGCAACGCCTGGGCAGTGTTGCCCGTGATGAGCCAATCGCCTGAGGAACCGGAAGCTGGTTCATCGGCCGCCAACAGCGGTTGGTTGGCCCAACGAATGGACACCGTCCGAAACCGTCCGGCCAATTCGGGATCGGCGGCCAAAGTCTGCGGCGGCGGACTCTGGCGTTGCATCCGTCGCTCTTCAATGGCCATCGCTGCCGCTGGTCGTTCCGGCTCCGGCAAGGTGGCCGGGCGATAAGCCGAGACACGGATCGCGCCCTTGTCGAAGTGGACGGCATACGTCTCGGCACGGACGATCGGAACGCTCGAACCTGGCTCGATCGAGATCGCGTGTGTGACTCGATCCATGACTTGGCCAAGGTCGATAGGCGGCAATCCTGTTGGGCCCGAGGCCTGACTCGTGCGCAAGTTGTGGCCGTCAGCTGCAGCGGTGGCGGGCTTGCGCCAGAATTCGCACCCGAGCACCACTGCCCAGCCTGGGATCGGTTGCGCAAGACCTTCGGGATGATCATCTGGAGCGACGAAGGAGGAAGACGGTGATTTGACCGAGGCAACCGTCGGCCTGCCCTCGGTCAGGATGGCCGAACGTCGCGCGATTTGAATGCTCACGACGCATGCCACCACCGCCAACGAGGCCCCGGCCGATCGGATGCAAACCTTCATAACTCGAGAAAAGTTGATTCTGTTGGTTTAAACGGGTTGATTGAAGCTGTTTTTGAAAATTTTAGGGTTGCCATGTTACAACAGCGAACATTTGTGGCGGAAACGCCGCCAAGGGCAAGCCCGTACGGCTCCAGCACGATTCCTCTCTCGCCAGCAGCCGAAGGCGACGCAAAAGTAGCTCTGTGCAATCATTGATGAATCTGGCGTTCGGATGGCGGGTCGTGTGGTTGGTTTTCGCTCCGTGCGGGTGCGCTGGGTCCCTGGCCGCGGCTGAGTTTCAGTTTCGCCATCATTTTATCCAACGACAATTGCCGATTAGCGACAAAAACGTCGGCGATTACGGTTGCACCGCCTTGGTGGATATCGATGGGGACGGCGATTTGGATTTTGTGCTGGGCGGACGTCCCGCCCCGCCCAGCCAACTGTATTGGTTCGAATTCCAAGGGCCGGATCGTTGGTCGCAACATGTGGTGGGGACGAATTATTTGTCGGACGTGGGATTGGCGGCACTGGATGTCGATGGGGATGGTTCGATGGATTTGGTTTGCAGCGGCGTTTGGTACCGCAATCCGGGCAACCCGCGCCAGCAACCCTTCGAACGTTTTGTCTTCGATGACCAAGGCGCAGGCGCCCACGACATTTTGGTGGGGGACATCGATGGCGACGGCAAGGGCGACGTTGTGATGATGGGTGACGCGCGCACCAAGCTGAATGCGTTGTGCTGGTATTCGATCCCAAAAGATCCCCGGCGAGCTTGGACCCGGCATCCAATTGGCCCGCCGGTGCATGGCGCCATCACCCCGGGGGGCTTGACTGATGTGGATGGGGATGGCGACCTGGATGTGTTGCGGGCCGATACCTGGTTCGAAAACGCCGACGGCAAAGGCGCTCAATGGATTGCCCACGCCAATATCCCGATGGGACGCACCGGCCCTTTCGGTGTCTGCGTGCGCACTGCCGTGGCCGACCTGGACGGTGATGGGAAAGCCGAAGTTGTGATGGCAGACGCCGACATCGTGGATTCCAAGATCGTGGTGTTACGAAATGCGGACGGCAAGGGAGGCCGTTGGGACAAACTCCCGCTTCCGCAAACGTTCACCTACGGCTCATTGCACGCCTTGGCGGTCGCAGACATGAACGGCGACGGCAAACTCGATATCATTTCGAATGAACAGGAGGAACTGCTCCCGCCCGGACGCACCAACCCACGCTGGGTCGTTTGGGAGAATCTCGGCGGGTTCCAGTTCCGCGAGCGCGTGATTCTTGATGCAAAACTGGGTGGACACGAATTACAGGTGGGTGATGTGGATCGGGACGGCGACATGGACATCTGCTCGAAGCCCTGGGGGCCACGTCCGTGGAACGGCAACGGAGGCCAGATGCACGTGGATTTTCTGGAGAACCTCACCCGGGGTCGGCCCGGCGGACGGCCCTGATCCCAATGCGGAATGCGGAATGCGGAATGCGGAATTAGAGCCTTCGGATCAGGGGGATGCCGGGTAAAGACTCCATCGCTTGAGGCGTCTGGGTTCTCCGCCCAACTCGAATTCCAGGGTGACGCCTTGACGCGTGTAATAAAGAATTGTTTCCTCCGCATCGATATCCACGGAGTCGGCTCCGCCCAGCCATTGTTCCAGGGCCGCCCGCTCGATCTCCGGAGAGAGAATGATGCTGCTGAAACGTCCAGCGCCACGAACGCGTGGCTGGGAGTAACGCAGGCCCGGGTGCTGGGGCAGGGAATCGTCCGGTCCGATCAAGAACCCCAGATACGCGAGCTGACCCGCTTCGTAATCGATCTGGAATCCGTTCGATGCGTAAAGCAGCGTGCAATAATCTCGTTGCGGCCACTCAATGCGATCTGGCCGACCGAGGAATGCAGCAGCCTCGAACCCATCGCCAAATTTCAAGGCGCCGAAGCGCATCTCATTCAGATCGAACTCAGGCAAGGTCGGGCTTGGTGGTCCCCAATCTCGGGTTGGATCAGGGCGGCGTTCGAACAGGCGCGTGAGGAGACTCATCGTGTTAGGTACCATCGGACCCGCCTTCGACTTTCTGAAGCTCTCAGCCCTGGGGGAAAAGTCGTTCGAATTCGTTGTGAGAAACCTGCTGCAGATGGAACCGCGCGACGATGTCTTCGGGAACCTTGACCGTGGTTTCCGTCGCAGCCGGTCTTCGCGGATTCGATGTAAGCCCTTGATTGGAGTTCTTGAGCCGCTTCGACCCGGCTAGCCGCGACGAAGCGGATTCGAGCGTCAAGAGCTTGTGCACGATCCGGCTCGGCCACAAACGCAGAGAGAGGGCCGGCCGGGCCTGGCTCGAATCCGCGCCGTGCGCCAGGGAGAGCTTGAGAGATTGAGGAGGTGTCCGTAGCATCGCGCACGGACAACCCTTTGGCGACCCCACCGCTGGCGGTCGGGTTACCATTGCTTTAAAACCTGGCAAACCAACCATGGCCACGATGGCGAGAACGAGCTCGAGACTTCGCTCTTTGGCGATCTGGCTCTGCGTGGCGATCGCGGGCGTAACGGCCTGCTCTGCGGAAAACCCAACCGATCACGAGGTCACCTTGAATCTGTTGCGTTTGCGCCGGGATTTGGAATTGACCAATGCCCTACGAGCCACCGCCTTTTACGGGTTCCAACTCACCAACCGTGTGCAGGAAAGCGGCATCACGTTCAGCCATCAGATTGTTGAGGACGCCGGCAAGAATTATCAAGCGGCCCACTACGATCACGGCAATGGCCTGGCCGTGGCGGATGTGGACGGCGACGGGTTGCTCGACATCTATTTCACGACGCAACTCGGGACCAACGAACTGTATCGCAACCTGGGCGGCGGCCGCTTCGAGAACATCACCGCGCGGGCCGGCGTGGGACTGCCGAATCAGATCGCAGTGACGGCGGCGTTCGCTGACATCGACAATGACGGGGACCCGGATCTTTTTGTGACGACGGTGCGGCACGGCAATCATCTGTTCGAGAACCTGGGCGGAGGGCGTTTTAAGGATATCACCCAGGCCGCCGGAGTGGAGTATTCAGGCCATTCTTCAGGAGTCGTGTTCTTCGACTTCGACAATGACGGCTTGTTGGATCTGTTTGTATGCAACGTGGGGATCTACACAGAAGACCGGCGCGGGCCAGGCGGATATTTTCTGGCCTTGCCAGACGCCTTCTCGGGGCATCTTTTCACGAATCGCACGGAGTACAGTTTGCTCTATCGAAACAAAGGCCAGGGGCGCTTCGAAGAAGTGTCTCGCGCGCTGAATTTTCGGGAGGGCAGTTGGAGCGGTGACGCCACCTTTGTCGATCTCAATGAGGATCGGTTCCCGGATCTCTACGTGGTGAACATGGAAGGCGATGATCATTATTACGAGAACCAGGCCGGCAAGGGGTTCATCGACCGCACGGCCGCCTATTTCCCAAAAACACCGTGGGGCGCCATGGGCGTGAAATTCTTCGACTTCAATCGAGACGGGCGGCTCGATTTGTTTGTCACCGACATGCATTCCGACATGACGCGCGGCCAGACCGAAAAGGCGTTGAATTTCAGCCTCCGCGTCGAGAAAGCCAAAAGCGAAGCGTTTTGTTCGGCCCAATGGACGGAGGAATATTTGCAGGGCTCTTCCAACAACATTTTCGGCAACGCCTTCTACATGAACAACGGCGGCGGACGTTTCACGGAAATCTCCGACCGCATCGGGGTCGAAACTTACTGGCCATGGGGCGTCAGCGTCGGCGACCTCAACGCCGATGGCTTCGAGGACATCGTGGTCACGGCCGGAATGGGATATCCGTTTCGGTATGCGATCAATTCCGTGCTGATGAACGAGGGCGGCCGCGGCTTTTTTGACGTGGAATTCCTGATCGGCGTGGAGCCGCGTCAAAACGGGCGCACGGAGAAAACCTGGTTCACCCTCGATTGCGACGGCGTGGATCGCACCAACTCATTGTGTCAAGGCAAGGCGGGCGCCCTTGCGGTGCCCGGAACGCTCAGCAGCCGTTCTTCCGTCTTGTTTGATCTCGACGATGATGGGGATCTGGATCTGGTGACCAACGATTTCAATGATCGCCCGCAGGTCTTCCTGAGCAACCTAACGAACGTCCGCGCCGTTCATTACTTGAAGGTGAAGCTGGTCGGGACGCGGTCAAACCGGGACGGCCTGGGAGCAACCGTTACCGTGCGCGCGGACGGCCTGCGCCGGATGCAATATCACGACGGCAAATCGGGTTACTTATCGCAGAGCTCGATGCCTTTATATTTCGGGCTCGGCACTGCGACCCACCTGGACCAAGTGGAAGTGCAATGGCCGTCCGGGACGCGGCAAGTGGTGACGAATGGTTTGGGCATCAACCGCCTCCTCACCATCCAGGAACCGGCGGCCGGTCGCTGAACCACCGATCGCCCCGACGTCACAGCCAACCGACTGGCCCGATCCTGGTAACTCACTGGATCAACTGGAGAACATACTGCGAGGGCAGGCAGTGTTTGAACACCATCTGTAAATCGCGGCTCCGTTTGGGGTCGTAGTAAAGGGATTCAGTGTTGTTCACCATGCCCACCACCGCGCCGCTCTCGTTGAGGACCGGAGCGCCGCTCGCGCCGGCCCCGAAATCGGCCGTAATCGCCATCATGGTGATCTCCCCCTGCTTCTCCAAGGGCACGGTCGCGTAACGGGACACGATGCCTTCGCTTAACGTGAAAAAATGGTCGTCCGGATGACTGAGCACTCGGATCCGCGTGCCAACCGGCGCATTGGTGTCGAGCGGCAGCGGCGTGAACCCGGCGCCATCCAGCCTGAGCACCGCCACGTCGGTGTTGGGGTTCGCCGCCAGAACCTCCCGCACCGCAACCACGCGGCCATCCCCGGTCATCGCAATCAGCGTTTGGCTCGTAGGGATGTGGGCTACATGATAGCAGGTCGCGCACACGCCTGAGTCCGTCAGCACAATTCCGCTCGAAGCCCCGACGTGCCAGCGTGGGCACTTTTTGCACTTGAAGAGGTCCCCGATGACAAGCACGCCGGCCCGGGCGCGCACCATGACTTGGGTCGGGGAAATGCCTTGCGGTGCTTGGCGGGGTAACGCCACGGCGCAGGAGCGGCGGTTTAACTGGCTCAGCAGCTCCTTCATCGGCACTGTCCGACCCGACCGGATAAGACGATCGGCCTCCGCATCGAGATAATTTTCGATTTGTTGGTCGTTGACTTCGCCAGGCAGATTCAGTCGTTGCGCGGCAGGAGCGGGCGCGACTCGAGCGCCCGGCTTTTTCTGCGCAGACAGCGAAGCCGGCCCGGCTAACAAGGCGCCCACGGTGATCAGCAGAAGAGGGACTCGATTTGTTCTCAAGCAGTTTCGTTCCAGCATCAATCGAGCGAATTTCGATACGACGCCGGTCAAATAGGAAATAGGCGACTCACCAGGAAAAATCCAGCCTCGTCGCGATAGACCTTGGCGCTTCAGGACACCCCTCTTCGTCGATTACTTGCTGTCGCCCTGTTTAATTTTGGGGTTATGGCGGATGTCTTCACCTTCGTGGAGGTAAACGACTTCTTCGGCGATGTTGGTGGCGTGATCGCCGATGCGTTCGAGGCTTTTGGAGATCGTCATCAAGTTGAGGCAACGCGAAATGGTGGAAGGCCGTTCGACCATGTAACTGGCCAGTTCGCGCTGTAATTGTTTATTGAGGGAATCGATCTTTTTATCGCGGGGGATGATGGCGCGGGCTTTGGCAGGGTCACGTTGCACGAAGGCCTGGAGGGCGTCCTGGAGCATTTGCAGGCCCATGGCCGCCATGCCGGGAATGTCGACTTCGGTATGCAATTCCGGTTCGTGATTGAGGTCATGGACACGCCGCGCGATGGTGGTGGCTTCGTCGCCGACCCGCTCGAGGTCATGGGAGATCTTCATCGCCACTGTGATCAGGCGCAACTCCGACGCCAGCGGCGCCTTGGACAGCAGATGAATGGAGATCTCATCGATCTCCTTCTCGAACCCATCCAGGATGCTGTCATCGTCCTTGACCCGCTGGGCCAGGTCATCATCGCGTTCGGTGAAGGCGCGCAGGGCGCGGGTGACGGCCCCTTCGGCGTGAGCCGCCATGGCCAGAAGTTTCTCTTTCAGTACGCCGAGTTCCTGTTCGAAATGGACAGACATAACGTCGAGACGATGAGGTTGGGAGCGAGGCTCGCGGCCGCCGGCCTCAGCCGAAGCGGCCGGTGACATAATCTTCCGTTTGTTTCCTGGCCGGGTTGGTGAAGATCTTGTTGGTGGTGTCGTATTCGATGAGTTCGCCCAGGTAAAAAAAGGCGGTGTAATCCGAGATGCGCGCAGCCTGCTGCATGTTATGGGTGACGATGACGATGGTGAATTCCTTCTTCAAGTCGAGAATAAGATCCTCAACCCGGCCGGTGGCAATGGGGTCCAGCGCGGAGGCCGGTTCGTCCATCAGGATGATCTCCGGCTGGATGGCGATGGCCCGGGCGATACATAACCGTTCCTGTTGTCCGCCCGACAGACCCAAAGCGCTGGTGTGCAGGCGATCTTTTACTTCGTCCCAGAGGGCGGCGCCGCGCAGGCTTTGTTCCAAGGCGTCATCCAAGGCCGCGCGGTTCTTGAGTCCGTGCAGGCGCAAGGCGTAAGCGACGTTTTCGTAGATGGATTTGGGAAATGGATTGGATTTCTGGAATACCATCCCGACCCGTTTGCGCAATTCGATCACATCCACATCGCCGGCATGGATGTCCTGGCCGCCGATCGTGATCGAACCGGTCATATGCACATCATCGATCAGGTCATTCATGCGATTAAGGCAGCGCAGCAGGGTGGACTTGCCGCAACCGCTGGGACCAATGAAGGCCGTGACCATGCGTTCGCGGATCGCCAGCGAGATGCGTTTCAGCGCCGGGGCGGTCCCGTAGGACAACGACAGTTCGCGCGTTTCGATCAGCGTGATGTTCCGGGTCGAATCCTCGCGCGGCAGCGCCGGTACGATGGTCTTGAAACGGAGATTGGCAAATCCGGTGTCAGCCATAACCAGGGGAGGGGAAATGCGGAAAGCGGAAAGCGGCCTGCCGCGCCGTAGCCCGCCAGGGCGAAGGCGGGAAAGGGGAAACACGAAATCGGTCGGCGGCGGCCGGGGCGGATCGGAGATAGCCAATCGCCAATACTGCCAATCGCCAATCGCCAATCGCCAATCGGAACGTTGTTGGCGCTGGGTTCATGAGGGTCAATGCAGCAGGCGCATTTTCCGGCGCATCCGGGCCCGGACCAGGATGGCGACGATGTTGAGGGTAAAGGTCAGCAGCAGCAGCACCAGGACAGTGGCGTAAAGGATCGGGCGCGTTTTCTCGATGTTGGGCGATTGGGTGGAGAGGATAAACACGTGATAACCCAGGTCCATGAATTGATCGGTCAGATGCTCCGGCAGGGTGGCCATCGAATAGGCGGCGCCCGTAAAGAGGATCGGAGCGACTTCTCCGGCGGCCCGGCTGACGGCCAGGATTCCGCCCGTGAGAATGCCCGGCAGGGCCTGGGGCAGGACGATGCGCAGGATAGTCTCGAGTTTGGTGGCCCCTAACGCCAGGCTGGCTTCCCGCAGCCCCGGCGGAATCGCCCGCAAGGATTCCTCCGTCGCCACGATCACCACCGGCAGGGTCATCACCGCCAGCGTCAACGAAGCCCATAAAATGGCCGGTTTGCCCCACAGCGATTCGGCGGCTCCGGGACGAATCAACGCGTCCATGCTGCCCCCCACGAAGTTGATAAAAAATCCCAGACCGAACAGGCCGAAGACAATGGAAGGAACGCCGGCCAGGTTGTTGACGGCGCCGCGGATGATGCGCGTCAAGAGCGAGGTAGCGTTCGCATATTCGGTCAGGTAAATGGCGGTGATGACACCCACCGGGATGACAAAGATCGTCATCAGAATCACGCGCGCGGCTGTCCCCACGATCATTGGCAGCACACCGGCCTTGCCGACTTCAAACATGTCGGTGTTGGGGCCCGTGCCGGTCGTGATGAAACGCCAGGAAAGTCCGGGCAAGCCATGAAAGAAGATGTTGCCTAGCATCACCGCCAGGAGCGCGAGGATCAACGTCGTGGCCAGACCGGTCAGTCCGGTGAAGAACTTGGAGTCCAGAGACAGGTTGGTGGATTGGAAACTCCACGGCATGGTTTGCTGCTTGCCGCGGCGCGGGTGCCGCAGTGGAGTGGCAAGGGGCGGAGACGAAATGGGCGTGTGCACTGGCATCAGGCCTTCCCTTCCAGCCTGGCTTTCAGCCGGTGAATGATAACATCGGCGACCATGTTGGAGAGAAAAGTGACCAGAAACAGCGATGCGCCGATCAGAAACAGGATTCGGTAATGCGTGCCGCCGAACACCGTTTCGGCCAGTTCAGCTGCGATGCTAGCGGTCATGGTCCGCGTGGAATCAAACAGGTTCCAGGACACGATGCTGGCGTTGCCGCTGGCCAGGAGCACCACCATGGTCTCGCCGATGGCGCGGCCAAACCCGAGCACCACGGCGGCAAACACGCCGGGGATGGCGGCCGGCAGGACGATTTTCCAGGCGGCTTGCCAGCGGGAGGATCCCAGGGCCAATGCCGCCTGCGTGTAGGTGCGCGGCACGCTGGTGAGCGCATCCTCGGCAATCGAGAAGACAAGCGGGATGACGGCCAAGCTCAGGGCCAGGCCGGCTACCACCGCGTTGAGTCGCGAAGCGGTTCCCAGGATATTCTGCAGCACGGTGGCCATGACGAGCAGGGCGAAGAAGCCCAGCACGACCGAAGGCACTCCCGCCAGCATTTCGATGGCCGGTTTCAGCCATTCCTTGGTCTTGGGGTTGGCCAGTTGCGAAACGTAAATGGCCGCCCCCAAAGCCAGCGGGACGGAGAAGAGCAGCGCGATCAAAGTGGTTTTCAGGCTGCCGATGATGAGTGGGACGAGGTTATATTTGTGAATTTGCGACACCGGTTGCCAGATGTATTCCGGTTGGTCGTAACCGGTCCATTGATGCGGTTTGACCATGTTACGCCAGGTCGTCGTGTTTAACCTGGCATCCTTGTCGGGCGGCGCTTCGGCGGCGGCCTCCTTTTTCACCTGCATGAGTTCCTTGAGGGCTTCCTGATCGAGTCGGGCGAACTCTTTGGGTTTCAGCTCGAGGTATTCCATGATCTCGACCTTGCTCATCTGGCCGAGTTGATCGGGGGAGATAGTGCGCTGGTTGAGGGAGCTGTCGGTTTTGCCCAAAACCACCGGCAGGGCTTCCCGGGCGACGAACAGAAAGATCAGGAACACCATGATGATGGCGGAAAGGGAGATCAGAAAGATCGCCTTTTCCGCCAGCCACTCCGCGGGGCGCGCATGATGGCCTCGCTTCAGGCCATTCCAGCCGATGCTGCGGCGGTCCGTCTTCATGCCCAGCCCGGCCTTAATCCCTATTTCTCGCGCAGATGAGCGGGCAATGGGAAGTAACCGACTCCCTTGACCAGCTTCTGGCCTTCATCGCCGCGAATCCAGTTGATGTATTTGGCGATGTCGCCCTTGTCCAGAGCCGGATTGACGTAGACGTAAAGGTAACGCCAGATGGGATAGGTTCCTTTGAGCACCGTCTCTTCGTTGGGCTCGATGGCAGGGGAACTGTCATTCTTGCGGATGGCCAGATGCTTGGCGCCGGCGCCGTAGGCAGCCCCCCCGTAGCCGATCGCGCCCTTGTCCTTGGCCACGGCCTGCAAGAGGGCGGCCGTGCCCGGCATGGTCTGAGCCGAAGCCGCAAAATCGCGGCCTTCCAGCACGTTTTCCTTGAAGAATTCGTAGGTGCCCGAGCTGTTTTCACGGCTGTAAATGGTGATGGCTTGATCGGCGCCTCCCACTTCCTTCCAATTCCGCACTTTGCCCGTAAAAATCAACATGAGCTGCTCCAGGGTCAATTCCTTCACCGGATTGTCCGCCGCGACATACACGGACAAACCATCGAGGCACACCTTGTATTCAGTGGGGCGTTTGCCGAACGATTTGATGCACTCGGCGATTTCGGCCGAGCGAATTTTGCGCGAGGCATTGCAGAGATCGGTGGTTTGATTTTGCAACGCGGCAAAGCCCGTTCCGCTGCCCCCGCCCGTGACCTGGATCTTCACCTCCGGGTGCTTGGCCATATAAGCTTTGGCCCACTCATGCGTCTGCACAACCAGAGTATCCGATCCTTTCACCGTGATGCTACTGGAGCCGGCTGCAGCCCCGCCGCTCCCCAGGCCGACCGCCCCGCTCAGTAGGAAGTTGATGACGAGATTTTTCATAACACTTGGTAGGTGGAGTTATAGTTTGCCTCCAAACTAACGGAGCGAAGTTACGGCCCAAGGCCAGAAGCGTGACAATCTAGCGACGATATGAGGGTTCCGGCGAGTAGCGAAGGTCGAGAACAGAAAGCCGCCCCGGGCCTCCCTGCGGAGCTTTAGGCTGCTTTGCCTGTGCTTCTCGCCAGCTTCATAATGCCCGTGGCTTTTTTGGCCAGAAAAGCCAGCGCATAGATAACGCCTAACAGAGTTACGTCGGTAGGGCCGACCGGATAATCACAGCGGTAAGCCAGACAGAATCCGGCAAACGCGGTCACGACGCCGATCGCTGAGGCAATCACTGCAAATTGACGCATGTTGTGGGCGAAAAGGTGGGCAATCAGCGGTGGGATGAGCAGGAATCCAAACGTGACCAAAGGGCCCACGCTCAAGACGGCCATCGAAATCGCCAGCCCGATCAGCAGAAACAGCAGCGAATCCCAAAAGAGCACGTTCTTTTTGAGGGTCACCGCCATTTCGCGATCGAAGGAGACAAGCAAGAATTCTTTGCGAAACACGAAGAAAACCAGAACCACGGCGCCGAACGTCGCCAGCGTGCGTCCCAAATCTGCATTGGTAACGGCGATGATCTCCCCTTTGAGCATATCGAGCAGTCCATGCTCGCCCATCGGATTGGTGACCAGCAACAGGATGCTCGAGGCGCCCGCCAGCGCGTAGACCGTGCCCAGGCGTCCCTCCACAGAGCCCCGGCCGCCCCGCGCCAGCAACGACAGGATCAGGATGGTCAAAAGCGTGAAAACAGTTGAACCCGCAAAGGCCAGACTATGCTCTTCCGCGTGCATGTGGGGAAGAACCCCCCAAGCCTGCAGCGAAAACGCAAAGGCGATCCCGCAGGAGGAAACCTGCGGCAGCGCAACGCCCATGAAAATGAGCCGTCGCAACGTCAGGTATATTCCCACCAAAGGGCAGACCAGCCCGACCAACAGGCTGACGTAAATCGATTTCCAGAGCAGAAAGTTGGGGCCGAAGATTTCGCGCAGCGTGTTCATATCAGCGAAGCTGAAGGCTGAGCAGTTCCTCAATTTTTTCCGTGGTGAGCAATTCGCTGACGGGGCCCTGCACGGCCTTTCCCTCATGGAGCCAGATCACTTCCTCGGCGTATTGCCGGACAGTCGTGAGGTCATGGCTGACCAGGAGAATGGTGTGGTGGTATTGCGCGTGAATTTGCTTCAGGACTTCCATGACCGCGCGGGTGGCATTGGCGTCGATGCCGGCGGTCGGTTCATCGAGCAGGAGGAAATCCGGCTTCGTCGCCAAAGCGCGGGCCATGAGGACGCGCTGCTTTTGTCCGCCCGAAAGTTGGGAAAACAGCTTGGGAGCGAGGTCAGCCGCGCCCGTTTCGGCCAAGCATCGGCGTGCAAAGTCGCGTTCGGTCCGGTTGATGAACCGTCCGGGGCCGACTCGACCGCATACCGCCATCAGCACCACCTCGAAACTGGAAAGCGGAAAGATGGGGTCCAGCGATTCACGTTGCGGCATATAGCCCAGCACGGGCATCCGGCCATCGACAGGATTGAGGACCATTCTCCCGTCTAAGACCGGCAGGATGCTGAGAACGGTTTTGAGCAGGGTTGATTTGCCGGAGCCGTTGGCGCCGAGCAGCCCGGTAAAACTGCCGCGTCGGAGACTTAGGTTGACATCGGGTAGAACGACGCGGCGGCCGTAACCGACCGCCGCGTGTTCGATCGTGAGCACTGATTCTTCTGTCACTTAGATCCCTTCAATGCGGCTGTGATTTGAGACACATTGTAGTCAAACAGGCTAAAGTAGTCCTTAACTTTTTCATTGCCGTTCACAGAGGCCGGCAAAAGCAGCAGTTCGGCACCGATGGCTTGCGCGACGATGGTAGGTGTCTTGCGCGGACGGAACGGCTCGACCAGCACCAGTTTCGCTCCGGCGCTCTTCAGCCGGGGCACCAGCGCATTGACGTAGCTGGGCGAGGGCTCGATCCCCGGCTTGGGCTCAATGGTTCCCGCCAGTTCAAATCCGAAGCGTTCCAGGAAATAGGTGAGCGACTTGTGATACGTCACCACTTTCGTGCCACGATAGGGCGCCAGGGCCTTCGTCCACTCGGCGGTTTTTTTGTCGAGACGCTCGTTGAAGTTTTTCAGATTGGCCTCGTAAGAAGCTGCGTTCGCTGGGTCCAGCTTGCTAAACGTCTCGGCCAGGGTCCCCGCCATAATCTTCCCGTTCTCGGGATCGAGCCAGAAATGCGGATTCCCAAGCGGATGAACATCGCCCATCGAACGGTCCACCGGCCCCGTTGGCACTTCGAGCAGACGGATACCGCGTGACAGAATCACATGGCCGGGGGCGTCACCAAGAATCTTGCTGTTGCGCGCCCCGTTGACGAGGGGCGGCAGCCAGCCGATTTCCAATTCCGCGCCGCCTTCCAGGAGCACGTCTGCCTGATTAAGCACGCG
>DATLUX010000655.1:0-3764 GCA_035577805.1 Verrucomicrobiia bacterium
CAACGAGCGAGTGGCCGCCTTTGTGGTGAGAAAACCCCGCGGTCTGCCGCCCCCAGCCTGCTCCGTTACCATGGCATGAAACTCGCCATCATACTCGACGAAGCCCAGGACCGGTTCGCGCTGGAGTACGAGGATACCCTGGGCAGGAGAATCCGGATGCGGCTGGATGCCGGCACGTACGTGAATGCCGTCCGGGAGGCCCGATCCTTTCTCGGCATCAATCTGGATGACCGCGATGAAGCCGGAGATCGGTGGGCCGTCCCGTGAGGCGGTGCGCCGCTGAACCGGCCCACGGCCAGTCCCCCGCTCCACGTCGTCCGCACGTCACTCTTGCGCGCTCGTGGCCGGCTTGTCCACCGCAGGGAGGAGCGCAGCTCGCTCCGCCGATGGCGCAGGGCGTTTGGCGCGTTGGTCGCGCGGTAATGGGCTGATGAGTGCGTGCAGGTCCCGGTCTCCGGCCATTTTGGGCGCCGCATCCACTCGCCCATAAGGGGTGGTTTCCTCAATGAACTTGTTCACGATCCCGAACCCGAACTCCTTATGGGCCCTCTGCCGTCCTCGAAAACGCAGTTTCACCCTGACTTTTAGGTCATCACACAAGAACTCGATGGCGTGATTCACTTTGATCCGGAAATCGTTCGGATCAATGTTGGCGCTGAGCTGAAGCTCCTTCATCTGACCGGCGGATTGGCGGGCCGTTGAATCTTTCCGTTTCTTGGACTCCTCGTACTGAAACTTGCCGTACTGAATGATGCGGCAGACCGGCGGCGTGGCGGTGGGAGCGATTTCGATGAGGTCCATGCCGCGGTTCTGAGCCAGCCGCAGGGCATCGCTCAGTGACATCACCCCAAGGGGTTGTTTGGTCTCGTCCAGGACCCGCACTTCACGTGCTCGGATCTTTCCGTTTCTGCGATGGAGCGGTTCCCTTGAGGCATAGGAACGGGAAGGAAACGGGCGACTCAATGCGCCCCCGCTGGTTGAGTTTGCTTCATGCGATAAAGGCAGTGCACGGGCGCACCTTCGCAGTTCGCAGCCAGACCGCAACGCTTTTCGGCGGCCACATGTAGGACTAGTTCATGGACGGGGCGGGCCATGAGGCGACGATCTCGCAGCCCCGAGCCGTCAGGTCAGAAGTCAGATCTCGCTGAGCCTAATCATGCGCTGTCGATGGACGTCCCAAACCTTAATGCGCAGACAGCGAAAGATCTCCAGAGGACCCAACGAGGTGGACTTCGGTGACTGCAGTTCGGGCAGGGCCCGCATCGCCTCCGGTAGTCGATAGAACGGGATCTTGGAGTTGATGTGGTGGATATGGTGGTAACCGATGTTGCCTGTGAACCACGCCATGGCCGGAGCCAATCTAAGGAAGCTGGAGGATTCCAGCGCCGCAGTCTCGTAGGTCCACCCCGCGTTGTCGCGGAAAACCACATCGGTGAAGTTGTGCTGGACGTAAAACAGGTAAGAGCCGAGCGCGCCTGCCAGCAAGTGCGGGACGGTTTGCACGAGCAGCAGAATCCTCCAATCGGCGGCGCATACCAGGGTGATCCCGACGGTCACGTGCAGCACCAGCGCCAACAGGCAATCGAAGTGTCGGCGCGGGTTGTTCCAGAACGGACTCAAGCACATCCCATAAAGAAAGATGAACCCATAACCAAAGAGAATCGTCAACGGATGGCGCATGAACAGGTACTTCAGGCGCGTCGCTCGCGACGCCGTCCGGTACGCCTCCGCCGTCATGATCGGGAATGATCCGATATGCGATCCGCGCAGCCTCGAGTTGTGGTTATGATGATGGTTATGGGAGCTTCGCCAGATGCTGCTCGGATTGAGGGCCCAGATCCCAAACAACCACATTAACCCCTCCGCCAGACGCGACTTGGATAGAATGGCGTGATGTTGTTGGTCGTGGTAGATGACAAAAAGACGCACCAACAGCAAACCCGCCAGAACACTCGCTGCAATTTTGGCCGCGAGGTATGGGATCCAGAGGGTGCCGGCCAAAGCACCCCCGAGGAGAGCCGTGGTGGAGAGTAGATACCACCAGCTCTTGAGCGGCACATCCGAGGCAAACCTTTTTGTCGCTAAAATCAGCTCGCGCCCGGTGCGAGTTGGTCTGCCACAGTCCGGATCGGCGAGAGCTCGTTCTGTGTCCGGAGTTTCATTGCGGGAACATGGATGAGTGCTTTTTGCGTCGGTCACTGTCGGGCATCTTTACCCGGCCAGCGTCGCAGTGCAACCTTCAGTTGCAACCGTAAAGCTACTGACGCCCTTCGGTCGTCCTTTCTCCTACACACGTGACGCCCGAAGTGCGACAGGCCCAATCTCGGTCAAAAAGCTGCGAACGAGGAAGGCTGGCAGCTTTTTTGCGCTCACTCGCCGCAACTGCTCGCGCAAGGCCGGCTGATGAAGGTCCGGACCGGTCCTGACTACCGGAATATTTACGACCGTCCGCCTGCAGCCTAAACCTGCGCTGAAGAATCGAAAGGCGGGACCTGATTGACGCGAGTCCCGCCAGGATCAATTTGCCGACGTTTTAGGAGCGTCGACCTCTGCCTTGGCTGCCGTATTCGCGGCGGCCGCCACCGCCACCGCCACCACCGCCACCGGCACGTTCTTCGCGGGGGCGGGCGACGTTGACGGTCAGAGCGCGGCCGTCGATCTCCTTGCCGTTCAGCGCTTCGATGGCCTTCTGGGCCTCTTCAGGCGAGGACATGGTCACGAATCCGAAACCGCGCGGGCGACTCGTCATGCGATCCACCATCAGGTTGGCCTCGACAACCGTGCCGTAGGGGGCGAAGGCGTCCTGCAGGTCGTTTTCGGTGGTGTTGAAGGAAAGGTTTCCAACAAACAGTTTATTGCTCATATGATGCTTTTTCTTTAACTGTCCGACTAACCAGTGCTTTCTACAGACTGTTCCCGAACACCGGGTTTAAAATCATCACTGAACTGAGTTCACCTGAGGATTCACCATGCCCTGAAAGAGACAAGCTATCTAACAGATGTGGCTAGACTGGGGAGTTTCGACCCGATAGCAACAACAATCGGCAATAATGTTTCTAAGGAAACGGCCGTTTTGCCAAATTGCGCCTTGTGCTTGAGCCGGAACAACCGATGCTTTTGTGCATGGGTTTACGATCCTGGTATCACCGGTTGTTTCTGCCCACTGCGCCCCTCGCTAGCCGAAAAGAAACCATGGCGGCGGCCGAGCACGGAGATCCGGAGGCGCAATTTGCGCTCGGGTTGCGTTACAGCGCTGGGATCGAAGCCGGCCCCGATCTCGTTCAAGCCGCGTATTGGTATCGGAAGGCCGCCGACCAGGACCACACCCTGGCTCAATTCAACTTGGGGATCATGTTCGCCAATGGGCAAGGCTTGGCTCAGAGCGACGCCACGGCCGTGCTTTGGATCCGCAAGTCCGCCGAAGGCGGTGATGCCGGCGCCCAGTTTAATCTCGGATCCCGTTACCACCGCCACAGCATGGACCGCGCCCAGATGGATTGTGCCGAGTCACGCGTCGAGGCGTACAAATGGTTTCATCTGGCCGCCGCCCAAGGTTACAAAGGGTCCGCTGCCGCCTGCGAACGGGTGGCGTTGGGCATGACTCGCGAAGAAGTGGAGGACGGCAACGAGCGAGTGGCCGCCTTTGTGGTGAGAAAACCCCGCGGTCTGCCGCCCCCAGCCTGCTCCGTTACCATGGCATGAAACTCGCCATCATACTCGACGAAGCCCAGGACCGGTTCGCGCTGGAGTACGAGGATACCCTG
>DATLUX010000656.1:0-6945 GCA_035577805.1 Verrucomicrobiia bacterium
CCCACACTATTTTCCGCTGCCCCACACTATTTTCCGCTGCCCCACACTATTTTCCGCTGCCCCACACTATTTTCCGCTGCCCCACGCTATTTTTTACTGCCCCACGCTATTTTTTACTGCCCCACGCTATTTTTTACTGCCCCACGCTATTTTCTGCTGCCCTGGCGCTATTTTTTACTGCCGGGCGTTATTCTGTAGATGCGCCGCGCTATTTTCCGCTGCCGCACGCTAAATTCACCTGCCCGGCGTTAAATTTGAGGCCGTCGCGATTAAATTGCGATGATCCTGAGCTAATTGCTCGTCGCGGGCGTTAAAACCTTGCTGCGCCAGAGAGGTTCGAATTTGGTCGCGGCTCTGCGCCCAGCTCGTCGGGGTTGGTCGGCAAAGATTTCCTCACGCTGAAAGCGCGCTCCAATCGCAATAACGTTCGCAGGGTTGTGAAGGCGTGGGAAAGTCCAAAAAGGCGCGAGGATTGGTTGCGCCCGCACCCGGGATCAGCCAGGATTGGGTGTTACAAGAGCCGATTATGCCTGCAGCCTACGCGATTGTGCAGAGGGAGTTAATCGTTCCGGACGTTGAACGATTAAAACGGGCGTTCAGTGTTTCGCCGCTCCTGACCGGAATCGATGCCCAGACCACCGCCAATGACGCTTATGGGATCCTTCTGCGCGGCCAGGATTTGGATCAAGCCCTGGCCCTGCAGGAGGCTCTGCAGCGTGAGAAGATCGAGACCGAATTGGTTGAAGAATCGAAGCTGCCGGTTATTCCCGCTGCCCATGTCGTGCGCCAGATGGAATTTCAGCCCACCCACCTCACCTTGTTCGACCCCATGAAACGGGCGGCGGAGGTGCCGTGGAAGGATCTGATGTTCATCGCCGCAGGTTATGTGCGCATGCGCGAGATCCGCAAACACCGGGCGACGCTCGAGGAACCATCCAGTCACGCACCGGGCATCGCCCAGGACACTCTGCGCGGCGTGAGCAGCCGCGAAGAAGAACATCACCATCTTTTGCTGGATCTCTTCCTCAAGGATGGGAGCACGCGTTACAGCGCAACGGCCGACGATTTCGTTTTCGACCACCTGGGCACGCGCATGAGCGAGGATCTGTCCATGAACTTCGTGCTGCTGCTCCAGGATCTGGCCGGGGAAGCCCCGCACGCCGGGTTAAACCAAGGCGCTTTCCGAGCCTGCCAGGATCCCCCCGAACTCTTCCCCTACCCCAGCAAGGCTGCGTTTAATGAGGAGATCATCTGGATGCTATGGCGCATCGGGCGCATGACGGCGAATGCATCCGGGTGAAACTCCGGAACTCCCGGAACGCGCCTCCTGCGCCGTGCTTCTTACTCTTACTCCTTACTCTTACTCTTACGCCTTGCTTGCCCTCGCTCACTCCTCTCAAACACGCCGAACCCCGCCCTCCGTACCGGCAGCTTCACGAAAGTTTCACCGAACGACCATTGGGGGGAGTAAGAGTAAGAGGGAGGAGGGATACACCGCGTTCAACGAGGAGATCATCTGGAGGCATTTTCCGGTCTGAGTTCGAGGATGCCAAGGTCCAACGGCTTCATGGTTTGCCCGTCGGCGATTTCCAAAACGATTTCCTTCTTTAGCGACGCCGCCTCCTTGGGCGGCTTATCCCAGTCATGCAGGCTGATCGACTTGGCGTGGTCCTCCCGAGAGGAGGAGGGAGGAGGAGGGATACGCCGCGTTTATTCCGCGATCTGGGGGTTCTCCATGAACGCGTAACAGATCATGTGGCAGATCCCCATCTGGGCGTCTTCGGCCCGCCCGTAATGCGGTGAATCAATGACGATGACGTGGTCGGCCAGTTCGGCGAGCTTTCCCTTCTTGCCGCCCACCAACGCGATCGTGCGCAGACCATTTTTCTTGGCCCACTCGATGCCTTTCACCACGTTGGGTGAGTTGCCGCTCACGCTCAGCACCAGGACCAGATCCCCAGCTTTGCCATAATTCATCAACTGCCGCGAAAACACTTCGTCATACGCGTAATCGTTGCCCAACGCCGTCATCCAACTCACATTATCGTTCAAAGACATGCACCGGAACCGCCGCCCAATCTTGTCCGAGGAGCCTTTGCCGAGATCCGTCACAAAATGCGAGGCGTTGGCCGCGCTGCCGCCGTTGCCAAAGACAAAAATCTGACGATCCTCCGCCAACGCCTGCCGAAACAGGTCGATCAATTGCGCCACCGCGTCCACCGGAATGGAGTCCAGCGCCGCCTTCTGCGCCTTCACATAATCACGAATCCACTGCTGCATAGGCGGACTATCGCAAGATGGAACGGCGAAGAATAGTGGAAAATGGTTCAGGGTTCCCGGTTCAGGGTTCCCGGTTCAGGGTTCCCGGTTCAGGGTTCAGCAAAACTTCAGTCCTTGACTCGCAAAATCAGAACTCATTAGCGTCTGGCCCCAGCCTGTCAGATGTGCTCAGGTTCGATGAACCGCTCGGTTGAATGCTGGATGTTGTGGATCCTGCTCATCGCGGCATTGTTGCAGGCGCCTGGTTTCATTGCCGCCGCCGATTACATGTCGGATTGGGCCCGTCTGAAGAGGATGAAGCCCCGTCAGTATCTGGCCCAGTACACTTCCACGCCGATCCAGATCGATGGCAGCCCATCCGAAGCCGCCTGGGGCCTGGCGCCTTGGACCGAGGACTTCGCTGACATCGAAGGGGACGCCAAACCCAAGCCGCGGTTTCGGACTCGGGCCAAAATGTTGTGGGACGATCAGTTCTTTTACGTAGCAGCCGAGATGGAGGAACCGCATCTATGGGCCACGCTGACCAATCACGACGCCGTTATTTTCCAGGATCCGGATTTCGAAGTGTTCATTGATCCCGATGGCGATGCGCATGATTACTACGAGTTTGAGATCAATGCGCTCAATACCGGCTGGGATCTGTTGCTAAAGAAACCCTACAAGGACGGAGGCCCGGCCTTGAACGAATGGGAAATCCCGGGGCTAAAAACCGCCGTCCATCTTGAAGGAACCCTCAACAACCCCTCGGATCGCGACCGGGGTTGGTCCGTGGAAATTGCCATCCCCTGGAAGGTGTTGGGTGAACATGCGCGTCGCCCGGCCCCGCCTCAGGAGAGCGATCAATGGCGGATCGGCTTCTCCCGCGTCGAATGGGAGGTCGACATCCTCGAGGGCAAATACCGGAAGGTGCCGGGCCGCAAGGAGGACAATTGGGTGTGGTCACCGCAAGGCATCATCGACATGCATCGGCCCGAGAAGTGGGGTTATGTGCAGTTCACCCGCCAACCCGTGGGCCAGGCCAGGTTCGTCCCGGACCCCGCCGCTGGCGCGCGCGACGTGTTGCAGGAGATTTATTATGCGCAGAAAGATTTTCAGAAAAAAAACCGGCGTTGGGCAAAAACGCTGGGCGAACTGCCATCGTTATCGCCGGGATTGGGGGCGAACCTGGCGCAACCGCCTGTTCTGACAGAGACGGCTGAAGGTTACCGGGTCACGGTCGGGGTGAGCAACGCGCCCGGAAAGCCAATCCAACACTGGCACATTCGGGAGGACGCCAGGGTGTGGCAGGAATAGCTCCGTGGAAGAGGCCCGCCTTCCTGTTTGTCTTTTCTAACACAACTAATCTCGAGTCCGCTTGGCCGCCTTGGCCTGGCTCAGGCTGACCATGCGTTCGAAGCTATCCTGGCCGCCGAAGTAGGAGTAATTGGTGTAGCCGCCAAACAAGGCGATTTGCTGGTTGAAGGCATCCCATTGGTCGCACGCAAAGGCGTGATACGCGTAATTGTGGCGCCAACCCGTTCCGTCTGGATTCAGGGCAAAAAACTTTTCGAAAGCGGCGCGGACGTCCGTCCAAACCTGTGGCTGCTGCCAGTAGTTGGTATTGCCGACGGCCTTGGCATAACCGGCCAGGCTGACGTGCGCGTCCACCAGGGTCAGGGGAACGCGGCCACCCCATTTCTCCGAAGCCACACATTCCCGGCCGAAGGCGATCATTTCCTCCGGGGAGCCATGCCATTTTGGTTCGAGATAATTCCGTTTGTGATGGCAGGCATCGTAGTTATCGGGATCCAGGGCCATGGCGCGATCGAACCAGAGTTCCATCCGCTTGCGGCCTTTGCCTTCCCCCAACTCGACCTGCATCATCTGGATGGCGATCTTCGGGTCGGACGGTGAAAGTTTCCAAGCTTTCTCCAGCGCTTGCGCCGCTTGCGCGAGATGCGTGCTGAACTGTTTCCAGCCATCTTCCGTCACGGTGTCGGCGTAGCCCGAGCCGCGGGCGCGCCAGGCTTGATTAATCTCGAACTCTCCCTTTAACAGCAGAACGAACCCTTCCTTGGGCCAATGCTCCTGCAGAATGGGTTCCAGCGCCTTGAAATATTCCGGATACTGGTTCGGCCACTTGTCCAGGGAAGCCAGCAGGTCGCGACACGCCTCCTGGGCTTCCACCACCGGAATGTCGGGTTCGTCGAGCGCGCGCTGCAATCGTAAGAGTGCGTCGCGCCGGAACCGATGTCCTTCTGGGGAAGGTTGCCCAGGCAGACTATTGTCGATCGCCTCGGCCGTGCGGAGACAGATGTAGAACTGGCGAATCCACGCGCACGGATATTGCGCGGTGGCTGCCGCCGCCTTGCGAAAGCCCTGCGCCATCACCTCGTCCGTCATGCCTTCCTGGCGCGCCAGCCCGAAGCGCGTATTCAGATAAAGAATCATCGGATCTTCACACCCGCGGCGCACCGCTTGCTCGCAACTCGTGGCCAAGAAACTATATTGAACCTCCTCTACCGATGCGCTGTCCGCGCGAATCTGCGCGAAGACCGACAGGGCGTTGGTCGCGTCTTCATCCCAAGCGGCGTCGTGATGCCCCTTTTGCAGATAATTCTCCGTCAAAGTGGCCATGTTCCAGCGCAACCGCGCAGCCCTGGCGGACAGCGACAGCTTGGTCGTCCGGGACGATTTGGGGGCAGCCGGATCGCCTTTGGTTTGTTTTCCGCACCCCACTACGACCAAAGCTGCGGCAAGAACACCGCCCAACATGAATAGCGGGCGCACCTTCACCTTCATGCAACAACGATATCGTCGGGCCCCAGGATGTCATCCGAAAAAGTCGGGGACTGGCGGTGCGGGGGCGCATTCAGTGACGCGCCGCCAGTGTGCCCGACCTGCAACCTGAGCGCAACCGACGCGTTCACTGCAGCAGCCCTGGCTCGCGGCCTGGTCATACTCGTCTCAAAGTGATGTCACCGCCGTCTCCTTGGTCTGTCCGCTCTGCAAAGAACCACGCAAAGTGCGCTTTGACCTCAGCACACACGGACTCGGTGCAGCCTGTCGCCTCGACGAAAAACACGAACTCTCCAGACTCCGCATTGATCGTAAACGAATGCCCACGGAAGGTGAAATCGATCCATGAGCCAACAACCGGAGCATCGATGGCGTCCGTGACTGCTACTCCCGGAAGCTCCGCGAGGTAGTCACGAACCTCGTACCAGAACCGCGTCTGAGGAAATTTGCAGAAGCCATTGTTCATGACATTGCGCGTAATGCCGCCGAACGTGAAGGTCAACGATCAGAGCCGGCCGCCACTGACGATCGATTTGTCACTGCGCGAATCGGCTGGCTCTGATTCACTGCACCGCCTTGTTCGCCGTTCAGCCTCTTTTCCATTCTAAAATTCGGAGCAGGATGACCGAGAATGACATTTGACTTGGCCTCTGTAATGCAAAACCCTCGCGACAAGAAAAAGGACTTCGCGGTGATACTCACATCTGCAAAGATCAAGCTCACTCCCAACTTTGCCGCCTCGGATTCCACCGCGGCAAGCAACGCTTTGCCGACTCCCCTGCCTTGCGCCTTCGGATGAACATAAAAGTAGTCGATGAAACCGCCCGCCTCGATTTCTGCCATTCCAACAATCTCTCCGCCCTGGACAGCGACGAATGGATTCTTCTGCACAAGGCGATTTTTCCACTTATTCACGTCGTGATCGTGCGGAGCCCATCGATCAATCAAGTCGGCGTGGTAATCGCGAGCGATCGACTCACGCGTCGCCGCAAAATACACCTGCCAAATTGCGCCTTCCTCACCCTGTTGGTAGCGTCGAATTTCCATGGTGCGCTTTCAGCGAACGATCGGGTCAGCGACCGGAGCCAGCCGCCGCGGATGGTTGATTTGTCTGTAATGAAACCGGCTGGCTCCGGTTCGCCGGACCGTTTTGTTGAATGAAATTTGCTGGGAATTCTACTCCGCCAAACTCACCGTTTTTCTGGAAACGGAGTACAAGCTGCGTGCCTGCGTCGAGCCCCTGCAGCCAGCCATGGTTGTCATAGTGCAGGGCAACCCTGCGGAAATTTGGATGAGCGGGGATGGAATGGGCTGGAACCGAGAGCATGCAAGTTGCTTTGTCCCCGGCTATAGACGGGCTGTTAAGTAATGGAAGATCTACCCGCTGAACTGCTGCGGTAACAAGCACGATCTCGGAGGAAAGGCCGCGTGAAGCAAGAGAAAGTGTTCCATTTGAATTGGTCGAAACGACCACCGCGGCCGGTGCTTTGCTCTCATAAACGTCCAGAGCGCTTTTGCACCCAGCAACGAGCGCCATCAGCAGTAACATTGGAATTATTGCTCTCACACCGCTCACATCCAACGACTCAGCTCACCCTTGGCGGCCCCTCCGTGATGCTCGAATTGCCAAGCTGCGTGGCGGGGCCGCCATTCGGTGCAGCGCCTGTTCGGTGACCCTCTCACACTCAATTCCTCCCTGCCGCGTCCGGTCCGTCTACGACCTTCATGAACTCGTCCAGGAATTCACTGGCGGTATCAACAAGTGATTCGCGTTTCGGGAACCCAAACGCCCGGTGCCGACGTCCCACCTGCAATGCGGCACCATCGGGGTAAATCCAGAAAATGATGTCCTGATTACCAACGCAGCCTGTAACGTAGGTCTCGGCA
>DATLUX010000657.1:0-53370 GCA_035577805.1 Verrucomicrobiia bacterium
GCCGCACCACAAGAAATTAGATCTGAAGGTCGGCGGTCGCAGACCGCCGCTACAGTGTGCGGCCACCACGCTAAACAAAGTACTCGCCAAACCAAGCGCGATCGAACTTTCCCTGGGGTGAGTACCGACCGGGGAATCCCCTAGAAGCTCACGGGTGGTTCCGCAGGGTAGCCGACAGGCCGGAGACTGGGTTATTCTTGCGCTATGAGTCATCGCGTATGTCTGGCGCAACGTTGGCGCAGCTTGCTGGGATTAAGTATTGCCGGCGGGATGGTGTTCTGGCTTCGGTTGTTGGACCCGGGTTCCGTCCCGTGGCTTTCCGGGGCCTATACGAGCTATTGGGGCTTATGCGCGGTCGCGTCCCTGGCCAGCATCGCGCTGGCGCTGCAGGAAACCCCTTCGACGCGCCGCTGCGCGGCTTGCTCAGGGCAAGGCCCTTCAACAAGCTCAGGGCAGGCTTCCTGACGTCGGCTCTACTTGAGAGGGTTCGGCTACGCTCGCGACTATTTCTTCGCCACGACGCTAATCATCCAACCGATCCCGAAACGGTCCTCGAGCATGCCGAAGCGGGGCGACCAGAAAGTTTTGGTCAGCGGCATCCGGACTTGTCCGCCTGCGGCCAGGGCGGCGAAATAACGATCCGCCTCGGCCTCCGTGTCGACTGCGAGCGAGAGGGAAAAGCCCTGGAAATTGGTCTTGTCGGCATGACAGCCATCCGAGGCCATGACGGTGGTCTGCCCGATGCGGAAGCTGGCGTGCATGATTTTGTTTTCGAACCCAGGCGGGACCATGCCCGGCTTGGGCGGTTCGGGGCTTTCTTTATAGCGCATCATCACTTCGACTTCAGCGCCGAGGGCTTTGCGGTAAAATCCCACGGCTTGTTCGCAGCTGCCGTTGAAGAAGAGGTACGGTTGAATCACACGGGAATCCTTTGTCGTGCTCATAAACAATAATGGTTAACAGTTCGTTTGTTTTCGAAACGTATCAGCTCTACAACGAACCAGGAGGGCGATGCAGGACATTTTTTTTGAAATTCTGGTGACGATTGGGGGCATTCACACGCAGAAAGATGGAGGGCAGAAAGATGGAGGGCAGAAAAATGGGGATGGACGTTGCCGGGACGGCCACACGGAGCCAGGTGGCGAGCCGGCCCGAGGTGAAGAGCTGCCCGAGATCATTTTTCTGCCCTGTCCCTAAGGAGAAGGAGTGAGACGTATCTCCCCAAGATCGATGGGTGCGCCACCGTCCTCGGAAGTTTCCTTCACCGTCAGTTTCATGCCGCCCCAGGCGATTTGCGGATCACCCGGGTTACGGGCTTTCTGGTCCACTCCCGACCCGAGCGAACCTTGGGCCACGCTGATGTGTAATCGATAACTTCCTGGCAGAACTTCAGGGATGGTGAACGAGCCGTCTGTTGCCACTTTGAAGTCGTAATGACGACTCTCCCGCAGCCAGGCCCGGCCGGATTCCGATTCCTCATACTCCAATTTCCAGCGCTCCGCCTCGTTGCCTTTGAGCGTCTTGGGCATCGGGTAAGGGGCCCACTCGTTGTCCAGACGCGCGAACGTCACCTGGTTCGACCAGCTCCGAATTTCGACGTTGGCTGGCGCCACCAGCCTGCCCAAGACCATGCGACCAACGCCGCCCACCTGCACTTGCACGGTCGCGCCGGGACTTACCTGAATAGCCGCAGACATGACGGGGGCCGCGTCCGTGTCTCCACGCAACATCACTCGACCGCTGTCCGGCGGGACGTGTTCCAGGGAAAACCTGCCGGTCGCATCCGAGCGGGTGGTGAACCCGCCGTGAAAGAGAGTCATCCAACTCGTCAGGTTGCCCGGTGCAAGCCAGTGCAGTTCCCGATCCGCCCACTGCCCGTCGCGCGTGCGCACGATTCCCTCGATCCGTCCCCACGCTTGCAACTGGATTTCAAGCGGGTTGGAAAAATCGAAGCAACGCGCGCGACCCAAGCCTTCAGCTCCCACCGCCACGACGGTGTGCGCTCCCGGCTTTGGATCAAACGAGAATGCGCCTTGCTCGTCCGTTCGCCGCCGATAGGCATATCGCTGCGACTGATTCATATTCCCGAACGCGCCCGGCTCAAAAGCGGTTCCATTGAGCATGACGCCCACTTGCATCGTGCAAAGGGCGACCTCGATGCCCGCCGCCGGACGGCCATCGGGTTTCCGCACGATGCCGCGGATGGAGTTGGTCGCGCTGTTGCGTCTCAGCGCAAAATCGCGGACGGCTTCGACGCCATTGGTCAGTCGAATCTCCGTTTCGACGGTTTCGTAGCCATCCGCTTCGATGCGCAAGTAAGGGACTTGTTCTTCCTCGATCGTGGCGGAGTAAAAGCCATTACTGGCAGGCTGACTGCCTGTATCCCACATCGGCAGAGGGTCACCTGGGGACCACGGTTGTGAGTGCCCTTGGGTGAACCTGAACGTGTCCAAGGCGGCGCCGGTTTCGGCGTCGGTGACGTTGCCGCTTACGGTCGCGGTGGGATGCAACACGATGACGTGTTCTTCGCCATCCGCGGTGAACCGATTCGTGCGCGCATAGCGATAGCCTGTTTTGGCGAATGAGAGTTCCAATCCACCTTTGGGAGGAGATAACCACTGTAATCGTCCGTCCGCATCGGATCGCTGAGGCAAATACTGGCCAAGTGTTCCTGACCTTCCCCACCATTGGGACAGGAACAGCTTCACGCCCTCGATACCCTGGCCCGATTCGTCCACCAGACGCACGTTTAATGGCCGCACCGGCCTAAGCCGAAAAATCAACGGCCCACCCGGATTATCCGGATCAACCTCTTGCTGATCGGCGCCAAAACCGTCCGCGCTGACCGTTACGAGGGGCGGCGCCGCTAGGGCACTCAACGCGAATTGACCCGATTGATCCGTGATGTCCCTGGCAAACGGCTTGGACTCGAAGCCGCCGAAAACCGCGGCGCCGGCGATCGTGCGTCCGGTTTCGTCCATGACCCAGCCGGTAACGACGCCGGTCTTTGGGGGCGGTTGTGCTTGATCAGCTCCATTCAGGGCGATCTGTTTATTTGCTCCCAATTCCTGCTGAGCTGGGCTGGCGTCTGCTGCAGGAAAGTCGTGGAGGGCGCTGGAGGCTGAGTCGGACTGGCTTGCGCTTGGACCGCGAGCGCTCAGCGCGAGAAAGAACACCGCCAACGAACCGGTGCCAAACCCGAGGGCGACCTTAAACCTGGCCCAGCGCCAGGCCCGCAGAGTGATCTGCGCCAATTGCGGCAACGCGGCTAAGGTGGACGCCGATGAGCTCACGGAGATCTTTACGACGGCGCCGGCCAACGCGGCTGATGCAGGTTGGACCGTTTTTTCGGCCAGGACGGCAGCCAGGGCAGTCCCGGTGATCCGCCCGCCTCCGCGCCGTTCCAAAGACCGGCGCATTTTCTCCAGAGCCCGGCTGACGCGCTTTTTGGCGGCGTCTTCGCTGATGCCCAATCGTTCGCCGATCAGACGCAGCGGCATCTTTTCGTAGAAACGCAGGAGGATCGCCGCGCGATCAGCCTCGGAGAGCGACGACACAGTCTGATCCAGATGCGGGGCAAGTTGCTGCCAGAGGATCTCCGTCTCGTCTGAGTCAGGAGAATTGTGGTCATGAAGCATAACGGAGGCTTTTGCTTCGCGGTTTTTACGCCGCTGTTCTTCCCGCCGGGCGCGGCTGGCCACATAACAGGTCGTGCGGAATAGCCAGCCGCCCAGAAGCGTCCCTGGCCTCAGGTCAGCGCCTTTGCGGCCCAGCAGAACGAAAACGGACTGCGCCACCTCTTCCGCCAACTGCCGATCCCCGACCTGCCGAAGTGCCACCGAATAAACCCAGTCGAGATGTAGCCTGACCAGTTCGGCGAATGCCGGTTCGGAACGGCTCTCCACGTAAATTTGAAGTAGCTGCCAGTCAGTCATCCGACTATTAATCCCCGCCAACCAACCAAGGAGACACTATTTTTAGCCTGGGATCGGCAAAAAGATGAGTCACGGTTCGGGGTTCAGGGTTCAGGGTTCAGGGTTCCAGGTTCAGGGTTCACGGTTCACGGTTCGGGGTTCGGGGTTCAGGGTTCACGGTTCACGGTTCGGGGTTCGGGGTTCAGGGTTCAGGGTTCACGGTTCGGGGTTCGGGGTTCACGGTTCGGGGTTCAACGGCCATGCGGAGCCAGGCCCGACCCGGCCTGAGGTGAAGAGCTGCCCGAGATCATTTTTCTGCCCTCCATTTTTCTGCCCTGTCGACTGCAAGCAGTGGTTCTGGCCAGGTGGCGACCCGCCCGAGGTGAAGAGCCGCCCGAGATCATTTTTCGGGTGATTCAGAGGGCCCCAGACACTGCCCCCGAAGCGAAGATTTTCTGCCATTCTCACCCCTCACCCTGGCCCTCTCCCCGTTGAGGGGAGAGGGGATTCCGGCGTTTTTCCAGCGGTCAGCGTGTTGAATACGTATCGAGGTCGCACTGTTCCAGGGGCGGTGCGCGTGAATGCGCTCTCATTTCGCCCTACAAGATCCATCTTGCTTGAGGCGCGTGGATATGAGATCCTGCCGCGTTCCGCTGAAGATCTGGAGCCACCAACACACCATGGCATACCCCGTCCGACTACGACTGTTGATGTTATTGCTGGCGGTGTGTCCAGCTGCTTGGGGGTTGGAATATCTCGCCCAGTTTGACCGGGACCAGGTTCAGATCAATGACGTGGCCACAGACCACAGTGGCAACACTTATGTTTGCGGGGTGGTGAGCAGTGCCGCGAGCCTGCCGGGGGCAATCCGGCTCGGTGGAACCAACGCGCCGGCAGGGCAGGCGGATGCTTTCCTGATGAAGTTCGCGGCGGACGGTTCCAGAGTGGCCACGATCGTGTTTGGCGGCGAAGGCGGGGATTCAGCGCAGAACGTGGCGGTGGATCGTTCGGGGAATGTGGTGGCGTTGGGCTTGACGTCCTCGCGAGGGTTTCCGGTCCTCAATGGCCCCACTCATGCTGGCCTCGGCGGGGAGGACCTTTTCATCATCAAATTCGATTCCAGCTGCACGAATGTCATTTTTTCAACGCTCGTAGGTGGAATTGGCGACGAGTTTCCGACGGGTTTGGGGCTGGATGGCCAAGGCGAGATTTATTTCGCCGGGTCCACCTCTTCGGTTGATTTTCTGCCGGGCACGGACCCCTTTCCATGGCGGGAGGGGACCACCCTTTCGTTTTTCGCCAGGCTGGCCGGGGATGGATCGGAATTCCGGTTCCTCACGCGAATCGGAGGCAGCGGCTCGTTGAACACCATTTCGGGTCTGGCGGTGGATGAGGCCGGCACGGCCTGCCTGGTCGGAAGCACCTCGTCCCTGGACTTTCCAACGTCCCAGGCGCTGCAGCCTCACAAAGTCCTTTCCGCTGAGAACGCGACGGCGTTCGTGATGAAGCTCGCCGCCGATGGCACCACGCTGTTCTCCACCTTTTTGAGCGGAGACGTTTACGACGAGGCGAAAGCGGTGGCCGTAAACGCCACGGGAGAAGTCTTCATTGCCGGCCGGACCTATTCCCAAACTTTTCCGGCGCTGGGGGCTGGTCCGTTGCTGCCGGGGCTCTCCGCGGGCGCCAGGGAATTCCTGATTAAACTCGATCCTGCAGGCACGCGGATCCTCGACACGCGCTTTTTTCACGTGAGCGGTTTTGATGATTTCCGCGCGATTGCGATCCCGCCGGATCAAATGCCGGTTGGCGTTTTCAACGATGATGGCGGGCTCGGTGTGCCTTACTTCGCGAACCTCGGGAGCGCGGGTGCAGTCACCATCGCCGGTCGGCCGCCCTGCGACGGGCCGGCCAGGGTCAGGCGGATGGCCTTTGATTCGATGGGCCGCTTGGTGGTCGTGGGAGACGAAGCAGAAGCGCAGGGGCAGGGCCAGGTTCCTATCCTGGGCGAGTATGTGGCGCGTTATGCCGCCGGCGATTTGCCGGGGCTTTCGGAGGCCCAGCCTCAGGTCCGGATTTTGTCACCGGTGGAAGGCATGCGGTTGGCTTCCGGCAAGCCGGGGTCGGTGTTTGCGGCGGTGGTGGGGGCGACGGGGGCGGTGGGAACGGTGCGGTTCTATGATGGCCGGCGCCTGGTTGGGGTGGCCACCAACGTGCCGTTCCAGACCACCTGGACGAATGTTCTCCGCGGAGAACATCATCTCAAGGCGGTGGCCACGATCAACGGACGGTCGGTCACGTCGTGTGTGGTGAATGTAACGGGGTTGTCGCCCAAGAACGATGATTTTGCGCGGCGCAGTCTTCTCAAAGGCCCCAACGTGGAGACGGCGGGCGACACGACCGGAGCCTCGCAGGAGCCCGATGAGCAGAGCGGATTTTCACTTTCGGTCTGGTACACGTGGAAAGCGCCTCGGGACGGTGTGTATCGGTTCGAGGTGAGCGAGCCGTTGGCTGGCGATGGCATTTCCCATTACCTGAGGCTTTATTCTGGTTCCCAATTCAAGAGTCTTGTCTCACGAAGCGAAGCGCGTGCGTCCGTGACGCTTCGTGCTTCCGCGCGCGAGGCGTTCCAGATTCAGGTGGCTGGGTTTACGGGAGCAAGTGGCCCGTTCCGCCTTCGGATCCGTTCCGTCACTCCGCCGGCCAACGACAATTTTGCGACTCCAATCAGCTTGTCGGGCGAGTCGGTGTCGGTGGTGGCCACCACGCGCGATGCGACCAGCGAATCGCCGGGTTTCCCGGGACAGATCGGTTACGGGACCGCGGGCACTCCGGACATCTGGTTTTTGTGGACGGCGCCGGCGTCCGGCCCCGTGCTCGCGACCGCGGAGGGCTTGACCGTGTCCTGCGCGGTGGGGAACTCGATTTCGAATCTGAGTCTGGTGGGGCAGCGCATTTTTGGTGAAACCAATGGGCTCGCGTTCTATGCCCAGGCCGGGATGAGTTACCACTTGGCGATTCAGGGGGAGAACACGAATGACGTGCTGCTGCGGTTGCGTCCGTATGCCCCGCCGGTGAACGATGACTTTGCCCAGCGCCTGGTCTTGGCGTCCGGCGACAATGCTGTGACCGGGACTCTGATTGGAGCCACCACAGAATATGGTGAGCCCGGAAACTTTTTTACCCCTGTTCCCTCGGTCTGGTGGACCTGGCACCCACCGACCTCTGGTGTGTATCGGGTGGCGGCGGTTCTGATCCCGAATTCCAGCCCGGGAATTAGTTTGTTCGGCACGCCCCGGCCCGGTTCCCCGGCTCTGCGCCCGATCCGGACCAGCATCTATACGGGCGAGGTGTTAGCGCAGTTAAGTCCAGTGTCCAGCCCGGAAGTGCCGGCGCCAATTGGCGATCCGGTGTTTTGGGCTAATGCGGAGACGGATTATCAGATTGCTGTCACGGGCGGGGCTGCTCGGTTCTTGTTGCGGATACTTCCTGGAGCCTCAGCGGACAACGATGAGTTTGCCTCGGCGGCGCCCTTGGCGGGCGCGAACGTGGCGCAGGTTGGCAGCACCTTCGGCGCGACCGCCAAGGCGTGGTATCGCTGGACGGCGCCGACCAACGGTATCTATTCCTTTTCGGCCCGGCCAGCGCAGGCTTTGGAGATTTATCGCGGAGACGTTCTCGGGGAACTGATTCCTCTGGCCACCGGGTCGGACACTCATTTGCTCGAGGTCACCGCAGGGGTCGAGTACAGGCTGGCGGTGATCGAAGGCGGCAGGTTCACGCTGAGCATTCGGCCAGCGCAGCGACCGGACAATGATGATTTCTCCAATCGCCGGGTCATATCGGGATTGAACGTCCAGTTTGGCGTGGATGCGCAGGATGCCACGGCGGAAAGTGAGGAACCGCCGTTCATGGGGAATCTGCCGGTGCAACATTCGGTATGGTTTTCATGGATTGCACCAACGAACGGCAGTTATTTGCTGCGTTCGACGAACTTCATGTCGCCGCGGATCTCGGTCTACACGGGCGACACTCTGGCGGGCCTGACTCGGGTGGCGGCAGGACAGGATTACGGCGGCCTGGAGTTTTCGGTTGTCGCCGGAAGCGCTTACCAGATCGCGATCGAGCCGGACCCCTTTTACTATGAACGTGTGCCTGGCGGCACGGTCGTTGAGTTGGAACTGGCGTATCGCGCGCCGCCCCGCAACGACGATTTCTCGAAACGCGTGCGGTTGAATGGGGCCCCGGTGAGTATCACCGCTTCGAACCAAGGGGCCACGATGGAGCTGGCCGAGCCACTGGGCGGCCCATGGGCCGGCGGCCAAACCGTATGGTGGACGTGGCGTGCTCCGCGTGCTGGTCGCGCGACGTTTCTGGTGGAGGCCCTCAGCATAAGCGGCATCCTCAACATCTATACCGGCTCCACCCTGGCCCAATTGATTCCGCTCACCGACACGAATGCCAACGAGGCCGCCTACAATTTGCAGGTGCAGGCAGGGAAGGACTATCAAATCGCCGTCGATCGAAACATCTGGTCCAGTTCCGGCGAATTCCGCCTGCGCATCTATTACACCTCTGCGCCGCCGAATGACGACTTTGCCCGACGCCGCGCCTTCACGACCACCGTGGCGGGCAATCTGGAAGGCGGCGGACTGGAAGCAAATGAGCCGGGGGTAAGCGCTTCGAATCTGACCAGCTCGGTCTGGTGGACCTGGACGGCGCCGTCGAACGGGATGTACCGGTTCGATCTATTGGCGCAGACCTTTGGCCTCGGGTTGGAATTGTTTTCCGGCAATGCGCTCACCAACCTGGAACAGGTTCCGTCTGATCCTTGGTATTTCGCTTCGTCCCTCTTGGTTCAGGTGACCGCCGGCCATACTTATGTGCTCCGCGCCACGGGCAGGGGCGTGCCCTCCCCGTTTACCCTCAGTGCGACCTACGCTCCTGCGCCCGTGAACGATCAGTTCACCAATCGCATCGCGCTCACGGGCACCGACCTGAGCATCGTCGGTTCAAACCGAACGGCCAGCGCGGAAGCCAGCGAACCAGCCCATGGCGGGACGGCGGCCAGGAAATCCGTCTGGTGGTCATGGACAGCCCCTGCCAATGGCGTCGCCCACATCCTTTTGCTGCGATCCTATCAACGGATCGCCGTGTATGTCGGGGACTCCTTGGAGAGCTTGCAACCCGTGACCAACGGGGTGGGCACCGCCGACTTCGAAGGGACGTCCGGCGTGACTTATCAGATCGCAATTGATGTCGCAGGCGTGAGCTTGGAAGGATGGGACGCGTTTAGCTGGACTCTGCGGTTGGCGCCGCCGCTGGCGCCGGCGGCGGCATTGAAACGGCCGGCTGGTCTGGGCCCCGTCTTGAGGTCGACTCCGACAGGGACTATCATCGTTCTTAATCCGGCTAACTGCTCTTCCGTGGGTGTTTTGCGCGTGGTTGAGACCTCGACCAACCTCATCGATTGGGTGCCTTATCCGAATACGGGTGCGATTGGCAATTGGGATGGGATCGAGATCACGCCCAACACCAATGAGCCGTGTCGTTTCTTCCGGGTGCGCTGACATCCCGGCGTGTGTAAGGCCTTGGGTTAACTGCGCTTGCGACAAAGTGCCTTTGGCTTCCGGAAAGGCTGGACGGCTCTCCCAATGCGGTGTTTCGTCAATTGCTCAAAGCGGTTCGTCACTCGAATGACGCCATCCACGGATTCAGCGTTGTCCCGCCAGACCGCCTCTGTATAGTGGGGCACTCAATCAACCCGGAAAAGGTTCACTCCAGTCCAGTTGTGTACTGATCAGAAACGAACTAACCCATGAAGATACGATGCGAGAAGGAGAAGGATGTTGTGCTGCCTCCGTCCTCGCCCGTGCCTTTGGGGAGCATCCTGCTGGTAGGCGGCTGATCGACGCGCCCACCCAAAACCAACTTATGTTCCTGAAAGAAATTGAGAGCCGCCCGGCGAAAGGAATGACCAAGATCGCCTTCCAGCGGTTGCGTGATGCAGGCGAAGTCATACCTGAGATCCTGCATCTCTTTCGCTTCAAACGACGCACCACCGATCATCTGGTCCGTTTCACTGAGGAAGTGATGCGCGGGCCCTCGCCTCTTTCGCCAGGCCTCAGGGAATTGATCGGAGCGTTCGTGTCTCGTAGAAATCAATGCTCATTTTGCAGCGACGCTCACGCGGCGGCGGCGGCCCACTATTTGGAGCGAGAGTTGATCGATGAAGTCCTGGCCGATCTGGAAAGTTCACGGCTCGACGCGGCCCATAAAGAGTTGTTCCGGTACCTGGCCAAATTAACCGAGAACCCATCGCGGATTGTTGACTCGGATATCAGCAAGCTTAAGAAGGCGGGCTGGAGCGAGGAAGCCGTTTACGATGCCCTCACGGTGGCGGCCATGTTTCGATTCTACAATACCTGGAACGGCGGATCCGGCGTGCAGGACATGACCACGGCCGATTACCTGCATAGCGGCAAGGTGCTCAAGACGATGGGCTATTGCATGGACTTCAGATTGAACAGGCTGGTTAAATTCGCCGCCAACAAACTGGTGGCCATGATCAAGGTCGTCTTCTCACCTGAACTCGACCCGCACCCGCACCCGCGCCCGCAGCCCCGCTCAGCCGCCCCTGCACGCCCTCACCAGGAAGGCCACGCGCTCAAAAACGTTCCGCACTCAACGCTCAATCTGCCACGCTCCAATCTCGAAGTGGAACGTTGAGACGAGTTCGCGTCCGGCTTGTCACGCCAAAGTTTTGGTCGAAGACTAACTACTTGGCCGTTTCGACTTGGGTGAATTTAGACACCGGGCCCGGAGCGAACATTTTCTGCCCACCCCGGCCCTCTCCCCGTTGAGGGGAGAGGGAGTTCGTGGCGCGACTCATTCATGTCTGAGCGCCGACATCGGATCGGCGTTGGCGGCGCGACGGGCCGGGAACAAACAGGCCAGCGTCGCTACCACGACCAGGAGCAATGAGGTGGCGAGCAGCGTCGTCGCATCGGTCGGCTTCAAGTCGAACAGGAGGGTGCCCAACAAACGCGTCAGTCCCACGGCGCCGATCAGGCCCAGGAAAATGCCAAGGCAGGCCAGACGCAGACCTTGGCCCAACACCAGCCACAGGATATTTCCTTTCTGCGCGCCCAAAGCCAATCGAACGCCCAATTCATTCCGGCGCAGTAAGGTCGTGTAGGAGACAAGCCCATATAAACCGACCACCACCAGCACTACGGCCAACACCCCAAAGAACCCCGACAACCAGGCGACTAATCGTTCCCGTGCCAGTCCTTCACTAATCTGGGTCTGCAACACTTGCGTGCCCATCAGGATTTCGGCGCCCAAGGACGCGATTCGTTGTCGCGTTGCAGCCATGATTCCCGCCAACGGCGCCGACGTGCGAACGACCACCGTCGCGACCGGGTTGGCCGTCGGAACCTGAGACGCCGGGGCAAACAGGATCGGCGGAATCTCACCGCGCAGGCTGCCGTATTTTGTGTCTTTGACCACGCCCACGATCTCGTAGGTCGACTCAGGATATCCAGGTTCCGCCCCGGTCCGCGCACGCGCGCCGATGGGATTCCTCCCGCCCAACAACCGCCGCACGAACGTTTCATTGACCAACGCCACTTTGGGTGAAGTCGCCATATCCGTGCGGGCAATATCGCGTCCGCTCAGCAATGGAATGGCGAGTGTCCGGAAAAAGCCGGGGCCGACCCAGGCGACCTTGGAGGAGCCTTCGGTCTCGGTTGCCCCGCCCGACACGTGCACGCCCATCGTCCAGCTGCCGCCGATGACGGGCACGTGCGTCGTGAGAGCTGCCGCTTCCACGTTGGGGATGGATCGAATGCGTTCCAACAGCTCCTCCTTAAACGCGGCCCGCCCTTCCGGTGTAGGTTTGAGGCGCGCGAAGTTTGCATAAACGACAAACACGCCATCCTGCCGGAAACCCGGATGCAACGTGGCCAGGTTGTAAAAGCTGCGCACCAACAACAACGCGCCGGCCAACAACACCAGCGAAACCGCCATCTGCAAGATCGTCAGCCCGCGTTGGAGAGCGAACCCTTCCCGCGGACCCGCCACGCGTCCTCCCGCGCCGAGCGCCGCCGCGGGAGCGATGCGCGACGAGCGCAGCGCGGGAGTTAATCCGAAGCAAACACAAGTCAGGATCGCCACCGCGCTGGTGAAGGTCGCCACCCGCCAATCCGCGTCCAGATCGATAGTCAGGCGATTGCCTTGTGTGCTGAGGAACCAGACGATGCTCCGGCTCAGCAGATGAGCCAGGCCGGCGCCGGCCGCGGCCCCCGCGGCCGCCAATAACAGGCTTTCGGAAAGCAACTGTCGGATCAACCGCGCCCGGGACGCGCCGATCGCCAGCCGCACCGCCATCTCGCGCATCCGCGCTCCGGCCCGGGCCAGGGTCAGGTTCGCCAGATTCACGCACGCAATCACCAACACCAATCCGGTAATCCCCAGCAGCAACCAAAGTGAACGTTCGTACTCCTTGCGTAACCGGCTCACCCCAGTGCCGGCCGGAAACGCGGACAACCGGAATTTGCGATAGCTTTCGACCGTCCCTGCGGCATAACCGATCGGCAAGGTCGCTTCGATCAGGTTCGGACTAATCGCTTCCACGTAGCCGGCTGCCTGTTTGATGGTCGAACCAGGCTGCAGCCGCCCCATCACCCGCAGCCACCACACGTCGCTCCGTTCCGCGTTGTCCCACCAAAGTAATCTCGTGGACAACGGCAAGATCGCGTCGAATTGTTTCCCGACCTCGAGACCGAAGAAACCCGGCGGCGTGACGCCAACAATCTGAAACACACGATCGCCCAGCGTCATGGATTGGCCGATCACGGATAGTTGGCCGCCAAATTCGCTTTGCCAAAACGCGTAGCTGATGATCACTCCGCCCGGGCCGGAGCCACGCCGATCATCGTCCGGACCCAACAGACGGCCGCAGGCGGGCCGCAAGCCGAGCACCGAAAAGAAATCGCCACTCGCCCACAGGCATTTGAGCATGCGCGTCTCCGCTTCGTGGCCGACGGGAAGGTCCATGGTTCCCCAGGCAAACAGGCCGGCAAACATCCCGCCGTTCTGCCGGGTCTGTTCCCAGAGGGGATAAGTCATCTCGGAATTGTCCCGATCGGAAATCCCCAGACCGGGATTGCCGCCGATAATGTGAACCTCGAACAGCTCCTGGGGCTTGGTCACCGGCAACGTTTTTAAACGGACTGCGTTCAGCAGTTGGAAGATGGCCGTGTTGGCGCCAATCCCCAGGGCCAGCGTGAGAATCGCCACCGCGGTGAAGCCCGGATTCTTCTGCAATTGGCGGCAGGCGAATTTGAGATCGTTCATGATGCTATTGGCCATGCGCTGTGCGAGCCTCTCTGTGGCAAGATGCATGCCAGTACAATTGGCGATTTTCGATTGGCGATATTGGCGATTTTCGATTGCAATAGCCGATAGCCAACCGCCAATACCGCCAATCGGAAATCACCAACCGCCAATCGGAAATCAGCAATCGGCCATCGCCCGTCCCACTTCCGGGAATTCTTTGGCTCGGACTTGGGACGGTTTCAATTGTCGATTGGCGATTTTCGATTTTCAATTGCGGAGTTAGTCCAATCGAAAATCGAAAATCGAAAATCGGATGGTTTTCCTTCCTATCGTGGAGCGTGAACTGCGCGTGGCGGCGCGACGGCGCGGCACGTATTGGGCGCGAACCATTGTGGCGGGCGGGGCGCTCTTGCTGTTCGGCGGTGTGATGGGAATCCTCTCCTTGCAACGAGCGGGTGGACAAACGGGCCTCATCCTGTTCTCGATTTTCAGCTGGCTCGCCTTTATGGCGGTTTGCGCCGCCGGAGTCCTTCTCACTTTCGACAGTTTGAGTGAGGAGAAACGAGAGGGGACGATCGGTTTGCTCTTTCTGACTGATCTGCGCGGATACGATGTGGTGCTCGGCAAGCTGCTCGCCAGTTCGCTGCAGGCTGCCTATGGCCTGTTGGCCGCGTTTCCGATCATGGGCATCACGTTCCTGATCGGCGGCGTGACCGGCCTGGAGTTCTGGCGGCTGGTTCTGGTTCTTTGCAATACGCTTTTCTTTTCGTTGGTGATCGGCGTGTGTGTCTCGACTGTCAGCCGCGATGCGCAACGCGCTTTAACCGCCACCGTGCTGCTGATCCTTGGCATCGTCGTGGGATTTCCCATGGTGGATTCGGCTTTGACCGGCTGGGACAATACAAAGTTTGTGCCGCGTCTCAGCTATTTGAGTCCTTTCTATGGTTTTCTGCAGGCGGTGCAAACGCGGCCTGTGGGGATGGCTTTGAATGTGTGTCTGGTTCATGCCAGCGGCTGGCTGTTGCTTGGGCTTGCTTCGTTCCTGGCGCCGCGCACCTGGCAGGAGAAATCTCGCAACCCTTCGGCCGGGACCGTGCGCGGACGCCGGGTTCGCGCTCGTTGGTCGGCCAGGCGCGCGGCCTTGCGCGAGCGGTGGCTCGCGCAAAATCCAGTCCGATGGCTGGCGGCAAGAGAACTGTGGTTGGGCCGGTTCATGTGGGTATTCTGTGGGATCATGGGGTTGCTGGTGGCGGTGGCTTGGGCCATTCAGGACAGGCAGGCCGCGACGACTGTCGGCTTCGTGCTCTATTACCTGGCCGGGTTTGTCATCAAACTGTGGCTCATCTCGCAGGCGTGCCTCTTTTTCCTGGAGGGCGCGCGATCGGGGTTGCTGGAACTGCTGCTCACCTCACCGTTATCCCCGCAACAGATCGTTCGTGGACAGGCCTGGGCCTTGAGGCGACGTTTCCTGGTCCCGACGCTGCTCTTGCTCTGCGCGCACGCGACCATGACTGTGATTCAGATTCGGTCCACGACGATAACCGTGGCCGGGCCAGCCGGAGGGACAACGGCACAAGCTCCCATGCTGAATGATCTTGTCATCACGCAGATGGTCGCAGGCATCGGGTCGCTGATTACGGTTGTCACTGGGATGTTTGCGTTGGGTTGGTTCGGGATGTGGATGGGATTGATCTCCAGGAAAATCAACCCCGCGATCCTGAAAACGCTGGTCTTTGTGGATTTTCTGCCGGCGCTGGTCCTGGCGTTCCTTCAAGGATTGCTGATGGTCGGCATGTCATTCGCCCGCGTGCCCGTTTGGGTGCCGAGCATTATTGTCGTGGTGGGGCAGGTGGTGGCCGATCTGACGTTCATCCAGATCGCGCGCCGTCGCCTGCTCACGCGCTTTCGTGAGATCCTCACCCGCGCGACCGGGGCACCCAACCTCGCCAGCCTCGCGCAACCTCCACCGCTGCCTCTGCCGATCAAACAGTGAGAGTTCTGCGCGAGCCAGGTAGTCGTTGCCGCGGCGCATCGGATGAGGTATAAGCTTCACCGTCTGCCCGATCGTTGGATGAAAGGTCCCGATCTGGCTATGGGGTGGTCACCCCCCGCCGACGGGTCCGGCTATTTATCAATCTATCCAGGATGAAAATGTTCCCGAGCCCACCACGTAAGAGTTTGGCCCGGATGTTTTTTTTCCTGTGGGCCACGCTCGGCGGTTGGCCAGTCGTGATTGGCCCGGCGAAGGCAACGTCGTTGTCCGGCCCGATCTCGGTTCTGCCGGCGGATGGGCTGATCGAAAAGCCGGCGAACTACTTCGATCTCGAAGGGCGGATGCTACGCTTCACGCCCGCTTCCAGCAATGGATATTCCCTCGCTGTGCTACCGGCAGTGGAAACCGCCCCGCGGGGGACCAGACTTTCCATCGGGAACGCGCTCGGCCAATACAACAACTACGGCTGGAGTGTGCCGCTGGGTTTTTCCTTCCCATTTGCCGGCGCGACCTGGAGCCAGTTGTACGTCAACCTCAATGGCAGCCTCTCATTTGGCCAGCCGGAGGCGAATTGGTGGGCCCTACGGGATCCCTGGGCGGACGGGACGATGCGATCCGTAGCCTGCGCCATCGACAGCCGCGCCGCGGTTGGCCTGGAACGAATGATCGCGGTGCTGTGGTCCACCTGGGCGTACACCGACGCCATTTACGTCAACAGCAGTTCGACCAACTGCCTGGTCACTTGGGAAGTGAGGCGGTACGAGAGCCCTTACGTGGGCTACGACTCGCTCGGCACGAACCTGTTTCAGGCGCGGATTTATCCTTCGGGTGTCATCGACCTTTCCTACCTCCGCGTGCCGGAACGGGACGGCATCGTCGGCCTGTTCACCGGCAGCCTCACGAATGGTGTGAGGCTCGATCATGTGGACGACCCGGTGGACGCACTGAATGTGTCGGTGGAAATCCGTTCGGTGGACGTGGACGATTTCGGGAGCCTGCTGCGGTTCACCATCACCATGCAGAACAATGTTCCGTCGAGCGTGGCGACTGGCTTCATCGAGCATCGCATCTTTCTCCGGGTCAACGGGACCGAATGTCAGTTCTCTGTCAACGTGGCGGACGGCGTCACCACCCGCAATGGGTGCGGCCCAGCCCCGTACGTCATCGGCCATCGGATTACCGGCGCTCAAGTGCAACTCTTCCTCTCCAAGACTTTCCTTGGCAATGCAACCGGATTCGCCTGGGCCGCCGATGCCGTGTGGTGGAATTCACCCGGCACGCCGTTCGACCAGGTGTTTTACCCTGCATTTCGCACCGTGAGTTTGAACAGCGCGACGCCGGCGCAGGTGGACTTTTCCTCCGCGCCGACGAATGTCGCTGGACATGTGCTGGAAGCGTTTCATTACCCGGCGTTCAGCAAGAGCATCAATGCCGTGACGCGCGCGGCGTATCAGCGGCATCCTGCGGTGGATGATTTGGCCATCCACTTCACCGACTTCCGGATTGATGACATCTACAACGTGGGTGCCAGCTCGGGCCCGCTCAACATTCCCATCCAGGGCATCGGCGGCGGGACTTACGCCAGTCCACAGAGCGGGACGACCTTCGGTTCGGCACGATTGCAAGTCGGGATTTCCCCGCTCTACCTGGGCGGACCGCGTTTGGCCGAGACCGTCACCGATGGCCCGCGGGTGTATCACAACCATGCCTATGCCGTGGGATTGATTGGACAGGAAATCGGCCATCGCTGGGGCGTGGGCGCGAGTTTCCGCAACCCGCAGACACTCCAGACGGAAAGCCTGGCCAACCCGCCCCTCTTTTGGCAGGACAATCTCCATGTGCCCTCCTTCACCCATGTGTCCACGAACTACAGCTCGGCCGGTTACCCGGAAAGTTCGCTGATGGGCGGCAACGCGTGGACGGACAACTTCGACGGCACGTTTACCCTGCTTGAGAAGCCTTACCTGGCCCCTGCCGGGTTCTCGGCTCTCGATCTTTATTTGATGGGCCTGCTGGCGCCCGCTGAAGTGCCCGACGTGTATCTGCTGAAAAACCCTGTTCTTCTGGGGAACAACCGTTACAGCGCGCAGAAGGTGCCGGTCCGCATTGCAGACTTGACCGCCGTCATGGGAGCACGCTCCCCGAGTTCCACAACTTCCCAAAAGTATTTCACTCTCGGCCTGTATCTGTTCCACGAACCGGGCCGCGCGCCCTACTCCAACATGCTGGCACTGGCGGAAAGCGTGGCCGGGTCCGTGGAAAAGTTTTTCCAGGACGCCACGGCGAACCGGATGCGCATCGTGTTCCGCAATTCACGACCCGCAATCTTCAGAGGCGTCCAACTCGCAGACAACGGGGCGTTTCAGTTCCGCCTGACGGGCGATTTCGGTCGCAAGTACACCGTGGAAAGCTCCACCGATCTGCTGCACTGGACACCCTGGACGAGCGTTTATCTTCCGACCAATTACTTCGATTTCACCGACCCCAATGCCCCCTTGTCTCCGGTGCGGACCTATCGGGCCCGCGCACCCTGACAACGATGGACCCGGGTTCCGTTTCAATTGTCGATTTGCGATATTTGCGATTTTCAATTGCGGGCGCTGTCCAATCGACAATCGACAATCGACAATCGAGAATATCGAGAATCGACAATCGAAAATCGCATTACTCCAGCCGCACGCTGCCGCGATAGAACACCGGTCGTTCGGCGCTTGTGGCCGGGAACTGGTAGGTGAGAGGCTGGTTGTTGCCAATGACGTTGGTGAATCCGGCTACGCCTGACCACAAGCCCGACGCCAGGTTGGTGCTGGATTGAAACGAATAGCGCCGGGTCATGCCGTCATAACCAGCGCCTTCGGCCCGCAAGGCGACGAACGCGACCTGGATCTGGCCGGCGGTTTGTTGGATGGAAACGCTGAACGCCTCGTTTGCGTCGAGCGGATTGGTGCCGGTGATCCATTCCTGGAGATTCGAGCGGCCGTCATGGTCCGGGTCTGCGTTTGGGTTTTGTCCCGTTTTCCCAAACCAGGCGATTTCCCAGGCATCAGGCAGGCCATTGCCGTCCGAGTCAACCACGGCCACGCCGAAGTTCACCCGCTGGACCACGCCGCGTTCGGGGATGGTGTAGGTCGCCTGACCTTCCACACCCGAGGCATCGCACAGGACGATGTAAAGGGTGTCTCCCGGCAGCGAGGCGTTTGTGTTGGCTACGGGGGTCGACGCTTCCACGGGAATGTGCAGCGCATAGAAAGCGCCCAGACCGGGATTGGATCCCATCCGGTAGGTGGCCACGGCTGGGCCGGTGGGCGTGCGGCGCGCCTCCACCACGACGTCGCTGCGGGCTGGGGTGACGGGATTGGTGCCGATGACGATCGTGCCGTAAAGGAGGTTGTCGGGCTCGGAAATCTCGGCTTGCCCGGAAGGAAAGCTGAGAAATTGAAAAATGATACATGCGGCCGCCGTCGTGCCGGTTGCCCGTTTGAGTTTTGAACTTTGCATGTTTTGATCCTCCTCAATTCCCTGAATACGCGTAGGTCTGGAAAAAGATTTTGATGTCGCTCACCGAGCTGATGAAGGTGTCGAGTCCCTGGTTCGGATCGAACAGGAAAGTGCCGCCCGGAATGATCAGCATCCAGTCGGTGTTCCAAACCGAGCGGCCGATCAGGCGGCTGTCCGTGACGGTTTCGGCAGGATTAAACGTGCCCCTGTCATGGTAGGCGCGGAAGCTGGAGAAGCGCCGAATGTCCGCGAAGGTGTCACTGAGCGAATCGTTCATGGGAATCCAGGACGGGTTTTTCAGGCTGGAAAAACCGATTGGGAACGGGACGGGAATCTTCTGATCGACCACGCGCCACTCGCGCGTTTCGAGGTCGTTGCCGGACGGCGATCGCAGCACGTCGGCGCCGACGGGCACCAAATAGACGCGGGGAGTTTGTGACAGCCCATTGCCATTGTAGTTCTCGAACCAGACGCCGGCGCTGCGGACCTTGGTGGCAAAGAGAGTCGGGTCGTAGGCGTTGTCGCCGCCGCCAAGCGGCCAACCGAAATAGTTTAACCCGAACGTCACCGTGGTCGGGAACCGAATGACCAGACCAGGCTGCGGTCCGGCGGATTCCGGAGCAAACGGTCGGCAATAGCGACGGAACTCGGGCACGTTCCAGAGATTGGGCAGGACGCTCTTCTTTAACTCCGCCCGCCAGGAGGCGTCCGAATTGTCCCGCATGCGCAACAGTTCATTGCGTAACGAGAAGCGGCCGGTTTCGGTCTGCGGGTTGTTGAACCCGAGCTGACCCTTGAGCACGCCAAAATTCTGGCTGAGCCGGGCCAATGGATCGGCCAGGCCATGACGCCCGGCGATGGGCACGCCATTGATAATTTCGCCGAGCGCGCGTTGGCGGACAATGTCGGTGAGAAACTCGCGGCCCGCCCCAGCCCGGCCGCCGAGCAGCTGCGTCTCGAAGTCATACGCCACCGCGGCGAGAAAGACGTACTGGGCGGCGAGATCAAACTGGGCGCGGTATTTCTGGATGGCGTCGTTGCGGAAAATGCGGAAGGTCATGTCCTGATAACGGCGCTGCTGCGTGTCCGCCGCGGCGGTCTCGCGGAGATTTCGTCGTTCGTCGATCAGCCGGATTCCGGCCGCCAGCTTGGCCGAATATTCTCCGGCGGTTTTGCTCATCACTTCACTCATTTCGATGACATCCAAACGGCGTGGGGCCTCTTCCCGGACCAGAGCTTCCAGCTCGGCAACCTTTTGGCGGATTTCGTATTCAAAGCGAGCCGTCTCAATCTTGGCGTCCGCGGCCCCCTTGGCCGCTTCGATAGCGCCAGTAGCGACCTCTTGGGCAACCTCGCCGCCGACCGCCACGGCGGTGAGCCCCTTGGTTCCCGAATACAGAGTGGCTTTGACCGTCCCACGAGCAACGGAAGTCACATCGTTGGCGGTGCCGACGACCTTGGGAAAACTTTCCATCGCGATTTCGTTGAGCTGGACCAGGGTGTCCATGACGCTTTTGGCGATCTTCGAGGCTATCTTGGCGGCTACGATCACCGCGGTTAACGCAACCTTCCGCTGCGTGAACTGGTTTTTGATTTGCAATTCCGTCGCCGCCAGATTGTAGCGAGCCTGCAACAGGTCGCGCGTGTCCTCAATCTGCTTGATCAAATTGTCATAATTAATCACGGCTTGTTTGAGCCGGGCCTGGTCTTGCAGAAGGCTGGAAAGAGTCATTTGGAGTTCACCCGGAGCGCGCCTTTGGCCCCAAATGGCTGGCGCCACGAATCCGAAATCGCCCGCGGACATCGGATTCGAGACTTGAAGAATATCGGTCTCCAGCCTTGATCCAGGGTCGGCGCCGGCGTCTCCCGGAAAAAAGAACTCATAGTTTGGCTTGCCCACGACGCCCGCGTCCGTGCTGAGAGTGTTCGTCAGCCCAAACTTGCCCGGCTTAAAGAAAGCCGTGAAGGTCTGGCTGGGTGGCGCGGTGTCGCCGTTCAGCTCGATCGTATTCACGTACATGTAGTGATACAGGTCCGGACCGTCGTAGCCGGAGGGATACGTTTTTCCCGGGCCGATGTCGCCGGCGTAAGGGTAGCCAAAGATTTCGATCAACCGGTTTTTGTAGTCCCGCTCCTGATCCGCCACGTTTTTGGAGAAATTGTTCACCGTGTCCTGAAGACCACGCAAAGCTTGGGAGAGTTGATTGGCGTGGTCGAACACGGCCACGGTGTTGTTCATGGCCTGGATGGCCCGGTCGTAAATCTGCTCAAAGTGCGTCTTGCCTGCCGAGATGAGTGACGGATCGATGTCGAACGGAACCACATCCTTGGCCAGGCCGAGCGGGTTCAGCCCGCTGTCCGCTTTGTCCATCTGGCTTTGAACCGATTCGTAGGCCGAGACGATTTCGTCCAACTCGGGCACGGTTGAACGATCAATCTTCGCGATCCCGGTGTGATTGGTGTTGGGATCGGTGGACGGCAGGATGCCGTTGGCAGTCACCCAGTCGAAAAATGCCGCGGCACCGGCGCGCTGAGCCCACTCCGACACGCCCCAGGCTCGCGCCGAGTCGGTGTCCTTGTAGCCCTGATATTGTCCCGCCGGATCATCCACGAAATTGAGGCGATAAGTCAGATCAACGATCTCGGCGCCCGTCTTGGCCTTGGCAGCGGCGGCCCGGGCGAATTTGCGTTCATCGAGATAATCCACGTTCATCGGCACGCCGGACAACAGGATCGGTTCGCTGCGCGGAACCCACTCGAAGTTCGGGTTTTGCAGCAGGGCGTAGTAGGTCTTGGTCGCCGTCAGATAATGGCCCCAGGCGTCGCCGTGCGCTTGCGGGTACATGATGCGGGCGTCCGACGCGTCGATGAAGCCGTCGCCGTTTTGGTCGGTAATATTGTAAGCCTGCGCGTAGGCAACTTCGCCTTCGTCGCGCGTGAAGTTCCAGAACAAGCGGTTATAAACGGGCGGCAGGCGAACGGTGGCGGAGCGGTCATCGCGTCCGCGCAACAGGCACAATTCCTCTTCGAGCAGGGAATCGACTTGATTCTGAAACGCGAAGATGGACGGCGCCAGGGTGCCGTAACCTGCGGAATCGGTCCGGAAGCCGATGGTCGGGTCGGCCGCGTCGGCGAACGCTTCGTTGCCCAGGAGCATGTAGAGATCCGCGATGAAGCCGGCCGCCAATAGCAGCGCGTCGTTGGCCGGCTGATAGTTGATGGCGGGCGAACCTTCGATGCTCAAGCGCTTGGCGCGTCGGAGCACCGTTTCATACGCTTCGATCAATCCGATGCTGTTGATGTTGCCGCCGCCGGGATTGAAGGCGATATCCCCTTCGTAACGCGTGCCGGCCTGTTGCAACATGCTGGCGAACGTCACGGTCTCGCTCTCGTGGAAGGCGGCGCTGCGCGCTTTGAAGGGGTTCAAGCCGCCGCGCACGCGTTTGACCCAGCCCTCGGCCAGTTGAGCCTGGCCGCCTCCGATGATGCCGACCCAATCGCTCCAATTGGTTTCGCCGTTGATGACGTAACCGCGGTAACGGCAAACGAAGTAATTGTCGGCCAACACCAGCAGGCTCGAGGCGCCGCCGTCGCCGAGCGTGATGTCGTTCACACCGAATCCATCGGAGGGAATGGCCGCGAATTTCGTCCAGCCGCGCTGGTCGGCGATGTCGCCGGTGGGAAGCAGCGTCGGGAAATCGCTTGGGTCAACGCCTTCCCCGACCGGCTTGTAGTACCACTCGAACTCGAAGTTCTGCGGCGCGCCGCCAAAGTCGGCGCTGTGACGCAACGTTAGCTTCTCGTCAAAGACGTTGTCCGACTGCAGGACCTTAATGTCGCCCCGGAAAGGACCATCCTCCACGCGGATGATGTGAAGGTTCACCGGCAAGCCACTGAGAGAGGGATCATCATTCTCGACCACGGTCACGAAGCCGCTGTTTTGCGCTGTGCCTGCCGTCAGGATCTTGGGTCCATCGCCCAAGTCTTCCGGCACGATGTCGCCGTCCTCATTCTGCTTCAGGCCCACCAGGAGGGTGGTGTCCGGCGTGCCGTTCCCATCCAGATCCAAGCGATTCGGATTGCGCGTCAGGTCGTATAACGCGTTGATGAGGTGCTCGAAGGTCATGTTTGCGCTCAAGTCCTTGAGACGGTCCCGTTCGCGGGGACTCAGGACGTTGGGCAGCAGCAAGGGGTTTTCCGGGCCGCCATAGCGCTGGCTTTCGTCCAGCAAGCCGCGGAAGGTGAGGTTTTTGTTGAGCGGGTCGTAGCGCAACCGCGCGCGCAAGACGTACGGGAGGTCACTGAACACGAGCGCGTCCAGGTCATTGGCCGTAGCCAGATCGGCAAACAGCGAGTCAACGCCTTCGACCCGGAAAACGTCGTAGCCCGCTCCGGTAATGAAATTCGTGGCGCCGTTGGGCCGCAATTGAATGGTGCGTGGCGCGAGCGGATCAAACAGGCGCACCAGCGACTCGGTCAGGTTCGTTCCGGCCGGATCGCCTTCGTCAAAGATGACCTGGGCCTGGGCGAAGTGACGAAGGTCCGGCAGCCCAAATTTCGCGCCCAACAGCGTTTCCCCGATCTGCAGGGTCGGCACGGTTGTTGGCCAATTGATGTTGTAAGTGACATCGACCGGCGTGCCGATCACCCCACCGGGCCGCTGGTCCAGCCACGGCACACAATCGCCGGGCGCCGCGTCGGGCTGGCCGTCGCGATCCAGGTCATAAAAAAACTGTGGCTGCAACGGATACCAGTAGCGGGTGACGATGGTCGTCCCGGCGTGGTTCGGGCCGGCGGCGCGCGCGTAGAGGCGGCCCGTATGGTCTTTGTAACCGGGACCCGCAACCCACCGATTGCTGGCACCGCACAATGGCAGCAAACTGAGCGGCGCAGGCATCAGCAATTGCTGGCCCGCCTCGCCCGTGTAAGTGAACTGAAACGTCGTGTTGGTGGACACCACGCGAAAGACCTTGATCGCCCACTGGTTGTTCGCCGGGTTACGGTATTTGAGCAGCGTGTATGGCTCGGACACGTTGATAACCGCGTTCAAGTCATTGCGCAGCGCGTAGAGCACATCGCCGTAAAGCGCCGCGTGTTCTTCGTTTGGATTGTAGCCCGGCAGGCTGGGGTCGGGTTGGTTGTAGACACGTTTGCCCGGATAAGTCGCCGGATCGAGAACGCCCGAACCCGCGCCGCTGGCCAGCACCAGCTCGTCGGGACTGAGCGGCCAATGGGCGAGGTACCGCACCGGATCATCCGGCCAGGCGATACCCGTGATCGGGCTGACTCGATACCAGATGACCACCAGATCGTCATCCGGCGCAGCGGTGTCGCGGTTGACCGGAAGAATCGGGCCGGTGCGAGTGGCGTGGTCGTAGGCGCGCTCGTTGCCGACGCCGTCATAGAAGGCGCGCTCGAAATAAACGTGCCCGTTCTTGCCCGTGGGATCGTTGTGAGTGGCGCGGGTCAGGGCTTCGCCGATAGTGGCCGGTTGGTTGTCGACGAGATAAGCCGGATCATTCCAGAGGATGCTGCGGACCACTTCAAAGACACTCGGGTGAATGCTTGGATCCGGGAGCGCGCCGCCGGTGTCCAGGAATTGAAGCACCGTCCAGCCGTTGGTAGGAGCGATGAAGGTCTTGGTTCCGGCGTCCACCGCACCATTCGCGGTGGCAAAGGCAAGGTTAAGGTAACGAAGCCGGAACCCGGCCGCAGCCGGCTCGAGTTCGACCGGCGCATTGGCCACGTGGACTTGCGGAGCTGCCGGCCACACGCTGCGCCCGACGCAGGTGGCGACGCGGGTGGTATTCGTCACATCCGCCGTCAGGGGCCATTTGAACACGGCGGTAACCGGCCGCACGGCAAACAGCTTCTGCTCGGCCAGACTCCAGACAAACGAATTGAAGGCATCGCTGTCCTGGTGTTGCTTTTCGAGGATGGTGATGGCCGGCTGCCGGTAAGCGCCACCATCGGTCCGGGACGGATCCTGCGCTTCGACCGGCACGGGAATCGGCTGGCCAATGACGAACGTGTTGTGCTCGAAAACCTGGTCGGGCGAGAGCCGGGCAATGAAAATGTCGCGCTCGTTCGGTGAGCTCAGTAACACGTAACCAATTTGGATTGTGCTCTGGTAACTTCCGGACACCACCACGCCGCCTTCGCCATCCACGCCGATCGACCCGCGGGTTTCCGAACCACTCGCGCCAATCTTTTTCGACCAGGTCCAGGAACCGGAATCGGCGTCAAGCTGCGCGAGGAAAACATCCGAGTTGCCCGACGACACCAGCTGGAGTGCGGGCGGGTCGCCGAACTCGGTGGCCACGGTAAACTCGCCGGAGATGTAAACGTGGCCTGTGCCGTCCACCGCGATGGAATCCGCCAAGCCCGCGCCGGCCTGCGCGTACCAAAGCATGTTGCCGCTCGAATTGAGCTTGGTGACGAACAAACGCGTGTCGCCGCCGGTATTCAAATTCTCCACCGTGTCGTTGTAGTCTGCAGTCCCGCCGAACTGACCGAGCAGATAAACCTGCCCGGCCGCGTCGATGGTGAGCGCCGTCGCGGTATCCGCTCCATTGCCGCCGCCGCGTCTGGCCAGCAGCCAGGTGCCCGCGCTGTTGAGGCGCGCGACGAATAGATCCGTGTCGTTGACGCCACCGGACGCATTGAGATTGGTGCTCCCGAAACTGGCGCCGGTTCCCTGAAAACTTCCGCCAAGGTAGACGTCGTCGGTGCCATTGAGCGCGAGGGCCAGCGCGGTGTCGTTGGTGCCTGCGCCGCCCGCGGCCCGCGCCCAAAGCCATCTTCCGTCCGTGTCGAGCTTGGCCACAAAAATGTCCTGGCTCCCGTTGGCTGAGGAAAGACTGTTGCTGCCGAAGGCCGCCGTGCCACGGAAGTGTCCGGCGACAAAAACTGCTCCGCTGGCCGAAACCCCGAGGGCGTTGGCGCTGTCGGGTTGGTTGGCGTCGCCGGTGGCGCGCGCCCAGAGCCACGAGGTGCCCGCGCTATTGAGTTTGGCGACGAAGAGGTCGCTGCCTGTTCCCGCGGAGGAGAGTACGTTCGTGCCGAACGTAGCCGTGCCGGTGAACGAGCCGGCGACGCACACGTTTCGCGCACCATCGATGGCCAGAGCGTTGATCGACAACGCGCCGGACGCGCTGATCGGCACGTTGGTGGCCCAAAGCCAGTCCGCGCCCCGGGCGAGTTTCCCGACGAAGGCGTTCGTGGCGGAGCCACCTTGCGGTTGCAGCGTGGTCTTGAACGTGGCCGAACCGGAGAACAGACCTGCCACATACGCATTGCCCTCGGCGTCCACGACATGTTTGGGCGAGGAAGCTTTCCCGTTGTTGACGGTCGATGAGATGGGCCATCCGCAACCGAGGACGAGTGTGTTGAAGGTCTGGTCCGCACCGAACACGGGCCACTTGTCGTTGAGGGCCACGGCGCGGTAGTGATAGAGCGTGCCGGGTTGCAAGTTGGTCAGCATCGCGCTGAGCGGCAGCGTGGTGATGCTGCTGCCAACGACCTGCCGCGGCGACGTTTCTTTGTCGTAAGCGATCGTCTCGCCGTATTCGAAGTAAGCCACCGTATTGGTTCCTGACGGATTGACCGCGCCGCGCAATCCAGCGGTCGTTGCCAGCACGGGCGTGGCGGGCAGCGTCGTGACCTGCGGTTGGAACAAACGCGCGCCTGAGGCCACATACGTGGGGGGGCCGACGGGACCGCCCGATAGGTTGCCGTGGAAGCCGCGGGGTCCGGAATCCAGGATGACGACTCCATTTCCTTCGTCGAAGCGATAGTAAGCCAACAAACCCGGCTCGGTGCCGGCCAGAGTTCGCCCGAGGTACTGCTGGATTTCCGCCGGCGTGCGCACGATGTTCCACACGCGCACTTCGTCGATCATGCCGTTGAAGAATCGGGCCAGGGCCTGTCGGCCGCCGATGCGGAACTCGTTCATCGTTGGGGTGACATCACCAATGGCCACCGGGCCGGCGGTGCGCGCGTTGGTATGGACCAGCGTGCCGTTGGCGTAAAAGCGCAACAAGGAACCATCGTAAGTCAGGGCCAGATGCGTCCATTGGTTCAGCGGGGCGTCGAATCCGGTGTCGATCCAAATCCAGGTGCCCTGGGCCGTGGTGATGTCGATGGCGTAGCGAATGGACCCGTCGGCGAAGCGGGCGATTTCGTATTCGCCTTCCTTACTCAGGATTACCCCGCCTTCCGTCGGATCTGATCCCGGCCCGGTCGGGTTGATCCAAGCTTCCCAGGTGGCGTTGGTGGTCACGTCCAGCCCGGCGAGTGCGGCGGCGGAGTTCACGATCACCTGGTCGTTAATGCCGTCGAAGTTCAGCGCCGTTAGCGCGGCGGGATGCAGCATGACGAACGTTTGGTCCGCGCCCTGGCTGACGCCGTTGGCATTGGTGGCCACGAGTCGATAATGGTAGGTCGTGTTTCCGTGGAGATTGGCCAAAGCAGCCGTGAAGCGAACAGGAACGGCGTTGGCCGGCAAAGTCTCGACCACCGTGCGGGTCGTATACGCTGGATCGTGGCGAAGAAACGCCTCGGCGGGGATGATTTGCTTGGGAATCGTTGGTCCAGAGTACAACAGGCTGACGGTCGCCGGGCTGGTTTTTTCAAAGTAGCGCACGTCAAGGGAGTAGTGGCCGGCCGAGAGATAGAGCGAGCCGGAACGCTCCTGAACTCCGTGAGCCCCGTCGTTGTCCACCACCAACTGGCCGTTGAGATACACTTGCGTGCCATCGTCGCTGACCGTGTAAAAAGTCCACGTACCAGACTCTGGAACATAGAGGCGTCCGGTGAAGCGCGCGGCGAAGTAGTCCACCGGCCCGCCTGGCCAGAACGAGCCCAAGGTGGACGCCACGTCGATCTGGGTGAACGATTGAACCGAAACGGGCGTGGCGTTGAAGTTGATCTGGCTTAACGAACTCACCGTCGATGGAGCGGCGTAGAATGAAACCTGGTTCTCCGCCGAGCCGGGGACCAGCGCGACTTCCGTCCCGTACTCGAACCAGGCGATGGTGGGGAGGGACCCATCGCCGTTGACGCTTCCGTTTAGGGTGGCGTTTCCGAAACCAACGTCCGTGGCCGCCTGCGTCGTGGCCACGGGCAAACCCACCGGGGCCTCGGACGGCAGCCAGGCCGGGCCACTATTGAGCAAGCCGTGCAGGCCGTTGGGTCCGGCGTCCAGCAGGATGAGGCCGGCGCCTTCATCCATTCGATAATAGGCGATCAACCCGGACTCGTTGCCCGTCAGGCGTCCATTCAAGTCCCGCTGAATGTCCGCCTCCGTTCTCGCCACGTTCCAGAGGCGGAATTCGTCCAGTTCACCATCGAAGTAACGCGAGACGTTGTTCAAGGTGTAGCGGCCCAGGATTAGATCGAAATTGCCCGCCTCACGCGGATCCATGCCGGTCTTCTGGGCCTCCAGCACGCCGTTGCGGTAGATGCGCATGAAGTTCCCCGACTGGCTGGCCTCGAAGGCGAAGTGGTTCCATTGCCCCACGAGCGATTCCGGCGGCGTGTAAGACAGCCGCCCCGCGCCATCGATGTTGCCGAAATCCCAATAGACGATGCCGTTCGCCCACGGCGTGTGCGCCTGCATGCGATTGCCGACGATGTCCGGCTCGAGGCTGAACGCAGATTGTTCTCGAACGGAATGAACCCGCTGCCAGAACTCGACCGTCACTTCCGTGGTGGGCGCCTGCGGCCCGAAGCCGGCCACCCGTACGTAATCGTCCACGCCATCGAACGTCAGGGCGGTGCCGCGGCCGGGGTTCGGTGTGGCGAAGCGTTGGCTGCGGCCGGTGGACCCGCCGTTCGTGCTCCCAGCCACCAGGCGCGCGTGAAGGACGGTGCCAGGGGTCAGACCGCTGAGGGAGGCACTCCCGTCTGCGAGCGACAGCCGGCCCGCGCCGTTCCGCAAGGTGCCGTTCCGAGGTGAGACGGGACGAGAATCAACCACCGTATCGCCGGAAACTTCATTGAAGCGGTAATAGAGCAGAAGACTCGAGTCGGCGGGATTGACGGGCTGCGTCATGCCGTCGCGGATTTGCTGCGCCGTGCGGGCGACGCTCCAGAGGCGCACGTCGTCGAATGCTGCATTAGCGTAGGCATCGGCCGGCCAATTGCTGCGGCCGATGTAGTTGTTCGTTCGAATTACATTTCCCGGGGCCTGCACCGAGCCCTGAGCGGCCAGCACTCCGTTGACATAGATTCTCGCCGTGCCCACGCCGTCGTGGGTGATGCTCAAATGCGTCCACTGGTTGAGCGGGAGGGGTGTTGGCGCGATGAGGATTTGCGACGCCCCGGCTTTGGTGACATGCAGGATGGGCCGACCGGAAGTTGCTTCCGAAATCCCCACCATCACATTCTCCAGGCCGGGGCCATTGCCAAAATCAATCAGGCGGGACCAGGACGCAGGACTGCGGGGGAACACCCACCCTTCGATGGTGAATGCGCCGCCGTTGAACCATACGCCGGCTGGCGCGTCCGCGTAGTCGTCCGCGCCGTCCAGGTTGAGCACGGAGTTCGCGCCCGACGTCGCCACAGGAGAAGTCAGTTGCGCAAAGACCGGACGGGCGCCCGCGGCCCAGACCGGGTTGTTCACGAACTGGCCGGTGAACCCGTGGCCGGTGCTGTCGGCCGCAGTCCGGCCCAAACCTTCATTGAGTTTCCAGTAGGCTTCGAGCGAGGTGAAGTTCGGGTGAGTGTTGGTGACCTCGGTGTGCATCCATTGCCGGATGGTGGCTTCGTTCAGCGTCACGTCCTTCCACACGCGTACTTCATCCATGAAACCCGCGAACGCGTTCTGAGCGTTGTTCGCCAGATAACGGCCAAGGCGCAGCGGACCCGCGCCGGCGAAATGGCCGCCGGCGACATTCTGCCCGACGAGCAGACCATCCTGATAAATGCGCCGCTGGCGGGTGGCACTGTCGTAAGTGAAGGCCCAATGATGCCAATCGAAAGGATCCGCGTTCACCGTGGCGTTCAGGTCGTCAGCGAAAAAGCCGAACCTCATTTGAGTCGAGAATTTCGGAAAGTCGATTCCCGCTCTGGCGAGGAAGCCGACGTGCAACAGGTTCCGGGTGCTTCCGGCCGAGCCAAGGCTGAAAAGGAATTCGTCGGCGTTGGACCGAATCCGTCGCGCCCAGAATTCGATGGAGAAGGATCGGTTGGCCAGATCGGGGCCATTTTCCACGTAGACGAAATCATCCACCCCATCGAACGCCAGGGCGGTCGAGCCGGCGCCCCATTCAAAGCGGTTGGTGCCGGGCACCCCGTTCGGGTTGGCTGCGCCCCGCAAGACCGCTCCGGTGTCGGTCACGACCGACACGGTGGTCTCGCCCGCCACCGGGATTCGGAGTGCTTCTTCGAGCGCGTTCCACGCGGGGCTGCCGGACAGAGTGGCGCCGAGGCCCCGGCTGCTGGCGTCGAGCGTCGTGTCGCCCGCGCCTTCGCTGAAAGGATAATAAGCGACCAATCCGGCCTCGTTGCCCTGCAACCGGCGGTTCAGGTTTTGCAGAATCTGCAGCCCGGAGCGGGCCGTGTTCCAGATGCGGACTTCGTCAATGGCGCCCTTGAAATAATTTTCGCCGGGTGAGATCGGTTTTCCCAACGTGAGCGGGATGCCTTGGAGATTAAAGAGGCCAGCCGCGTTGGTGGTGGTTCCAAACAATGAGCCATTCGTGAACACGGAGTAACGGGTTCCATCGGAGACGGCGGCCAGATGCGTCCAATTGCCGATCGGGATCACGGGGTTCAGTTGAGACGCATCTCCATTCACGGGGCCCATCTGGACTTGTCCGGAAGGAAGCAGCAGCCAGTGATGGCCCCCCGGAGCGACGTTGCCGAACACCATCAGCCCAGCACGCACTGGCGGCAGGGCTTGGGGTTTAACCCAGGCTTCAATCGTGTGCGGAGGGTTGCCCGGAGTGAGGCTGCTGACCTGCGGAACGCTTACGTAGTCGTCTACTCCATCCAAGCTGAGCATGGCCCCGTCCGCGTCGGTGCCCAACGCGACCGCCGAGACGCCTGCAGCGATGCTGAGTAATTGTTTCAGAAGAGTATTCATGACCTCACTTCTCCCTGGTTATGGCGTTGGGCTTGGATTCAACTCCGCGACCAGCGACAAGCGCGTGAGTCGGAAGGTGCCGCTGACGTAAATCGGGTTCTTGTGAATGCCACTGATGGTTTCCCGGTAGGTTCCGCCCATTTCGCGGTAGCCAAAGTCGGACACGGCCGGCCCGTCAGGCGGCGACGCCGCGAAGTCGAGTTGGATCTGCCGTGTCGTGGTATAAGACTCCGTCGCTGGCCCGTCGAAGCGCGGGTTCAGATTGTCGTGATCAGGATGGAACTTGTGCTGGAACGGATTCGTCGGATGATCGAACGGCAGCGTCAGCGTGCCGACGAGATTTTGGCCGATGGTAAAGGCGCCGCTCAAGTTCAGCGCGTTGCGGACTGAGCCGCCGGGGAAATTGTAGCCAATGGTGCTTAACCGGCGCCCTACCGGTTCGCCGTCGCGCACGGTGGCACCTTTGAAAAGCGGGATGAGCGAGTCGTCGGTCAGCAGCGCATACTGGCCGGGTTTATTGACGACGCGATTGCCCGTGGCGTCGTTCGTATAGGTGCCGTCACGCCACATCTGAAGCACTTCCTTAAGCAAGCGCGCTTGACCGTTCGCATCGACGTGGATGAGCAGGCGCAGGCTCAGTTGGGATTTTGTCGGTGTCGGCGTGGTGGGATTTGCCGAATGCGGCTCCGACACCGCTTTGATGGTCGCGGAGCCGGCCCACAGACCCGCGTAGCGGCCTGGGTTGGCTGCATTGGTGGGGGTTTGCGCGCTCACTGGTAACAAGAACCGTGTGCCTGCGCCGTCGCGAACTTGCAGCAGCGAGGCATATCCTGAACCGGTCATCTCCTGACGCCGCACCGCCAGACGCAACCGGGTCTCCGAGCTTGCTGCCGACCATAGCGTCAACGGTGCCGGCAGTGCCGGCCATTGGCCGCCCAAGCTGGGATTAAACTGATAATAGGAGAGTGCCGGCGTGCCGCCTTGGTTAAATTCCTGCACGGTGACGTTCAGCGGGCCGGTCGTCGCGTTGGCCAAACGCAGATTCAACTCGGTCAATTCCAGTCCGTAATCCAGTCCGTCGCCCAGATCGACGCTCGCTCGAAGTGGTGCCAGGTAGTCCGACGCCCCTTTGGCGTAAATCCAATACGCCTCCCCGGCGGCAATCGTTTCACTCGACGCCACGGGAGTCCATTGCCCGCCACCAAGCCGATAAATCTTCTGCAACTGCCCGGTCGCCGGATCGTAATGCGCCTTCGACGGACGAAAGAAATTCAGGAATGTGGGCGGCGAGGCTGGGTCCACCGGCAGTCCGCGCAGGTTATAGGAATCCGGAACCCACACTGTCGCCCGGAGCGATGGCCGGCCCATCACGCTCCAGTTGATCGGGGTGCTGTTAGTTAGCTTGACCAGATACGCGTGGTTCGCCTGCACCGTGAACAGGTTGCCAAGGAACGCCTCGGGTCGAGACGCAGGGAACCAACCGAGCCAGCCGGCTTCATTGAACGCCTGTTCCGACGGGTCCTGGATGAAGTCCACGGACGACAACCGCTCGGCGCGCGTCCACACACTGGCCACGGGCAGGTTGGCAAATACGCTGTCGCTCGAGTTACGGGCTGGCTGGACCTCCAGCCAGATGGCATTCCAGCCTGGGCGCAACTGGAAGTTCTGTTGCGCTACTGGATCGCCCGCCACCGCGCGAAGCGGACTAAGCCCCAGGAAGGAATGAATCAGCAAGTAACCAAGGAAACTGAAGCGCCCACGCCCCTCTGTTCGGCAAGGCGCGGATTCAGTCGCAGGGGGTGGGTTTTCGGATAGCTTCATGGAACGTCATTGGTCATTTGGGCAGGGAAGGTGGCAAACTGGTCGCGGCGTGTAAGGCGTGGTCCGGCACGGATTCCAGCGCCGCCTCGTTGACTTCAATGGTCAACCCGGCTTTGGCCTCCTGGAAGAAGGCTTCGCGAATCTGCTGCGCCTTCTCCAGCCGGAGCTGGTATTCGATCCCGTCCCGCACCTCCTCGAGTCGCCGCCGTCCTGCGGGTTGGGTCCCGAGCAGTTTCACGATGAAGAACCCGCTGGCGGTTTGCAGCAGCGGCGCCAAGTCGCCCGACGTGGACAAGGCGTCGGCCGCGCGCAGGACTTCGGGACCCCAGCGCGAGTTGCCTTGCTGCAGCAGCATCCAACCCGTGTCACCGCCCGCATAGCGAGTCGTCTGGTCTTCGGAATGTTCCAACGCCAGTTGGCGGAAACCGAAGTCATTGGTCTGCCGGGCCTGATTCCATAACGCGGTCGCATGTTGACGAAGTTCCTCCCGCTTTTCTGAGGTCGCCTTGCTGCTGAACTTGCATTGGATCAGACCAAGCCGGATCTGTCGCGGGGTATTGAATCGCTCCGGATGACTTTCGTAATAGGCCCGCACCTCGGCCTCGGTCACTGAAACCGAATCAACCCGGCGCTGGCGCAACTGTTCCTCCTCAAACTTTCCCACGACCATGCGAGCAAACGCTGCTCGCACTTCTGGATCCCGGTCCACACCCGATGCGCGCGCCTGAGCCAAGAGGGTCTCGAAACGGATCATCTCTCGCAGCAGTTGCTCCCTAGTGCGCCCGTCCATCCGGCGCTCCCATTCCCGCTCGAAGGCTTGCCGGCTGATCACCACGTCGCCGACCCGCGCAAGGTCGGTCGCCGCCAGCGGCGGTCGCGGGGACGACTCCGCCCGCTGCAGCGCGGTCTGACGCGAGCATCCGATGGCCCCAAGCAGCAACAGCAGACTCACGGCTTCCACGCCGCGCTCGAGAAATCCAAACTTAGGCTGAAACCGGCCGCGCGGCATAGCCCTCAATCCCGCCCGCCTCCGAGTTTGCCCTGTTTGCATACTTTTTGGATTTCACGGTTGTTTGCGAAGAATGGCGCTGATTTCGGCGAGGTTGTCCTTGACCACGAAGGCGCAGGCGCCCGCTTCCAGGGCGGCGGCGCGCATTTGCGGCGTGTCGTGCTGAGTGAGCATCACAATTCGGGAGCCGGCAAACCGCGTGCGAATGCGGCGGGTCGCTTCGAGGCCATCCATGCCTTTCATGGTGATGTCCATGATGGTCCAGTCTGGACGCTGCCGCGCAAAGGCCGCCACCGCCTCGGCGCCATCGGCGCACTCGGTGACCTCGCTGGCCAGATCCTCGAGCATGCTGCGCAACAACCGCCTCATTTCCGCGTGATCGTCCACGATCATGATTTTTAGTTGGACTGCGATGGAGTGAGGAATACCGGAAACGCGGGCGCTTGTGCATCCGGTGCACCGCGCCAAGTTCATCTGTGGATGCGCGGAAGGAGATACGAAGTTGCACGGATAGGCGAGGGGATGAACCAATCGTCCCGCCTTCGCCCTGCGGGCTACGGCGGGCAACCCTCGTTCTCGTCCCTTGTCCTCGGAAACGGCTCTCCTCCTCGAACGCTTTGGGCTATTGTTTCACACTTTGCAAAGTGTGAACCGAGGTCTATCCATCGCCCCATCTTATCTGCGTTCATCTGCGTGAATCTGCGGGCCGACTCCTCCTCTGCGTCAATCTGCGGTGGCGCCTTGGCCTTAAATCCCGACGGCACAGAGTTCAGAGCGAACGCTGACCCGCATTGGCCGGGGCAGAAAAATAACTGGCAGAAAAATAGGGACACGCAGGCAGTGAGACGCCGCAGGTTTGTCCCACGGTTTGCTTCCTGTCGTCAGACTGGTCGCGAGGCATCTTTCTGCCAGCCATCTTTCTGCCCCTGCCGCATTTGACATTCCCCATTCCGGATTGGAATGAGCCTCCTGACGTCGGCTGCTACCCGATGGGGGGCTCAGAGGTGAGATTTATGCTCGAAGGCGAAGGCGAGCAGCGCCCGGTTGCCGGAGAGTTCGAGCTTCTCGCAGATGTGGCTGCGATGGGTCTCGACCGTGCGATGGCTGATGAAAAGCTCGCGGGCAATTTCCTTGTTGGTTTTGTTTTCTGCGACCAGACGCAGGATGCGCCGTTCAGTTGGCGTAAGCATCGCCAGGCCTTTTTTCTGTTCTTTCAGCAGCGAGGCGCGTTGGTGACGTCGCACCAGGAACTGGGCAACCGACGGGCTGAGGAAAACGCCGCCCCCGGCGACCGCTTTCAGGCCTGCCAACACGTCGCTGACGGCGTTGTCCTTAACCAGGTAACCCTGGGCGCCGGCGTCCATGGCGGCGTTAAACACGCTCTCCTCGGCTTGCATGGTGAGCACAATGACTGCAGGCGGATGCGCCAGCGTGCGGACCGTCCGCAGCACGTCCAAACCGCCGATCTTCGGGAGATTGAGGTCCACCACCGCCACGTCCGGCTTCAGAGATTTAATTTGCTGAATGGCCGCGTCGCCATCGCCCGATTCTCCGGCCACAAGATATTTGCTGTCCGATTCGATGATTTCTCTCAGTCCGCGGCGAAAGATCGGGTGGTCGTCGACGATGACGATGCGGGTCTTATCCTTCATGTGGATTCGGGTGGAGATTCAGGTTCGCAGGAAGGGAATCGTGACGGTCAAACGCGTGCCTTTGCCTGGGGCGGATTGAATGACGAATTTGCCTCCCAGCAGCCGAACCCGTTCGGCGATACCCAACAGTCCGTGGCCATCGGGGGACATCGGCTTGGCCAGGCCGCGGCCATTGTCGAAGACCGAAAAACGCAGCGTGCCCCCTTCGCATTGCAGTTGAAGAATCGCCTCGGTGGCGTGGGCGTGTTTCAAGATGTTTTGGATGCCCTCCTGTGCGATGCGATAGATGCTGATTTCCATTTCGGGCGGGAGCCGCACAACGCCGTCCACTTCGCAGCCAAACCGGGTGCTGGAAGTGGTGTCGGTCTGTTCCACCATCCATTCGATGGCCTTGGCCAAGCCCAATTGGTCCAGTTCGGCCGGACGCAAGGCATGGGAAATGGCGCGCACTTCCTGGATGGCCTGCCCGGCCGCCTGCGAGATCTCTTCGAACTGCTTGGCGCTTTCCGGCAAGCCGGCGGCGCGGTTCAATCCCAACTGGGCGCGGCCTTTGATGACTTGCAGCGACTGGCCGAGGCTGTCGTGGAGTTCAGCAGCGACGCGTTTACGTTCCTGTTCTTGCGATTCAATCAAGCGGCGGGCAAACAATTCCTGGGCTGTCCGCGCTTTCTTGCGCTGGTGGATGCGGAGTTCGTAGAGGCCGAACACCATCGCGCTCAAACCGACCAAAGCCAAGCCGCGAAACCACCAGTTCTGCCACCAGGGCGGAATCACGACGACGCCGATCACCGCCCCGGCGGTGTTCCAAACTCCATCTTTATTGCTGGCGCTGACGCGGAACTGATACGTGCCCGCAGGCAGTCGAGTGTAGGTGGCTTCCCGCGCCGCGCCGGCCGCCACCCACCCATCGTCATAATGTTCCAGTTGATATCGAAAACGAATGCTCTCGGGCGCGCTGAAGCTCAGCGCAGTGTATCGAAAACTGACCCGGCTCACGCCCGGCGGAATTCTCACGGGCCGCGTCCCCAGGGGTAGTGATCGATCATCCGCCGTCACCTCCTCGATGTGCATGGGAGGTGGTTGCATGCTGGGTTTGACCGATTTGGGATCCACGATGGCCAGCCCTCGGGGCGTGCAAAACCAAAGTGTCCCGGACCGCGCTTTCATGCAGGACGGTTGGAAACCGCTGCCGCAAACCGGCGTTAGCATGCCATCCTCAGACCCCAGCGTCATGGCCCGAACGAAACTCTGGCGGCCGTCCGCGCAGGCTTCAAGTTCATCGCGGCTGACCCGAACAATTCCCGCCCAGGTGCCGAGCCAGAAATTTCCATCCTCATCCTCCAGGATCTGCTCCACTCCGTCGCTGGCCAGGCCACTCAGGGAGGTTATGGTCTGCAGCCGGCCCTTGGAAAAGCGTGCCAGCCCCGAGCCTCCGGTGCCGATCCAAACCACGCCGCGCTGATCCACATAAAGAGTGCGGATGGTTCTTCGCGCCAGAGCCTCATCGCCTGGAAAACGAACGACCTTGCCTCCGGAGATGCGGTTCAACCCACGGAGGGTCCCGACCCACATGTCACCAGTCTGATCTTGGCCCACACATTGGGTGTGATCGCTGGCCAGTCCGTCCCGTGCAGTATAGCGCGTCAACCGGCCGTCCTGATGATGCTCCAAGCCGTTGCCCAACGTGCAGACCCAGACCCCGCCCGCGCGGTCTTCATAAATGGCGCGGCATCCGGGCGAGCCTTCCTTATAGGCAACAAAACTGGCGCCCGCTCGACAGTGAGGCGGGGCATGGTACGATCCGACTGACAACGTTCCGTCCGCGCCCTCCAGCAGCGCAGTAATATTCGCCACCTCCGGAATAGGGATCGACGTGAACTTCAGCGCGTCTTGGTTCTTAGACACGAAGAGGCCTCTCCCGAACGTGCCCAGCCAAAGCCCGCCGTTTCGATCCTCGAGGATGGTGGTGGCACTGTTAAGGGGCAGGCCGTCATGGGTGCTGAAAGTGCGGACCCGCTTTCGGCGCAGACGATACATGCCATTCGACTCCGGAGCGACCCAGGTGTTGCCTTCGCGATCCTCGCACAACGACATCAGGCTCGGCTGCTCGAAGCGCGCCGTTACCTCCATGTTGGTCAGTCCGTTCAATCGGGAGAGGATGCCGCCATAGCCCGCGAGCCAGAAGCTGCCGGATTGCCCCACCTGAAACCAGGCATAGCGGATGGGGTAGAACTCAACTCGTATTTTGCCGGGCTGCGGAATGATGCGGGCATTGCTCCGCTCATCGATACTCGCCCAAAGCACGCCATGTGAGTCCATACCGATGCTCTGGACACGGCGATTGGTTAGTTCCAGCACCGGTTCGGTTATTCCATGGCGCAGGTGGAACAAGCCCGGCGAAGTCCCAATCCAGAGGCTGCCGTCGGGAGCGGCGGCCAGGCCATTGATCGTGGCCTGGGCTGTCAGGTTGGACGTTTCAAAAACCGCAAAACGCTCTTCCCTCCGTTGGAACAGACCGCGGCGCGTCCCGACCCAAAGCCGGCCGTCCCGGTCTTCGCAAATGGCGTGAACCTCCTTCGTCGTGAAGCCTTGCTCAGCGCCAAAAGATTGAAATTGTCCCGCGCGATACCGGATCAATCCGCCATCATCGGTGCCAATCCAAAGATCGCCGGATCGATCTTCGTACATGACGTAAACCGCATCCGACGAAAGCGCGGGAGTGTTGGCCACATCAAATCTGATTGACCGAACCCCGTCGAACCGGATCAGCCCGCCGTACGTCCCGAGCCAAAGGTATCCGTCGCGCGTTTGCTGAATGGCGCGGAAGGTCATCTGCGGCAATGCGGTGACCTTTTCGATCACGTAATCAGGGCCCGGGGTCGCATACTGGATCGCTTCGGAGGCGCCCATGGCTCGCGCCGCCAAACACAACGCGGCGGCAGTCCACAACCGACAGGCAGGCGCTCCGGGGTACATCCACTCCATCGAAGCATTACCCGGCCGGAGAATCAAAACCAAAAACCCTCCACTTGGAGGAGATTGTGAAGACAGTGAATCCGATCCGAAGAACGATTCGCTCAACGCCTACCACACCCTTGGTGTGGTGCTTTGGCACAGTCACCGCGCTAAATCGAAAATCGAAAATCGAAAATCGTCTCAGGGTTTGGCGCTGCGCAACGGTTTGGTGCCCGGCTGACGTTCCGCCTCCGCGGGGATTTCCTCATCCCGATAGAACCGGCGCTCGCCCGGATCCATCAACAAGGTGAGGTTCTCGATGTCTTTGTCGACGCGTCCGGCGATGCTGCCGTTGGGCCAGTCGAGGCTCGCATTGCGTTTGGAAAAGGTGTAACCCTTGACGCTCACACTCAAAGTAACGGACTCGTCCGGGATGCCGCGGAATTCGAAGCGCCCGTTTGGATCCAAGGCGACTTCCGTATGGTCCCACGCCTGTTCGCGTCCCAGAAACAGGCGCGTGTTGGGCGGAACCGGTTGTCCGTCGCTTCGGCACGACCACCGCGCTCGAGCGGACGGGTGAACCGATTGCAGCCGCGTCTGCGCCAGTGCCGCTCAGGATCCTGATGCGACTCATCGTTGCGGGAGTGAGGTTAAACACACTGACCTGGGTGGGCAGCGAGACGGGCAGGAGCGAGCGTCCGATCACCAGCCACCACAAGGCGCATCGCCAGCGAGGAGTCAGCCAGCGGCGAAACAGCCATTGCGCCAACAGGACCATCAACACGAGGACGGCCGCCTGCGCGGACATGCGGGCCATCGTTTCCAGAAAATGCGACAACCAACCTGGGTTCATGATGGCCTCCGCTTTTTTCCTGTTGGCTTGGGTGTTTTCCCTTCCAACAGATCGTTTAACTCCTGCAAATCCTTTTTGGTGATCCGCCGTTGCTCGACGAAATAAGCCAGCATCGGTTTCAGAGACCCGCCAAAGACTCGTTCGAGGAACGATTCGCTGGCCAGGTCGCGGCATTCCTGTTCGGTGACCAGCGGTTCATACACGTAGACGCGCCCCTGCGGCTCGTAGTCGAGCACCTTCTTTTGCACCAGGCGATTGAGAAACGCCCGGGTGGTCTTCGGATGCCAGGTGGGATCGGCGGCGACCAGGGCCTTGACGATCTCAGTGGCGGTGATCGGATGCCGCTTCCACACCACGCGCATGATTTCCCACTCCGTTTCGGTCAACTTGGGCGATGCTTTCATCTTTGGATTAAAGAGGTAATCCTGGAGCTGGATTACACCTTTAATCCAAGTCAGGCAAGAAGGAGAATTATGAGGCTGGTGCGCGGCGGCCTATGACCGCCGCGCCCGAAGAAACTGGATCGGAAGGTCGGCGGTCGCAGACCGCCGCTACAGCTGGCGAGCCATTCAACGTCCAACGTTCAACCAGGAACCGGGAACCAGGAACCAGGAACCGGGAACCAGGAGCCAGCAACTAGGAACTAGCAACCAGCAACGAGCAGCGTTAGGCTGCCGTTCGTGCGCACGGCCTTCAAAGAATGGGCAATTGTGGTGGACGCTTTAGGAAGGGGCGATCAGATCCTCGTCTTGCGCAAGGGCGGCATCAGCGAAGGTCGCGGCGGCTTTCAACTGGAGCACCAGCAGTTTCTGTTGTTCCCGACGCTGTTTCATCAGCAGCGGGATTTGGTCACGGAGACGGCCCAGGCCCGTTTCGATGAAGCCGCTCCGCATTGGCCTGCGCCCGAGGTGTTGCGCGTCGAATTCTGGGCGGAAGTGGCGGCGTGCCGGCAGCTGGACTCACTGTCGTCGGCGGAGATGTTGCGTGGCCAGCATTGCTGGCGTGACGAGGTGATCGCGGAACGCTTTGATTGGGGCCGGGCGCGTGAGATCATGGCGCTGGCCCTGCGGGTGCATCGGTTGCCGTTGCCCATCGAACTGCCGATGTCTCCGAGTTACGGAGGGTGCAAATCCTGGGTGGAATTGGACCACGACATTAGCACGAGCGGTTCTACCCCGGTGCTGGACCAAACTGCTTTCGACCTGAAGTTAAACCAATTCTTCGCGGCTCTGAATGAGCCGGCATCGCTATGAAACGGAAACAGGCTGCAGGCCGGCCGGCGATCATTCTGGCCTCCACTTCACCGCGGCGGGCGCAGCTGATGCGGGAGATCGGGTATCCATTTCGGGTGTCTGCTGTGAACGTAGAAGAGGTGGCTCCGACTCATTTGTCTCCGGCAGAGACAGCGATGATCAACGCCCATCGCAAGGCGCATGCGGCGGCGCGGCGATATCCGGGCAAGCTGGTCCTGGGCGCCGACACGGTGGTGAGTTTGGGCCGGCAGTTGCTGGGAAAGCCGGCCGACCGGGCGGAAGCGGAACGAATGTTAGCCCGGCTGCAGGGCAAGACGCATCATGTGATTACGGGAATTTGCCTGCTGCACTCACGGACGCATCGGCAACGTCTTTTTGCGGTGCACACCGCGGTGACGTTCCGGCGCTTGAACCGGCTTCGGATTCGGGAATATCTGGCGAAGATCAACCCGCTGGATAAAGCCGGCGGGTATGCCATCCAGGAGGAAGGCGCCCGGCTGGTCAAAGCCATCCAAGGCCCGTTCAGCAATGTGGTGGGATTACCCGTGGAACGGTTGCGGGAAGAATTAGACTTGTGGTCTTAGTTCGCTGACGGGGTTCACGCCTTGTTCGCGTCGGAATCGGGCGCCGCAACTTTCCATTCGCCGCGTTGCAGGGCTTCCAACACCTGTGGATCCCGAACATCCACCCATTGCCCTTCAATCTCCAGGCCGGCCAGACGATGGCCCGCCGCCGTCATGGCATTGACCGCATCGGTCAATTCGTATTCGCCGCGCACCGACTTTTGTAAGCGCGCGGTGAACTCAAAAAGCAGCGGGCGAAAAACGTAAATCCCTGCATTGTACCAAGCCGGGGCGCCCGGCTTAAGCCAGCCGTTGCGCCGGAATTCTTCCAGCTGTGGCGGGCTGGGTTTCTCGGCCAGACGCACCAGGCAAAACTCGTCGTCAAAAAAGTTGATGGCGCCTTGGGTGACATCCTGCGAACCGATGACGCTGATGACGCCCGCGAAAGGGCCGGCGGAAAAGCGCCGCACCAAACTCGGATAGGTGGCCGGTGGAACCAGGATATCGCCGTAGCTCAGGATGAAATCGTCGGGGCCGATAAAATCTTTGGCGACTTCGGGGGCTTTGCCGGTGCCATCCGGGACGAGTTGGCGGCCATAAGCGACGCGGGCGTTCCATCGAGTACCGTCGCCGAAATAGGATTCGATCGATTCGGCCTTATGGCCGGTCACGATGAAGATATCGCGGATACCTGCCCCGAGCAGGCCGGTGAGGATATGTTCGAGGATGGGTTTGCCCTGGACCTGCAGCATGGGCTTGGGCAGCTCATGGGTGAGCTCTTTCATGCGGGAACCTTTGCCGGCGGCCAGGATGACTGCTTTCATGACGGGCTGAGTAGCCCTTAGCAGAATGAACGCGGGTTGCCAACGGCGGAATGACGGCCTAAAGGGGTGGTCGGCGGACTCCACTTCTCGTTGCAATTCCTGACGGAGACGACTGGTTTGCCGGGTTTGTTGCTCTTTCGGTTGCGTTGGAGCAGAACGCCGGCCCCCACCAGAACGGCCAGGACCAGGACAGCCGCCGCCAAGAGGCGAAGACGAGCCAGTCGCCGTTGTCGCGCTCGCAGCATGCGCACCGACCGGCCGTGCTCCAGGACTCGCAGATCAGCCAGCATTTCCTGCGCGGACTGATAACGGCGACGGGGATCGTTCTGACATGCTTTCAGGATGATTTGGTTCAACTCCAGCAAATGGTTCTTTTCTGACCCTCCGTCCACCAACGAAGGGAGCTCCGGAAAATCCAACCGGTCACGTCCGGTGCTGATCTCATAAAGGACCTTGCCCAGGCTGTAGAGATCGGCGCGAGGCGTGCCAGGTCCTTCGGGCGGCAGGAAGCCTTCCGTGCCCACATACGAAATGCTGGCCCCCGCATCGGTGACCAAGCCGATGTCGGCGAGTTTGGGGATCCCACGCACGAAGATGACATTGGAAGGCTTGATATCGCGATGGATCAGCCCGTGCTGATGGAGATGGTCCAAGGCGGTGCCGAGGGCGAGGCTGACCTGCAGACACTCGCGGAACCCCAGAGGGCCACGCTGTTGCAGGACCTGCTGGAGCGTTTTGGGAATGTACCGGAGCGAATCATCCGCGGTGGGTTGCGCCGGCTCGGAATCCTGGTGAATCGAAGTGGCGCTGGAAGCCGGGTCGGTCGTGTTGGCGTCGTCGGCCAGTTCCATCACGTAATAGAAATAACCCCCGGGTTGATCTACGCCCACCGCGAGGATGTTGACCTGGCTCGGCTGGGTGCGGGAGATCGGCTCAAATTTGCGAATACCGGACAGTTCCCGTTCAAAGGGTCGGTCGTGATCGAACGATTTTCGATAGACCACCTTGACGGCGACCAGCTGTTGGTCGGATGGGCGGGCGAGCCAGACTTCGCCATAGCTGCCCCGGCCGATGCGACGAAGCAGCGTGTAGCCTGGAATCAAGGGCGGCGTGTCCTCGGAGGACAACAGCGCACTTATGCCGGTGGTCGCCATCAGACGGGGGTCGCAGTCCGGACCGGGGCAGGCTGGGCGGTGCGCAAAGGTTCGTGGTTGATCTTGCGTTCGAGCGCCTTGATCTCGCGCTTGAGCAAGGCGCTCACCCGGTGTTTGACCAGGTATACCCGTGTGGCGCTCACGCCCAGTTCCCGGATGACTTTGCCCACGGGCCATTCCTTAAACACGCAGAGGTGAAAGATCTGATAATGCTCGGGGTTGACCTTGCGTTTGACCGCTTGAACGGCGGTCAGGAGAATCTGCTGTTCCCATTCCTTGTTCCAGACCGTCTCGAGATCAAAACCGGCTGGGTCGGCCACTCTCTCGATGGTGGCGGTGCGGGCGTTGTGGTCGAATTGCAGGTGACCAGCTCCCGCGGGTGGTCGTTTACGGATCTGGTCGATAATTCGCCACCGGGTCAGGTTCAACAGCCAGGTTTTGAACGAACAAATGGCCGGGTCATATTTGAATTCAGCGATGCGCCGGGAAACCGTGATGACTGTCTCCTGCACGACCTCCTGCGCTTCCTGTTCAGTGAGCCCCGCCTTCAGGGCAACCCCGTAAACCAGCTTCCAGTAGGTGTTAAAGAAATCCCGCCAACTGGCGTCGTCCTGCCAGTCCTTCAGCCGGTTCAGCAGGCTGTCCCGCGTCGGAATCAATTCTTCCGAAATATGCCGATTGATGGGCATAAAGTTTATGGTTAACCGCTGGGCCGCCGGTTTCTTCAACTCTTGACCGAAAATCCCGTGTGAATGAAGATTTGCTGAAAGAACCGATTTAGTACAACGTTGAACGTCCTAAACGTCCTAAATGTACCTGACAATCCACACCTTGGCGAGTCACCGGATGGCGTCCGCGCCGTCCTCGCCTGCCTGCCTGTGAAACAACCAGATCCGCTCGAATTCGTGAATGGATGTCTTCTCGTGGTCATGGGCAGCTTTCTGGTCTTGGTCTTCTGGGTGGTTTGCCAGGATGCCACGCGCACACGCGCGCAGATGGAAGCCGCGATGAAAGACGCGGGCCAGGAACGTGTGTTGGCTCCAGGGGCCGCTGCTCCTGCGACCGCCGCGACCGCCGCGACCGCCGGATCCAACAACCCGTCCAGCACAACCAAATGTGTCACCGGCCAGGTCCACGGTCCCACCAGCCTGCCGGCTCCCGGCGATCCGTTGGCTCCCATTAACTAATACCAATGCCTAATACGGCCCGGCAACGAGGGTTTTCGACAAAAGTTTCCGAAGGAGTTTCCGCTCTGTTCAGTGGTTGGACTGAAAGGTCTGCGCTGCCGTCCAGCTTTCCACTCCTCGCTTGAGGCGGAGCTTCTCTTCGGGGTTAAGCCCAGCGGGATCGAATCGCGCGCGATAATGCAACTCCAGCAGCGGACGCAACGCCACCGTGTCGATCAGTCGATCGTTGGCCAGACGCGCCAGCCACGAGGCCAACGTCTCGCCAGATCCCCGTTCGGCGCCTAAGGTCCGGAGTTTCCGTTCCACGAGGTAAAACTCGGAGTCGGTTCCGGGATGAACCGTGGGCGTGGCGGGCGCACCCCCGCGGGCGCGCAGCCGGCTCCATTGCTTTCGCGATAAGAGCCGCCAACCTGCCAATCCCAGCAATGGAACGAGCATCCAAACGAGATACCGTTTCCAATCGCCGGTGCCCCAACGCCACTTGGAGAACTCGTACCAGACCCGGGACCACGCGTCGGAGACATTTTCCCACCAACTGGCGCGGCCATCCTCGATGCGGACCCAGTTGCCGGGGGTGTCGTCGACATCATGCCAGGCGTTATTAATCCAGGCCAGGCACCAGGCGTGAGTATGACGTTCGCGCACAATCCATTGTTTGCCGTTGTTTTCCTGCACAGAAAACCCCACCGCATAACGCGCCGGGATCCCCGCTGCGCGCAGCAGCAAGGTGGCGGCCGTGGCGAAGTACTCACAATGGCCGGAGCGGGTTTGGAGCAGGAACCGGGCGAGCGGCGTCTGGTTCGGTTGCCGCGGCGGCGGCCCGGACCATTGCGAGTAGGTGAAATGATCGGCCAGAAAACGGCCGATGGCCTGAACTTTCTGCTCCGGGCTTTTGCCCTCCAGACGCAAGCCCGCGATCACCTTCGTCACCGCCGCCTGTTCCGCATGGGGAATATCCCAATCATCCGGGCCCGGCGCGGTGTCGATGGACGCCCCCTCGCCATACGCCACATGGAACCGGGCGAAACCCGGGCCGTCTCGCATATGAACAACTCCCATGCGGTTGGTTTCGACGTCGGCGATTAGATCATCCAGCCGCCCCGCCCCGAGCGGCAGCGGGATCAAACCTTCTCCACCCGGGAAATAGCTCGAAACGGTGACACTTTTGGGCAGGTCCCGTCCACGGATCAGCACGGTCGTGGTGAGGTTGGTTTCCAGAGTGAGCTGGACGAAGTCCTGTTTGGGGACAGCCCAGAACGGCGATCGAAACAGGTTATAGCTTGCTTCGCGCAGCAGGGCCGGGGGCGAGCCGTCCGCTTCCACACGCAAAACGATGCGGCCGGAGAGCTTCAGAGAGCCCAGCGAGCCCAGCATGGTGCGGTGTTCCTTGTCGTCGAAATTGCCACCGCCGCCCAGGCGCGCAATGAGCGCGGCGTCCAGCCGTTGCACGACTCGTTGAAATTGGCGCAAACCTGTCTGCGCCACAAAACCAAGGGCCAACGCCAGTGCGACACAAACGCACCAGACCGCCGCCCGCCGACGCTTCGGGCGGCATCCCCAGAGCGCCCACACGACCAGGCAGGCCAATCCCACCGTGAACTTGTAACTGCGTTCGTTGGCCGCGCTGGCGGCCAGCAGACAGGCCGCGAAGTAAGGCCATAACACATTCAATCCTGACGCCGTGGACGCCGATGACCCGGTCGACGCGGAAGACGACCCGACTGATTGCTGCAGGCGTTGCCGGCGCAGCCACCATGAAAAAGTGCTCCAATCCATGCGCGGCTCGGCGCTATACGCCTGCGCCAGCACAATGGGCAGCAACGTCAGCGGGATCCATTGAAAAAATACAATCACCGACCGCGCACTTTTGGCCAGCGTCTCGCTCCGTGCCGCCAGCGTCTGGTTCTTCATCAATCCCGTGATCGCGCTGGTGCCGTCATTGTTCACAAACGCCACCACGGCCGAGCCGAAGAAGATCAGGACCGTCAGGTTCCAGATCCGATCCAGGTCCGCCTGGCTGAACCGCCAACGGGCTGGAATAAACCGGGCTCCTTCCAAAGCCACGGCTGCGATCGCTGCCAGCCAAAGCCAGCCTGCTTGCCAGCCCCAAAACAACAGCGTCGCCGCCAAGAGCAAAGGAGGCATGCTCATCGTCCAAGTCCTCCCGCCATGCGTTGCAGATCCTCGCCCACTTTCCCCAGCTCCAGGAGATGAAATCGTTCCGACTGCGCTTCGGTTCCGGCTCCGGCCCCGGCCCTTTCCCCGTTCGGTGCGTGGCGGATCGCGGACGCCTCTGCCGGACTCACCACCAACAATACCACCAACGGCAGGCCCATGGCGCGCAGCCGTTTCACCAACTCCCGCCGCGGCTCGTCCCACGCCAACAAAATGATGATGCATCCGCAAGTCGACCCGGCATGACGCATCACCAACTCCTGCAAGACCGCGAATTCCTGGGTCCGACACGGCTGCACCGAAGCCAGAATTTCCAGTGCTTGCTCCGATTGGCCCAAACCGCGTCCCGTGGTGAAACAGACGGCCCGGGCACCGACGAAGAGCAGGTCCAGCAACGATTCCTGCGTGTCGACCGTGCAGGCAAACGATGCCGCCACTGAGACCGCCTCTTCAAAGGCCTGGCGTTGTCCGAGCGCCGCAAAAGTGTCCAGGACCAACGCATGCCGGACCATGAACTCATCCTCGAATTCGCGCACGATCGGCCGCCCGATCCGGGCCCAGCTGCGCCAATGAATATGCCGCAACGGATCGCCCGGACGATAATCGCGCAACGAGAGGAATTCCTCCGATTCTCCGATGGCCGAGGCCAGCACCACACCGCCCTGCTGGTACTGGCGCGTCCCCGGCAGGGAAAAACCAGGCAACGGATAACGCTTCGGCAAGATCAAAACCGTTTGCGGCAAGGGAATCCGAACAAATCCTCGGAACCAGCCCAGCGGGTCGGGTTGCGCCACCGTCAGGCCTGTGAAACGAAGCGGACCGCGCTTGAGCGGCAAGAGTTCCACCCGCGTTTCGGTTTGTCCCGCGGCCGGCAGCGGCGGCAACGTGGCCGAACGGGTCGTCGCGCGCCGCACCTCCGGCGGACGCGCCCGCATTCGACGCCACCAACGCCCGGGGCCGCCGGGGCCGGCTTGTTCGTTGTGAGCCTCGATATATTCAGAGAGCGTCGGGCGCGGATCCGCCAGGTCCTCGAACAGTTCGAGGTGCTCGAGCCGGCGGCCGTTCCGGTTGTGCACCGTCACCAAATAACGCAGCGGCTCGCCCACACTGCCAAAGCGCGGCAGCCAACGAGTGGCTCCAAATTGACCGCGAAAAAACCACGAGGCCACGATCGCCACCGCCAACAGACATGATAACAAGGCTAATCCTTGAAAAGCGACGGTCTGATCCATGTCCAGGCCGATGGCCGCAGTCACTCCCAATGCCGCCAAAGCCAGCAACCCGGCCGATGTGAACCGGCGGGGTACCATGTAACGTAACCAGGACCCGAGTCGAAACACACGATAGCTCAGTCGAAGCATGAACTGGAGGCGGGGCGCAAAAGAACTCCCGCCGGTCTGCCTAGTGACACATCACTACGCGGGCACGGGCACTTTCTTCACAATTTCCATGACTAAATTCGAGCTGCTCGCACCGGCAAACTTGGCCTGAGGCTCGAGGGCCAGGCGATGCGCGATCACCGGCACCGCCACCTCCTGGATCTGGTCGGGCGTCACGAACTCGAGTCCATCAAACAAAGCCAGGGCCTGGGCGGCCTTCATCAAGGCCAGCGAAGCGCGTGGACTGGCCCCCAGCTGGATCCCAGCCGCCCGCCGCGTGGCATTCGTCAGATCCACAATGTAGCGTTTCAGTTCTTCGCTAATGCGCACCTGGCGCGCGGCGGTCTTGAGCGCCAGCACCTCGCCCGCACTGATGCAGGGGGTGAGGCGTTCGAGCGGATGTTGGTCGGCTTGGGCGGACAAAATGGCCACCTCTTCAGCCGGGGCCACATAACCCAACGTGAATTGCAACGCAAACCGGTCCATCTGCGCTTCCGGCAACGGATAGGTCCCCCTAAATTCGACGGGGTTCTGCGTGGCGATGACGAAAAACAGTTCCGGCAATTTCCGGCGTTCGCCTTCCACGCTCACTTGTCCTTCGCCCATCGCCTCCAGGAGCGCCGATTGCGTCCGCGGCGAAGCCCGGTTGATTTCGTCGGCCAACAGGATGTTGGTGAACACGGGTCCCTCGTGAAACTCGAAGATCTGCTCCCGTTGATTGTAGATGGAGACGCCCAGAATGTCGGAGGGGAGCAGATCGGGTGTAAACTGAATGCGTTTGAAGCACGCGTCGATCGAACGCGCCAAGGCTTTGGCGAGCGTGGTTTTACCCGTGCCCGGATAATCCTCCAGCAGCACATGCCCGTCGCTGGCCAACGCGGCCAGCACTTTGCGCAGTGCCGGAGTTTGCCCGCGGATCACTTGTTCAACATTGGCGAGCAAGACCTGGAACACTTCCCGCGGAGGACGATGGCGTGTCATAAAGCTGATGAATTATCGGAGAAAACCCTGGAACGACCAAGCCTGAACATCACATTCCATTTGACACCTTACCCGCCCCATCGTTTCGGGCCAACCATCTGGTTCCTCGTTGCTCGGCCCTTGTTCTTGTTCCTGAGCTCCTGGTTGAATGTTGAGCGTTGAACGTTTGACGCTGAACGTTTCTTCAGTGCGGTTCATGGGTAGGACGGACCTCCAACTTTTGGACGCGCATTGGGACCCTGAACCGTTTTTGCAGAAGTTGTTGATCCACAACGAAACCATTTTCAGGTTCATGGAGGCTTTGGATCTGCTTATGCACGCGAATTGGAACCTTGAACTGCTGTGTAGCCACGCCAACGGCGTGGCCGGAAACCAGCGAAGGCAAGCCCGCCGTAGCGGGCGCCGCCCTGGATCAAAGCCCGAAAAGATACATGTTGGCGCCCTCTCCGGGCGCCAGGAATTTCGCGGGGCGGGTGCTCGTGTGGATTGAAAGAGGTGCTCGAAGTGGCCCACCACGAAAGCACTCGACCAACTACCTGCGACCAATCCCTCGTTCCTCGCGCCCCGCATGGGGCGCGTTACCATTTTTATGCGCCTGACCCAGGGCGGCGTCCCGCTTTGCGGGACTTGCCCTGGGCTGGTTTACCCCCGCACCGTTGGTGCGGTTCTCCTCGGTGAGCGAGAACGAAGGACGAGCCCGAGGCCGGTTTGTGTTTCCGCTTTCCGCTTTCCGCTTTCCGCTTTGGCCTCAGTGGTATTCCTGGAGCGTCTTGACTTTGTATCCGCTTTTCTTGAGCGCGAGGATGCCGAGGGCGGCGGCGCGGGCGCCGCTGAGGGTGGTCATGATCGGAGTGCCCGTATAGACGGCCGTGGTGCGAATCTTCACTTCATCGGCGCGCGGGGTTTGGCCTTCGGGCGTGTTGATCACCAGTTGGATCTCGCGGTTCTTGAGCAGGTCGAGCGGATTGGGACGGCCCTGGGCGATCTTGAAGACGCGTTGCACTTTAAGTCCGGCGCTTTCCAGGACATCGGCGGTGCCGCCCGTGGCCACCAGATCAAAGCCGAGGTCGGCGAATTGTTTGGCCACCCCGGCCACTTCCTTTTTGTGCGAAGCACTGACGCTGATGAAGACACGGCCGGTCTGAGGTAACGGCGCGTTGGCGGCCATCTGAGATTTGGCGTAAGCCACTCCGAGATCCGGATCCAATCCCATGACCTCGCCCGTCGAACGCATCTCTGGTGAAAGCAAAATGTCCTGCCCATGAAACCGGTTGAAAGGAAACACCGATTCCTTGACCGTCCAGTACTTCGGCCAGATCTCCTGGGTGAACCCAAGTTGCGGCAACGTTTTTCCGGCCATCACTTTGGCGGCGAGCTTGGCCAGCGGAAAGCCGATGGCTTTGCTGACGAAGGGCACGGTGCGGCTGGCGCGGGGATTGACTTCGAGCACGTAAACCTTCTCGCCTTTCACGGCATACTGCGCGTTCATCAGGCCGATCACTTTCAGCTCGCGCGCCATCGCCTGGGTATACTCCCGGATCGTTTGCAGAACTTTTGGCGAAAGCGTGTGCGGCGGCAGCACCATGGCCGCATCGCCGGAATGCACGCCCGCAAACTCGATGTGTTCCAACATCCCTCCAATCACGATACTGCCCTGGGCCGGATCGGTGAAATGGCCAACATCCGCGATGCAATCCACGTCGACCTCCGTGGCGTCTTCGAGAAACTTGTCGACCAGGACGGGCCGTTCGGGCGAGGCTTCCACGGCGAAACGCATGTAGTGCTGCAACTCGGCGTCCGAGTAAACGATCTGCATGGCGCGTCCACCCAACACAAAACTGGGACGCACCAGGATTGGATAGCCGAGTTTTTGGGCCGCTTGCAACGCCTCCGCTTCGGTGGTGGCGATGCCGTTGGGCGGCTGCGGGATGTTCAGCTTGTGCAGCATCGCGGCAAACAACTTGCGGTCTTCTGCGATCTCGATGCTTTGCGGGGAGGTGCCGATGATGTTGACTCCGTTGCGCTGCAGGCCCAGGGCCAGGTTCAAGGGCGTTTGCCCGCCAAACTGCGCGATCGCGCCCCAGCACTTTTCGCGTTCGTAAATGTGCAGGACGTCTTCGAGCGTCAACGGTTCGAAGAAGAGTTTGTCGCTGGTGTCGTAATCGGTCGATACCGTCTCAGGATTCGAGTTCACCATCAGCGTCTCGAAGCCATCCTCCTTCAACGCGAAGGCCGCGTGCACACAACAATAATCAAATTCGATTCCCTGCCCGATCCGATTCGGGCCGCCGCCCAGGATCATCACCTTGCGCCGGTCGGACGGGCGCACCTCGTCATCCCCACGATCGTAAGTCGAATAGAAATACGGCGTGTACGCCTCGAATTCGGCCGCGCAAGTGTCCACCAGCCGGTAGCTGGGCACCAACCCAAGCTTCTGGCGCTCCGCCCGAATGGCGTCCTCCGTCGTGCCGCGCAGATGCGCAATCTGGCGATCGGAAAAGCCCAAGGCTTTGGCTCTGGTCAACAAATCGGCGTTCATTCAGTTCGGGCCCGTATTCGATCCGGCAAAGTAAGACCAAGGCCCCCGCCGATGTCCAGGAAAAGCCTCGTGCGGTTTTCGTTGCTCTCCCAATGGGCTTGGATAAAACCTACGCTGCGTGTTGGCCGACCAGACCATCCGGGCCCCGGACGAATCTTCCACTGAAGATTCGCCCAAGTTCCTGTCCCTGGATCAGGGCCGTCTGACGGCCGCCAGGGAATTCGTGCCGCTCCTGCGCGCCCGCGGGTGGGACACATTCGAGAAAGTCATGGAGGTGGCCGGGGGCCAGGCTAAGCGGGAGTTCCCGGGCCGCCGAACCGTTCGGATCGACCTGGGGTCGAGTCCGGACCACCCATCCGGCGTTTATCTCAAGCGTTACGAACGGAGTTATCTTTCCGTCGGCAGCCGCTGGCTGCGTCGGTTGGGATGGCGCTCCGCCCAGGACGAAGCCTGGCGCGAATGGGAGGGCATCCAGAGGGCGCGCGCGCTGGGCATCGCCACCGCCACCCCCGTAGCGGTGGGACAACAAACGGAAAGCGGGATCGTCGTCCGCAGCTTTCTAATCACCGCGGAGATCCCCGGCGCGGTCGAGGGCGGTCCGTACGTCCGGCAGTTAGCGCCCGCCCGGCGCCGGCGTTTCCTGTTGCAGGTTGCCGCACTCACTCGCCAGTTCCACACGGCGGGCTGGGTTCATAAGGACCTCTATATCTCCCACGTGTTGGTGGTCCCGCCGTCGGACAGCCGCGACGGTCCCGACGCGGAAGCGAAATTGTTTCTGATCGATTTACAGCGCGCCATTCAACCGTGCTGTCGGCGTGAACGCTGGATGGTCAAGGACCTGGCGGCGCTGGCTTATTCCGCGCTCAAAAGCGCCGTCTCCCCACGCGATCTTTGGCACGCCTTCGCGGCGTATCGCAGCCGACCGGCTCTCTCCGCCGCCGACCGTCAGCTCGCACGGAAAATCCTGCGACGCGTCGCCTGGCTCAAAACGCGCACGCCCAAACACGACAAGGATTTTCAGCAACTGGCCTGATCGATCACTGGGATACGCGCAGATGTTCCTCCACCCTCTCCCATCCGATGGGAGAGGGGCTGGGGGGGAGGGCTCTTTTGCGTGTAAGTTCATGGCCCCAACTGGCGTGCATAAGCAGGTGGAAACTACCGATGAACAGACCCTCAGGTAGCAGCCGACGTAAGGAGGCTCACTCTATCCCGGCGCGTTCTCCGGGAAAAAGATCAGAGCCCTTCGACAGGCTCAGGGTGTACCTCGTTACCTCGGCTGCTACACTGTTCAGGTCGGGACCACCTGCACGGCGGTTCCGTAGCACAAGACTTCGGTAATGCCGGTCGCCACTTCGGTGGCGTCGTAGCGCACGCCGATCACGGCGTTCGCGCCCAACTCGCCGGCGTGCTCCAGCATTTGCGCGAACGCATCCTGACGCGCGCGCTCGCACAAGCTGGTATAGAGCGTGATGTTGCCTCCAAACAAACTCTGAATGCCGGCGCCAATGTTGCCAATCAGCGAGCGCGAACGCACCACGATTCCCCGGACTACCCCGACTGATTTCACCACTCGATACCCCGGCAAATCAAATGTTGTCGTCGTCAATGGATGTGTATCGCTCATGCGTTGCTCCAGAGTGAACCCCAAAAGGAAAAGCGGAAAGCGGAAAGCGGAACTGACTCGCTTAACTGCGCACTGGACGCCCACACTGCGCACTGCTCACTCTGAGCCCTCAAACCCGAACCCGGAACCGGGAACCTTGAACCCTGAACCCTGAACCCTGAACCCCGGCACGTCACCCCCTCAATGCTCGCAGCTGGTGCAGGTCACAAGAAACCCACAAAGGGAGATGCGCTTTCGGGGCAGGAAAATGGCCGGCAGAAAAATGGGGCCAGGCAGAGCGTCAGTGAAAGAACGTACCGCCTGCGACCAGCAACCAGCAACCAGGAACCCCGAACCGTGAACCGTGAACCCCGAACCGTGAACCGTGAACCCCGAACCGTGAACCGTGAACCCTGAACCGTGAACCGTGAACCCTGAACCCTGAACCCTGAACCAGGAACCCTGAACCCTGAACCAGGAACCAGCAACGAGTAACTAAGAACGGGCCGCACTTTTTTCGATCAAATCCGCCGCGCGCTCATGACACGAATACAAATCTTCCCGGGCGGCGTAATCCAGGCCATTGG
>DATLUX010000658.1:0-8605 GCA_035577805.1 Verrucomicrobiia bacterium
GCCGGCCAGGTCTTTGACCCCGGTGGTAATTGTGACGGTGTAGGTGGTGTTGATGGCCAGCGCGCTGGCCGGTGCAAAGGTCGCCGTCGTTCCAACGTAGGTCACCGTGCCTGCCACAGGCGTTGCCCCTTGCCGCAGGGTAAAGTTGGCCGCGCTGATCGTTGCAGGATCCATCGCCTCACTGAAGGTGGCAGCGATCCTCTTGTTGATCGCGACTGCGGTGGCGGCATTGGCGGGGTCTGTGGAACTCACCGTCGGCCGAGTCGTGTCGGCTGGGGTTCCCAATCCAATCGTGTTGGCGTCCAGGGTAACTGCGGCAGTCCGGGCCAACGCTCGGCCTTCCAGCGTGGCGCCGGTGGTCAGCGTGATGGAGGCCAAAGCCAGGATGTTTCCCTTCATGACAGAGGTCGTGCCCAAAGTCGCCGAACTGCCGACCTGCCAAAAGATGTTGGCCGCCCTGGCCCCGCCGCTCAGGATGACCTGCCGGCCGGAGGTCGTGGTCAGGGTGGACCCCATCTGGAAAATGAAAACCGCATTGGCGTCGCCCTGGGCGTCCAGAGTCAGATCCCCTGAGGAGATCTCCAGCGAGGAAGTGGATTTATAGAGGCCCGGGGTCAGGGTTTGCCCGCCGAGATTTCCGGCCAAAGTAATAGCGCCCACGGTTCGTCCGGCCGCGTCGTTATACGCGCTGGTCAGGTCCAGTTGCGCCTGGGCTGCGATAGCATCCCCCACGTGGAGCGCTCCGTTGACGACTCCGGGCAGAAACCCGGTCACCGCAGTGCCGGGACTCACCCCAAGATCCCCATTGACCATGCTACCACCGGTGCTGGTGACCGTGGAGCCGGCCAGAACCGCGAACGTGCTGGCCGATCCCAGGACGACAGGTCCTTGCCCGGCCGTGGTGGCAGCAGTGGTAAAGCTCCATGCGAGGTTATTCAGCAGTGGATTGCCTGCGAGGTCCTTGACCCCGGTGGTAATCGTGACGGTGTAGGGGGTGTTGATGGCCAGCGCGCTGGCAGGCGCAAAGGTCGCCGTCGTTCCAACGTAGGTCACCGTGCCTGACACAGCCGTTGCCCCTTGCTCCAGGGTAAAGGTGGTGGTGCTGATGGTTAAAGGATCCATCGCTTCACTGAAGGTGGCAGTGATTCTCTTGTTGATCGCGACTGCAGTGGCGGCATTGGCGGGGTCTGTGGAACTTACGGTGGGCGGAGTTGTGTCGCCTGGGGTTCCCAATCCAACGGTATTGGCGTCCAATGTAACCGCGCCATTCCTTGCCAAGAGTCTGCCTTCCACGGCAGCGCCAGTAGTCACCGTGATGGAGGTCAAAGCCAGGATGTTCCCCTTCATGACAGAGGTTGTTCCCAGAGTCGCCGAACTGCCGACCTGCCAAACGATGTTGGCCGCCTGGGCCCCGCCGCTCAGGATCACCTGCCGGCCGGCTGTCGTGGTCAGGGTGGACCCCATCTGGAAGATGAAGACCGCATTGGCGTCGCCCTGAGCGTCGAGCGTGAGGTCCCCGGACGAGATCAGCAAAGACGAAAGAAACAAATGACCACAAACACCTCTGTAATTAAGAACAAGACCTTTAGCGCTTGGGGACCGATCTCCAGCGAGGAGGTGGATTTGTAGAGGCCCGGGTGAGGGTTTGCCCGCCGAGATTTCCGGCCATAGTAATAGCGCCGACTGTTCGTCCAGCGGCGTCGTTATACGCGGTGGTTAAATCAAGTTGGGCCTGGGCTGCCAGAGAATCCCCCAAGTGTGTCGTTCCGTTCACCGTTGGAGCTCCAGTCAGCGTTGTCCCTGGGCTTATCCCAAGATTGCTTATTTGATCTCGGACACGCGCTCGATCCTTCCGCTCACCCCCTGGCGTGCCTTTTTGAACCCGTCCTTCAATTCGTTTAATTTAATGATTACGTGTTCGGTTGCGACTCGGAGTGTGCTCGATGGACCGGCTCTTACCAGCGGGGGATGTCCCCAGCGGTCGATAATGGGGATGCTTGGGAGGACACATTTACATGTCGAATCCCGAGTCAAACAGCCCGCCGTGGGAGTTCGCGTTAAGCAGCCGCAGGCATTTGAGAGAGGTCACACGCGAGGATTTGCGATGCGAGTTCTACGGCATAGATGAAGTTGTTATGGGGTCTTCACCCCGCGCCCTTCACCCTATTGAGAGCAGGCATTACCCGTGTCAATATCGCGCGCTCTGACGAAATCTCGAAACAACACCGAACGACGCACCGTGATGGAGTCTATTTTTTATGATCGCAAACCGACACTCGATATTTAGGAGGAACCCCCGAGCATCAGCGCAAGGAGCATCATATCAGGAGCGCGCCGTTCAGCCTGCTGCCCGGCCTGGTTCTGCGCCTGCAGGGAAGAGGGTCCTGGACGTGACCTGCGTCCTGCTCGCCGCGCCCGTTCTGATTCCACTGGCTGTGTTGATCGCAGCCTTTATCCGGTGCGTATCTCCCGGACCGGTGCTGTTTCTCCAGGAGCGTGTCGGCTATCGCGGGCGGAGGTTTATCTGTTTTAAGTTTCGCACAATGAAGGTGAACGCCGACGTCGGGATTCATCAGCGACATGTAGCCGACCTCATACGATCGACTGCGCCCATGGTGAAGATGGACGACCACGGGGATCCGCGTCTGATCCCATTTGGAGCCTTGTTGCGTGCCGCGGGATTGGACGAGCTACCGCAGCTTCTCAACGTCGTGCGAGGTGAGATGAGCCTGGTCGGACCGAGACCGTGTATGGGCTACGAATTTGAGCACTACAATCAGTGGCAAAGACGGAGGTTCGACACCTTGCCTGGGCTGACAGGTCTGTGGCAGGTCAGCGGGAAGAACAAGACAACCTTTTCCGAAATGATCGCGATGGATCTCTATTACACTGAGACCAAATCACTCTGGTTAGATCTGAAAATCCTGATGATGACGATCCCGGCGCTGCTCTCGCAACTCAAGGCAACGCGGCTGCCGCATCAGCAAAAGACCCTGCCCTTCGTCGAGCTGGCCAGTTCTACGAGCGAGCGCGCCAGACCGTGCCGCTGCAACTCCGCCGGATAAAACCCTCTCGCGAGTGTGAGTGACATTTACGTCTGTCTTGGTGGCCCTCACCTTGCGATGAAACAGCAGCGCGGACTTCACTTTCATGCCGATCCAACCATCCGAATGTTCGGCCGGGCCCTCCCCTTTGACCCTGAGTTGATTGTCGACGCGCTCGTTCAGTTAGCGAGTTGCAAACCGTCAAACCGTTCCTGGCTGTGATCCTGATGACTTCAAAGCCCACCACGCGGACGACCATCGAGGCCATGAAGCTTGGGGCGACAACGCGAGCAGATAGGAGTTTTGCAACTGTTGGAGGGAAGAAGAACTTTTTTTGATGTTCATGAAGAAAAAGCTCATTCATCGCGATCATATTTGCTTGCGACTCCTGCCCACTGGAGTGAGCACTGGTGAGCGCTAAAGAGCGCTTCCGGATCCCGCGAAACGCAGGCCCACGCGAGCGAAGGTGGTTACGAAGTCATCAGGAAGTTTGAATTCATCATCGGTTTTGTGCGTTGCGGAATACGTCGAGTAATGGGCGCCGCCGCGCAGGACGATGTTGAGCGGGGTCATCTATGTGGGATTGAGCCGGTGATAGAGGCTAAGCGAAGCTCCACCCGCATGACCATCGAAGCTCTCATCTTTGAAGTAGTGACCCTGCCGCACTTCGTAATAGTCCAACGTCGCCAAATCAGCAGGGTGCTAACGCAAAAGGCGGGCAGTCGAGCGCCGCCTTACCGGTTACGCGGCGGCGGGCGAAGAAGGGTTCTTGCCGCCGCCGGCAACGTGCAGGTCATGATCACGCCGCCTTTGGGGTGGTTGCGGATATCGAGGGTCGCGCCAATAGTTTCGGCCCGGTGGCGCATGATTTTTTGTCCCATGCCTTGCGACTTGCCGAAATCCTTCCGCAGCCCTTGGCCGTTATCTTTGACCGTCAAGACGACTTGGCCGTCTGTGTGCGCCAAACCAATTACGATCTGTGTGGCCTTCGCGTGTTTGGCGGCGTTGTGGACGGTTTCCTGCACGATGCGATACAATTGAACGGCGATCTCCAGGGGGATCTCGGGCATCTTCGGCTTGATGCGGAGCTGACACGGAAGCCGGAATAATTCCTTCGTCGAGCTGGCTAGTTCTTCGAGCGCGCGCACCAGACCATGCCGCTGCAACTCCGCCGGATAAAACCCTCTCGCGAGTGTAAACGTTTTCTCGGCGCTGCCCCGCAACATATTGGCCAGTCGCGCCGCCTCCTTTGCCAAAGGAGCAGACTTCTTGCTGGCTGCCAAGGCCAGCGATTGAGCCAAACAGGCAATGCCCGTCAACTCCTGCGCCAAGTCATCATGCAATTCCTGGCCGAGTCGTTGGCGTTCGCGTTCGCTGACATGGGTGACATCCTCGGCCAGCTGCTTGCGCGCGACGGTTTCGGCTTTCAACGATTCAACCGATCTGGCTAGCTCAGCCGTGCGGGTGGCGACTTTCTCTTCGAGTTCTTCGTTGAGCTGAAGAATCCGCTCCTCGATCTTTCTGCGCTCGGTGATGTCGTGCAGGATGACCGAGGCCTGGATGATTTTTCCCGTGCTGTCTTTGACCGGAGAGAGGGTCGCGGATACCGGCACGGGCTGGCCATTCTTTTTGATGCGGATAGTATCCAAATTGGGGAGTGACTGGCCGGCCTTGAGCTGCGCCACGATTCGCCGCTCCTCTTTTACGAGGTCGCGCGCGTAGAGCCGCAGCACCGACTGCCCGATCATTTCCGCCGCCGTGTAGCCAAACAACTTTTCGGCGGCCCGATTCCAACTGGTCACGATGCCGTCCAACGTTTCGCTGAAGATGGCGTCGCTGGTGGAATCGACAATCGCCGCCAGATGGCCGCGCGCTTCTTCGGCGTGTTTGATCCCATCGATGTTCACCAGCACCATCACCGCGCCGTCAATCCTGTGGTCCGCCGTCCGGTAGGGCTGGATGCGCAGCATGTACCAATGCCCTTCGCCGTCCTGCACTTCGCGTTCGCGGATGACAACCTCGCCAATCACGTCGGCCAGCAACCGTTGCAACTCTGGCACGGCCACGTTTAATCGAAGGTCGCCGATGGCGTGACCCACGTCCGCCGGTATCAGGTTGCAGATCTTGCCGGCGGGCGTGTTGAAGCGGCGGATGCGCAAATCGCTGGCAACCACGATGACAGGCATTTGGACGCTGCTCAACACGTTCCCGAGGTCGCCGTTTAGCGCGTTGACTTCCGTATTGCGGTTGCGAAGTTCCTCGTTCAGCGTGGTCAGTTCTTCGTTGGCCGACTCCAGTTCTTCCTTGGAGGTCTCCAATTCCTCATTGGTGCTCTGCAATTCCTGGTTGCTGGAAAGAATCTCCTCGCTGGCCGATTTGAGTTCCTCGTTGGCGGCGTCTTGCTGTTCGATCACCGATTGCAGGTAGTCTTTGGCCGCGACCAAGTCGCGCCGCAGTTGGGCAATCTCGCGGTCTTTCTCCTCGGGTGTCGCGATACTGGTCTGCGGTGCCGGCGTTGCCGGCGCGCTTCGGGGCGCAGTCGCTTCCTCAAACAGCACCAAAAAACATGTCTCACTACTGCTCGGCAGCTTGAGCGGTGTCACCTCGATGTTAATCTCGCGCGTCTGCTGTCCGTCCTGCAGTCGCACCGCTTCGCGGCGCACCGTAGTCTTCTGGGTGTGCGCTTCGCGAATGATCGTTCCCAGTTCCAGCGCCAACGTTTCCCGCGCCATGCGCAACAGGTTGAATTTGGCCTCGCCCACTGGCGGCGACAGATACGGGTCCGTGCGCCCGCGAAACTGCAGGATGTCGAGGTTGTCATTGATCAACACGCCCGCCGGAGCGTACCGGCCCAGCACCAGGCGGTCGGCCTCCCGCTGAAACTCTGCCGGCCCGGCGGCGTCCTGTCGCGGTGGCGGGGCGAGCGTCGCCTTGCCGGCCTGCGGGTCAGCCGCCGCATGCAGATACGGCAACGCTGCCGTGGTTTTGCGGGAATAAATCTTCTGTTTCTTGTCCACCACCCCGAACAGCTCTGTATGTTCACCCACCGTCTCCGATTCGCCCAGCACCAGGAAGCCACCGGAAGTGAGCGCGTAATGAAACGTCTCGATGACGCGCCGTTGCGCCACCGGCCCCAGGTAAATCAGCACGTTGCGGCAACTGATCAAGTCCAGCCGCGAGAACGGCGGATCGGCCATCACGTTTTGTTTAGCGAACACGCACAGCTCGCGCACGGACTTGCGCACCCGATAACCCACCGTCTCCTTGGTAAAAAAACGCCGCAACCGCTCCGGCGACACATTGCGTTCGATGGCTTCGAGATACAATCCCACCCGAGCCTTCTCGATGGATCGGCCGTCGGCAATGTCGGTGCCGAAAATCTGCACCGTGGGCCGCTGAGGTTTGTCTTCCAGAAACTCCAGCAACGCGATGGCAAGGGAATACGCCTCTTCTCCGGTCGAACAACCCGCCGACCAGATGCGGATAGTGTCGGGCTTCTTTCGCATCAGCGCGGGGAACACCTCGCGCTGGAGCGCCTCGAACACCGCCGGGTCGCGGAAGAAACTCGTCACGGTGATCAGCAGGTTTTCGTATAACGTATGTGATTCCGGACGGTTCTTTTCCAGATACGACGCGTACTCGGCGAGGTCCGTGTGGGAATGCACCGCCATGCGCCGCAGAATCCGCCGGCGAATCGTCGTTTCCCGGTAGTGGTCGAAGTTCACTCCGCTCGCCGTTCGCACCAGGGCCAGGATCTTCCGGTAATGGTCGCTCTCGGGCGCCGCCAGCGGCGGCGGCGACTCCTCGGCGTGCGCCACATAAGGATGCCGGCCAATCCGCACCAACTCCCGCGCAATGCCGTCCGGCGGCAACACAAAATCCACGCACCCACTCTGCACCGCGCTGACCGGCATCCCGCTGTACTTGGCCGATGCCTCGTCCTGGGCAAACGTGATGCCGCCAGCCGCCTTGATCTCCGCCAAGCCTTGCGAGCCGTCTGAGCCCGTCCCCGAAAGCACCACGCCGATGGCGCGCGATTTCAGATCTTCCGCCAGGGATTTGAATAGAATATCGACCGCCAAATGCGGCACGCGCGCCTCGCCGCGCGGCGTGAGCTTAAGCACACCGTGCACGAGCGCCATGCTCTTATTGGGTGGAATGACGAATACGCAATTGGCACACATCGTCATCCCCTGCCTCGCCTCGGTGACCTTCATGCCCGTCGCTTTCGCGAGCAGCGCGGTCAGTTTGCTCTCGTGTTTTGGGTCCAGATGCTGCACTAGCAAGAACGTCATCCCTGTGTCCGTCGGCAACTCCTTCAACAGCGCCGTGAGAGCTTCCAGCCCGCCCGCCGAAGCTCCAACACCTACGATCGGGAAAAAACTGACATTTCCTGCGGAAACAGCATGAGTTTTTGCTTTTTGGCTGCTTCTTGGCATGCGCCCACGTTTCACGCGCGAAGCCTAATCGCTTCTGTCCACCAGAAGCAAGACATGAGACAAAAAGTGGGGCCGGAAGGAACCAAAGACGGGGTTTTGGTGCACACACAGCTTGTCACCAAACCCGCCATCCGCTCATTCGAGCAGGACATTTCTACGATTGTTGGACCCACGCCGATTAGGCTGCGAGCATTGGTCAATGGTAGGTTATTACCACGTCGCCAGCATAGATGAGGATGCTCGTAATCGTCAGCACTCTGTCTGACCGGATGCGATAGAACTCCATGCTACCTGACAGCCGAACCGTTATGGTCTTCGTCGCGAGATCAAGTAACTGCCCGGCGGCGTCCGTGTACGGACCAGCGGGCAGCGCCGCTGATTGCAATATGGCCGCTGGTTGCGATATGGCCGCTGGTTGCGATATGGCCGTTGGTTGCGATATGGCCGCTGGTTGCGATATGGCCGCTGGTTGAAATATGGCCGGTGTTGCTGAGTTTGGAATTGTAATCGTGTTGGCGTCCAGAGTAACCGCGGCAGTCCGTGCCAACGCTCGGCCTTCCAGCGTGGCGCCGGTGGTCAGCGTGATGGAGGCCAAAGCCAGGATGTTTCCCTTCATGACAGAGGTCGTGCCCAAAGTTGCCGAACTGCCAACCTGCCAAGAGATGTTGGCCGCCCTGGCCCCGCCGCTCAGGATGACCTGCCGGCCAGAGGTCGTGGTCAGGGTGGACCCCATCTGGAACATGAAAACCGCATTGGCGTCGCCCTGGGCGTCCAGAGTCAGGTCCCCGGACGAGATCTCCAGCGAGGAAGTGGATTTATAGAGGCCCGGAGCGAGGGTTCGCCCGCCGAGATTTCCAGCCACAGTGATCGCGCCGACGGTTCGTCCAGCGGCGTCGTTATAGGCGACGGTCAAGTCGAGTTGCGCCTGCGCTGCAGCCGCATCACCCGCGTGGATCGCCCCGTTGACTAGTCCGGGCGGAAACCCAGTTACTCCAGCGCCTGGACTCACCCCAAGATCCCCATTGACCGTCGTGCCACCGGTACTGCTGATGGTGGAGCCAGCCAGGACCCCGAACGCACCGGCCGAGCCAAGGGCGACGGGCGTTTGACCGGCGGTTGCGG
>DATLUX010000659.1:0-4160 GCA_035577805.1 Verrucomicrobiia bacterium
CACCAGGGCGCGGGTCTCGCCAAACATCCGGGTAAACGCGCAATAAATCGTGTTGGCCGTGCGATACGCGTCCGGATGGACACTGACTCCGAAATCGGGGCCGTCCGGCCAATACTGGCGGCCGCGCGGATCGATCGCGTAAGCCTTGGCTTTGAAGAAGCCGGGCTCCGTCAGGGAAAACGACAAGGACCCGATCCCGTTCCGGCATTGCATGGGCACATCGCGCCAGGAAGCCAGAGCGAGGCGTCGTCCGTTGCCTGGAGCATGAGCTTGGAGAATCTCGCGCCGGAGGGTATCGCCGCGTCCGAGGTTGGTGCGTAGGCGGGCTTGCCAATCCTCGGGCAGGGGCGTGCCCTGAGCGAAGCTCAAGCTGAAGGAAAGTTGATCGCCGACGAAGCGCACAAGGCGTTCGCCGGGTCCAGGAGTCATGACCAAGGGTTGCATGCTGGCCGGGGCAAAAGGGGCTGACGTTGGGCCGCCAGCCACCGGCGGGGGAGGATCCTTGATTAGGAGCGGCTTGGCAATGCCGATGGTTTACGGAGTGGGGTTCAGGGTTCAAGGTTCCCGGTTCAGGGTTCGGGGTTCCTGGTTCAGGGTTCAAGGTTCCCGGTTCAGGGTTCAAGGTTCCCGGTTCAGGGTTCCTGGTTCCTGGTTCAGGGTTCCTGGTTCCATGAACCCAACATGACGTGCACGCGCATTGGGCCCATGAACTTCACTGAAAAAGAGCCCTCACCCCCTCGGCAAGCTCGGGGCAGGCTCCTAGCCCCTCTCCCACTCGCCTCGGCGAAGCCTCCGGCGTAGCCAGGGTCAGAGGGGAGAGGGTGGCCACGCGACTGCGGGGCCGGGTGAGGGTCAGGTTCATGGGGACCTCCGATTTTCGCACGTGCGTCCAACTCTAAACCGGGAACCCTGGACGTGAACCCTGAACCGGGAACCCCGAACCCTGAACCCGCGGGTCATTTGGCAAAAAGAGCGTGCTCTGCGGCAGACATCCTGCTAGGCAATCGGGCGCATGGAAGCTCCGCAATCGGCGGTTGTCCCGCTGAATCCGAATCCTGCGTCACGGGCGGTGGCCGAGGCGGATCCCAACCGCTGGCCTCCGCAGATCAAATACATCGTCGGCAACGAAGCCGCCGAACGCTTCAGCTATTACGGCGTGCGAGGCATTCTCTCGCTTTACATCACGGGGGCGCTGTTACAGACGGACAATCGGGCGACCACAATCATTCACATGTTTGTGTTCGTGAATTATTTCATGCCGTTGCTGGGAGCCTACGTGTCGGAGCGTTGGTGGGGGCGTTATCACACGATTCTTTGGATCTCCTTATTCTACTGCGCTGGGCATGGGGTGATGGCGACGAGCGATTTGTTTCACACGGTGGATGGGAAACTAAACTGTTTGTACGTGGGGTTGGGGCTGATTGCCTTTGGGTCGGGCGGGATCAAGCCGTGCGTGTCGGCGTTCATGGGCGACCAGTTTCGTGCCGATCAGGCGCATCTCATGCGCAAGGCTTACAGCGTCTTCTATTTCTCCATTAACTTCGGATCGATTTTTTCTTTTCTGGTCATCCCGTGGATTGCCAAGACGCCGGCTCCGCAGCTGGTGGCCGACGCCGGGTTCGTAGATCAGATCTTGTGGCAGCTCAAGCACGCAGGGTTCAGCGGCTATAGCTGGGCCTTCGGGGTGCCCGGGATCGCCATGGCCCTGGCCACGTTAGTCTTTTGGTTGGGCACCAAACATTACACGCGCAAGCCGCCGAACCGGGCCACGCAGACGGCCGGGTTCTTTAAGGTATTTCTCGCCGCCTTTGCCAACCTGCCAAAAGGAAACCCCGGGCTAACCGTCACGGCCGTCGTGAGCGTGCTGACTTCGATCGTGCTGCCGCTGCTGACCATGATCGGCATGGTTTACGTGGGATTCCGGCATGACGTGACCCCAGCCGTTAAGTCTCTGGCCAGGATATCCCTGGGATGCATGGGACTTTGGTATCTGCTAGTGCTCATCACCAGTGTCCTGCGGAAAGCCGAGTTGCCCGACTTGTTTTGGGCGGGTGCCCGCGGCCGGTTTAAAGATGCCGAGATCGCCGCCGCTCGTTCGGTGTCTCCCATCCTGGCAGTGTTGGGGTTGTTGCCTGCCTTCTGGGCCCTTTACGATCAGTCGATGTCGACTTGGGTGCTGCAGGGGAAAAAGCTGGTTGAATTCCAATTCTTGACGCTGAACGTCCAGGCGGAGCAGATGCAATCGCTCAACGCGTTGCTCATTCTCATCCTGGTTCCCATTTTTGCGTGGGGACTATATCCCTGGATCGAACGACGGGGCCTGCAGGTCACGGCGCTGCGGCGCATGTCATTGGGCTTTGTTTTCACGGTGCTTTCATTTCTGGTGGTGGCCTGGCTGCAGAAGAGGCTGGAGGCCGGCGAACAAGTGAGCTTGAAATGGCAAGCCATCCCGTATTTGTTCCTGACCATCGGCGAAGTGTTGATCTCGACGACCGGTCTGGAGTTTGCGTATACGCAGGCCTTACCGTCGATGAAGAGCACTATCATGGGCTTCTTCCTCCTGAGCGTGGCCATCGGCAACCTCATCGTAACCACCATTACCCAGCTTCTCGGTCAAAAAGGCGATGAAGCCGTGACGTCTGAGCGCTTTTTCCTTTACGCCCTCCTCGCGACCGGCGTCGGGGTTCTCTTCATCATCATCGCCGTGTCTTACCGGTATCGCGACCTGCGGCAAACTGTGACTTGATCCAGAGCGGCAAGGCACTCCAAGGCGCCCAAGCTTGCAAAGAATCGTCCTCGCCTTGCTGGTCTGAGGCTCTGCCTCGTTAGCCAGACAGATTCGTTAGTTGTGCGTACAAATCAGATCGCGATCAGGATCGATCCCCCAGCGTTTGCCGACGGCCTCCAAATCGGAGTTGAGACCCCAGTGATCCGCTTCCGGCAGCCCGGTATGTGAGCGGTTAGCGCCTTTGAGCGCCATGCAACCCGTGTTGTTGCCGACTTCGGCGATGCACTGTGTCTCATCCGCTCCGAGTTTGAGTTCCGGTAACGCGGCGAGCTCATCCACCTTCGTCTCGATGGGTTTGCTCTTGGGATCAGTTTCCTGGATCAAGGTTGGGATCACGCTGCGCACGCCGGGTTGGGAAAGATTCCACAGCGCGGCCAACTGCAGCATCGTCACTTCATGCCGTTCGGCGATGGCACGCATCTGGTCCATCCGCGTATTGCCTGCTTCAACCCAACCGGCCGGGCGGAACGCGCGGTGATCCTGCTGGCCGAACTTATGGCCGGGCTTGACGTCGTCATGAAACAAACCGCCGTAATCGACCACGCGCGTGATGACGCTTACCTCGTGCTTCACGGCCGCCGGCAGACAGAGGCTGCCCGGCCAGGGTTCCAGCGGGTTGAGGATTATCATGGCCCAATCGAGCAGTGGCCCGAACCGTTCGAAGCACAGAATCAAATCGAGCGTAAAGCCATTCGCCGGCCCGGGCGCGACCCCCAGACGCTCGGTGAGTTTGGCTTCCTGCAGTTTCTCCATCGCTTTCCAGACGGCATCGCTGGAATAGCCGACTGAATCCGGGTTATGCAGGAGGACACAGTCGAAACGGTCGGTCTGACAACGAGTCAGGGATTTCTCCACCGCCATGCGCAGATAATCGGCGTATTGGTTGGGCGGGCGCAGTTGCGGGTTGGTGAAACGCGGGTACCCCTTGGACCCGTCGCGTTTGCCGGAGTAAAAGTCGTGTCCGACCGCGCCCACCAAGCAATAGGAATCCCGTGGCAAGCCGGCCAGGGCGCGTCCGAGCATCTCATCAGCGCCGCCGTTGCCGTAAACATCGGCGGTCATGAACGTGCGGATGCCCCGCTGGTAAGCATGGCGGATAACGTTGAGGAAACGTTCTTCGGCCAGCGCTTCGCCGAAGTGCATGAAGCGCCCGCCGCTCCAGGTCCCATAAGCAGTGCGTGTCAGGTCCATATAGATATGAAGCAGTATTGAAAACAGGACGCGGCTCTGGCAATGCTGTTGTTGCTCGGACAGACAGTTGGACAGATCAGCCTCTAGTGATGTGTCTCACAAATAGCTGGTGTTTTGCCGCAAGGGATTTTGGCCTCCCGCTAGGCGCGAGCGACGAGCATACCCTTCCGGGTCTGTAAGG
>DATLUX010000660.1:0-14234 GCA_035577805.1 Verrucomicrobiia bacterium
CGTTGGTGAGCACAAGGCTCGCCTCGGTGGCGCCCGCCATCTCGGCCCCGTTGAAGAGCCATTGGTAACTGAGCGGAGCGAAACCGTCCGCCACCACTTGGAAGGTTGCGTTACCACCGAGCGGGATGCCGCGCGGCTGCGGCTGCTGAACGATGGCCACCGGACCGGAAAGCGTCGCGGGCGTCGGAGCAACCGAGAGACGCAAGTCAGGCTGGGTCGCGATCACGGAGTATTGGCCCGCATGGATCGACTGCATATTGGAGATGACCAGCACGCTGTTCGTTTCGTCCGGCAAGACGATTCCGTTTCGCCGCCACTGGATCAGCAGCGGCGGCGGCAGCGTGGCCATAAAGGTGAGCGACACCATGGCGCCGGGAGGAACGGCTTGGTGTGCAGGAGAGATGGAGGCGGCCGGTTCAGTCACGGTCAGGCACTGTTTTGGCGGCACATCACGAAATTCCTGGACGAGTCCCGATGGCCATTCGATGCGAACAAGCTGCGCGTTGGTGGCGTCACCCAAACCGAAGTTCGCGTAGGGGGTTTGACCGAAACCAATCCCGCCGGAGATTTCCCGGAGCTGCCATCGTTCCGCACTACGAAAGAGCGCCTGCACACGCACTTTCGCGCCGACGCCATCGCGATTGGAAGCGGTGCCGACGCAACGCACTTTGAGCCACGCATTCGCATTGCCGCCGTTGTGATAGAGAAAATTGGGCCGGCTGCCCTGCCAATTCGGCACGAACAAATCCAGGAAACCGTCATTATCGTAATCACCCCAGGCACAACCAGCGGAGTTGCCGCCGTCGTTGACGATGCTACCCGTAGTGACCTTGCCGAAGGTGCCGTCGCCGTTGTTGTGATAGAGGGCATTATTTTGGCCGGAGGAGTTGGCCACGAATAGATCCAGAAACCCATCGTTGTCGTAGTCGGCCCATTGGCAAATCTCGGATTGCTGGGAGTCCGTCACGATCGCACCCGACGTGATCTTCGTAAAGGTGCCGTTGCCGTTATTGTGATAGAGAAGGTTCGGACCAAAGCGCGCCACCGCAAGATCGAGGTGCCCATCATTGTCGTAGTCGCCCCAGTCCGCGACGATGGCGTTGCCGGAGTCGGACTGGAAAGGCTCCGCGGTCACGCGCGTGAACGTGCCGTCACGGTTGTTCCGAAACAGAAAACTTAAGCCGCCATTGTTCGCCACATAGAGATCAGGGAAACCGTCCTCGTCGAAGTCGCCCCAGGAGCCGGCAACGGATGAGCCGCCGCTGGCCACGACCGGACTGTTGGTGATGCGGCTGAACGAGCCGTCGCGATTATTCAAGAGCAACAAATCATGGTTGCCACCGCCGTTCGCGATGAAAAGGTCCAGCCAACCATCCCGGTTGTAGTCCGCCCAGGAAGCGCTCCAGGACACCGTCCCCGCGGCTCCGGCGAAGGGAATCTTGGTGAAAACGCCCCCACCGTCATTTCGATAGAGGTAATTCGAGCCCTGATTCGACACCAGCAGATCCACATTCCCGTCGTTGTTGAAGTCGCCCCAGGCGCAGCCGTAACCGCGGTCCACCGTCGCGCCGTTGACGACCTTACTGAAAGTCCCATCGCCGTTATTTCGGTACAGTGCATTCGGCGATGAATTGTTTCCGACCAACAGATCGATGAACCCGTCCTGGTCGTAATCGGCCCAGGCCGCTCCTGAAGAATCACCGCCGTCCGTCGCCACCGCACCCGCCGTGACCCGGGTAAACGTGACGGACGCGCTTTGGGGCTGGGCGGTATGAATTGGCAGGATCAAGGCAAAGGCAAAAAACGTGGCAGCGAGATGCGAAACAGAGGATGCCCGGGAACGCGATGATTTTGATTTGCGCATGGCCCCAGCTTGCGGGCCGGCTGACCGGGCGGTGAACAACTATGTGACGACCCGGGCCGGCGCTGTGACAAGCGGGACTTTCGGGCGGATTCACGCACGCACCGCCGCTGGACTTTGGACATTTTCGGTACGCTCAGCCTCCTTTGTCGGAAGCTTTGTCGGAAGCTTTGTCGAAGTTGAGATCGCCGCCAATTCGGCTGTCAAGCCGACGGCTTACTTGGACCTCTACCAACAAAAGGCGCTGCCCACCCGCGAGGAACCGCAGGGCCGGGAATTTCATGAGCCGCATGGTGGCGATGGTAAGCCGGTTCTAGTGTCCGACCTTGCAACCAGTCGACAGTTTCCGACAAAGCTTCCGACAAAGGAGGGCAGTCACGGGCACCGAAAAACTGCACGAGGATCATTCGAGCTGAGTGACCAGCCGTTCCAGTTGCTCGCGATAAACCCGGCTCACTGTCAGACGCGTCCCGTCCTTCAAAATGAGAACGGAATCGCCGTGGAACAACGGTTGCCACTCCTGGATTCGTTCGAGATTCACCAGGGTGGATCGGCTCACGCGCAGGAACTTTCTGGCGGCCAACCGCACCTCCGCCGCGTTCATGGTTTGGCGAAGCAAGTGGGATCTGGCGCCGGTGTGCAGGCGAAGATAATTCCCCTCGGCCTCAATCCAATCGATTTCATCGGGCCTGAGGAAGGTGACGCGGCCGGCCTGGCGGACCACGATCCGGTCCCAGGCCTGCGCTTTGCCTTGCAGATCTTCCAACAAGGCAAGCAGCCGTGTTTGCTGACCTGCTCCGTCGCGTTGGGCGAGCTGGAGGCGGGCCCGCTGCACCGCCTGCCGCAGGCGGTCGTACTCGAAAGGCTTGAGCAAATAGTCGAGGGCATGAACTTCAAACGCGCGCACGGCGTGTTGGTCATACGCGGTGACGAACACGACCAGGGGCCAGTGTTCGACCGGCAACTCCGCCAGCACCCCGAAGCCATCCAGCCCCGGCATCTGCACGTCGAGGAAAACAAGATCAGGAGAAAGACGTTTGATCGCCGCGACCGCGGTCCGGCCGTTCGCACATTCACCCGCCACTTCCAGGTCCGGCTCGTCGCGCAGCAGGGTCGCGATCAACTCGCGGGCGGGCGGCTCGTCATCGACGATCAAAGCGCGCATCTTCATGTGCTCGGGGCAGGAAGCAAACGGAACGGGATCGAAAGGCTCGCGGTAACCCCACCCGAGGCGTTTCCGACTAAATCGAACTGTTGATTTTCCCCATAAAGCTTGCGCAACCGTTCGCGGGTGTTGTTCAGACCAATCCGTTCGCGCGAGTCCCCGGACACCTCCGCGGCTTTTGCGATCGGGGGCGCCAGACCCGGCCCATTGTCCGAGACCTGCAAGAGCAGGCGGCCATTGGCGCGGAGGGAGCGCAGCTCGATTTGTCCCGCGGCCTCCTGCGGTTCGATGGCATGGCGGATGGCATTTTCCACCAGTGGCTGCAGGATGAGATTGGGCACCGCGGCCCCGAGGGTCGAAGCATCAATCTCCACTTTCAACTGCAGCCGCTCGCCGAAACGGATCTGCTCGATCTCCAGATAGCGCCGAAGGAATTCGATTTCCTGCTGCAACGGCACTTCCTGCTGATCACTCTTCTCCAGGCTGAGCCGCAACAGGTCGCCCAGCCGCGACAGCATTTTGTTCGCGGCCGGCACGTCCTTGAGCATCAGGGAAGAGACGGCATTGAGCGCGTTGAAGAGGAAGTGCGGGTTCAGCTGCATGCGCAGGGCCTGCAATTGCGCCTGGGCCAGCCGGCCGGCAAGTTCCGCGGCTTGGGCCTCGCGTTCGCGGAATTTCCCATAGTAATCCCACGCGGACCAGGCGCAAACAATCACCGCATAGACCGCCAGGTTGTAATGCGTGCGGTTGGCCAGGATTCCACGCAACGAAGGCCCGAACTCAATTGGCTTGGCCGTCACCCAACCTTGCAACACCGCAGCCGCGGCGCACAAAACACCGTGAATCCCGGCCAGCAAAAGGCCGGCGCACAAGTAAACTGCCAGCCTCTTGAGCCATGAGCGCCGTTCCAGCCGGAACGTTCTGCAGACCCAAAAGATGATCGGCGCCAGCAACGCCCATTCATACCAATCGCCAAATGACCAATAAAGGGCCTGCGCCCAGCTAACATCTCGATGGATGGAAGCAGCTGAAAAATAAATCTGAGCGGCGAAGAAAAGGCCAAGCGCCGTGGCAGTCAGTAGAATGATCGCACCTTGCCTCAGCACGTTCCCCACCCGGTCCGGGCCGGCCGGCAGACCGGATTGAGTCGGGGGGCGCATGATTGACGATTGTGAATCAGGATGGCTCGTCGGTCAACTTCCTGCTTCTTCAGACAAAGATAGCCTGAGCGTGAAAAATGATTTGCAGGGATGGATCAACGGAACAAAGGTTCATCCGGAAAACACCAGCCAACAGATGAAAATCAAAGTTGCTCAGATCGCCCGCCCCGGCGGAAGTTTCGAAATTGTTGAACGCGAGGTTCCGGCGCCCGCCACCGGTTGGGTGCGGATCAAAGTGCAAGCCTGCGGCATTTGCCACAGCGATGCCCTGGTGAAGGAAGGGCACTGGCCCGGCCTGCAATATCCGCGGGTGCCCGGCCACGAAGTCGTCGGCGTGGTGGACGCCGTGGGCGCGGGCGTCACCCAATGGCGACCAGGCCAGCGGGTCGGCGTGGGCTGGCACGGTGGCCATTGCGGCGCCTGCGACGCTTGTCGCGCGGGGAACTTTTTCGGTTGCACGGTGAACCTTCAAATCACCGGCATTTCCTTCGATGGCGGTTACGGTGAGTACATGGTTGCACCCGCCATCGCGCTCGCGTTGGTGCCGGAAGGGTTTTCGCCCATCGAAGCCGCGCCGCTGATGTGCGCCGGCATCACGACTTTCAACGCGCTGCGCCAGAGCGGCGCGCAGCCCGGCGAGGTCGTGGCCATTCTTGGTCTGGGCGGCCTCGGGCATCTCGGCGTGCAATACGCCGTGAAGATGGGTTTCAAAACTGTCGGGATCGCCCGCGGCGCAGACAAGGAACCGCTCGCGCGCAAACTCGGGGCGCACCATTACATTGACAGCCAGGCGCTTGACCCCGCGGCGGAATTGCAGAAGCTCGGCGGCGCCAAAGTGATCCTGGCCACCGTCACGGTGGGCGACGCGATGAGCGCCGTGCAGGGCGGTCTCGGTTTGAACGGCACCCTGGTCGTGATCGGCGCGGCGCCATCGCTGACTGTCTCGCCCCTCGTCCTGATTACCGGACGGCGCGCGGTCAAAGGCTGGTACTCCGGCACGGCGGCCGACTCACAGGACACGCTTAAGTTCAGCCAGCTCGCTGGCGTGCGCTCGATGAACGAGGTGTTCCCGCTCGAAAAAGTGGCGGAAGCCTACCAACGCATGGCCAGCGGCCAGGCGCGCTTCCGCGTCGTGCTCAAAATCGCAGAGTAGTTGCGATTGGCTTGCGCGTTCCATTTTCCGGGTAGGGTTGAATCGCCGAAGAGCGGCGCGGGCCTGCCACACACTAAAGCGGCGGTCTGCAAACGCCGACCTTTGTGTTTTTGTGGCGCGGCGGTCATCGACCGCCGCTACCGTGTCGCTCGATCGGCTGGCAGCGGTATTTTTTCAAATCGTCCGTAGCGCAAGGCGAGGGTCGGCAGCACGAGCAGGTTGAGGAGCGTGGAAGTAATCAATCCGCCCAGAATGACCAGGGCCATGGGCCCTTCGATTTCGCGGCCGGCCTCGCCACTGCCGATGGCCAGGGGAAGCAAGCCGAGAGCGGTGACCAGGGCGGTCATCAGGATTGGAATCAAGCGTTCGGAGGCGCCGCGCAGCGCGGCCTCCGGCCCCCAGATCATTCCCTCTTCGCGCACCAGATGCTCGAAGTGCGAGATCATCATGATCGAGTTGCGCGTGGTGATGCCGAAGAGGGTAACGAAACCGACCAGCGAGCCGATGGTCAGACCTTCCTCTTCCCCCAGCAGGATGCCCAGGTAAACGGCCAGCACGCCGCCCACCAGCGCGAAGGGAAGATTGGCCAACACCAACAGGAGGTTGCGCCAATTGGCGAAAACGATGGTGAGCAACAGGAGAATGCCGACCGCGGCGACGGAAGAATGCAGCAGCAGTTGCTGCTGCGCTTTGGTCCGCGCTTCGGCTTCGCCCGTGAAGACCGTATAAACGCCCGACGGAAGTTTTACCTTTGCGGCAATCTGCTCTTTGGCTTCGGCGACAAAAGAGCTCACATCCCGGCCGCTGGGATTGCAGGTGATGGTTTGACGACGGCGAGCGCCATCGTGCAGGATGGAATGGCGGCCTGTGGTCGGATAGATATCCGCCAATTCGCGCAGCGGCACGCGCAAGCCTTGCGCACTGCGCAGGAGCAGCGAACCCACCGCTTCCGGATCTTTGCGGCTTCGCTCATCGAGAATGACGGCGACATCCGAGATGCGGTTCCCTTCATAGCTTTGGGCCACGACCGTTCCCTGGTAAGCGGTTTGCATGGCTTCGAGGACTTCAACCGGCCGATAGCCCAGTTGCGCCAGCCGATCGCGGCGAAGACGAACCGCCAGATGCGGGACGCCGGGGGGCGCTTTGACTTTGACATCGCTGGCGCCGGGAACCGCAGCCATGACGCGGGCCACTTCGCGGGCTTTGGCATCCAGAACATCCAGATCCTCGCCGTAAACGCTGACGACCACGGGTTGAGTTTCACCGGAGATGCTCTCGCTGATGCGGTCGCCCAGGAAGGTCATGACCTCGAATTGGATGCCGGGGAATTGTTCCAGAATATGGCGAATGTCTTCAGCAACTTTTAGTTCCTCCTCGCCATGTCGGGTCTTTAGTTCGACGTGAAACTCGCTTCGCTGGGGACCCCAGGGATCCTCGCCCAACTCGGCGCGGCCAACTTGCTGTTCGACGGTGGCGATCTGCTCGTTGGCGAGGAGCTGCCTGGAAATCTGGCGGCCCACCCGGAGCATTTCGGCAAAGGAGGTGCCCGGGGCGGCGAAGACCTGCAGAACGAAATGGCGTTCGCGGAACTCCGGGAGCAGTTCTCCCTTGCCCAGCAAAGCCGGAACGCGGGTGAGGGCAGCCAGACAGATCACGAGCACGACGAGCATCGTGGCCACGGGCCAACGGGCGGCGAACCCCAGCACGCGACGGTAGCCGGCCTTGAGCCATTGTTGCAGCCGCGGTTCGCCGGCGTTGCGCACGCCGCGGGAGAAGAACAAGTAAGACAGGGCGGGCGTGACGGTAAGCGCGACGCCCAAGGAGGCCATGATGGCGACGATGTAGCTCAAGGCGAGCGGCGCAAAGAATTTGCCTTGCAAACCGGTCAGGGTGAGCACCGGCACAAAGACGAGCGCCACAATGAAGGTCGCATAAACGACGGCGCTACGCACTTCCAGCGACGCATCGAGAATGACATTGAAAATGGAGCGCAGGCCGGCCGCCAGTTGGTTTTCGCGCAAGCGGCGGAAGATGTTTTCCACATCAATGATGGCGTCATCCACCACTTCGCCAATGGCGATGGCGAGTCCGCCCAGGGTGATGGTGTTGAGGCTCACGTGGAATTGATCGAGCACCACGACGGCGGTGAGCAAGGATAGCGGAATGGCGGTCACGGAAATGAACGCCGTCCGGAAATGGCCCAGGAACAGGAACAGAACGACGATCACGAGCGCGCCGCCGAGGAACAAGGAGGACGTGATGTTGCGCACGGCCTGCTCGATGAAGGTGGCGGGCCGATGCAGGGCCGGATAGAGCGTGATGCCCTGCCTCTTAAAGACGGGCTCGAGCTCCTGCAAGGCCGCTTCCAGACCGCTCGTCACCTCCATGGTGTTGGCCCCGTATTGGCTCGTCATGGTCATGAGCACGCCGGGATGGCCCATGATAAGAGTGTCGCCGACCTTGGGTTCAGCGCCTTCCACCACGCGACCAAGATCGCCGAGACGCACGCTCATCCCGTTGGTGTGCAGCACCACCACCTCGGCCAACTCGGCCGGCGCCAGCGCCTGGCCGTCGGTCTGAATGATGATGCGTTGGTTCTCGGTTTCAATGTAGCCGGCACCCATCACGCCCGTGGAAGCGCGCGCCGCCGCCAGCACATCGGCCAACCCGAGGTCGTAAGCAAGCAAACGGTCCACGTCGACCTGGATTTGCCACTGGCGGATCTCGCCGCCGAAGGATTTGCAATCGGCCACGCCGGACACCGACAGCAGCCGCGGTTTCAGTGTCCAGTCCGCAAACGCGCGGAGCGCCATGGGCGACAATTTGTCGGAGACCAACCCAAGCTTGAGCAAATCCATCGTCGATGACGTGAGGGGCGTCATGCGCGGGGCTTTGACACCAATCGGCAAACGACCGGCGCTTTGGGCAACCTTTTCGCCCAGCATCTGCCGGCCGACGAAAATGTCGGTGCCCTCCTGGAAAACGACCGTGATGACCGACAAACCCTGAATGGATTCGGAGCGCATCGATTCAAGCCCGACCAGGCCGCTGATGGCCGCTTCCAGCGGGCGGGTGACCAGCGTTTCGACTTGCTCAGGCGAGAGACCGGGCGCCTCCGTTTGCACGGCGACCTGGGGCTGAACGAAATCAGGAAAAACATCCAGGCGCGCGTGGAAGCCGGTGTAAATGCCGTATCCCAATAGGAGACAGGCCAGGGCCAAGACAACACCACGAAAGCGCAGTGAGAAGTGAACGAGAATTTTGAGCATTCAGCAGGAGGTCATTCCCCGGCCTCGGAGACATTCAGCTCGGCGGAAAGCAATTGTTGGGCGCCAGCAATCACGACCCGGTCCTGGGAGCCGAGGCCTTCCTGGAGAAAGAATCCGTTGTCGAGCGGGTGAGCCAGCTCAATCTGCTTGCGTTGAAAGACGTCGTCGCCGCTCTGCACGTAGACAAAGGCGCCGCCGGCGTGACGAACGACGGCCGCGCGTGGCACGAGCACACCTTTTTGCAGAGCGCCCCCTCGTGGCAGCCAGCCCACCACCGCCGTCCCGGGCGGCGGCGGGTTGGTCTCAAGAAGGAAAAGCAAGCCTTGGCCCTGGGTTTGGGCGGAGGCGAGCGGCGCCGCCCCTAGAAATCGCGCAGCGATGGGGCGCTCCTCACCGCCCAGGACCGCAATGCGCGCGGCGTCCGGAGGCGCCGGAAGCGATTCGCCCATCGGGAGGTCGATGCGGACGAGACCATGCTGGAGGGCGACCAGCGATTCAACGAAGGGCTGCAAATTGGATTGGCTGCTCAGGGTTTCGCCGAGGGCGAGGGCCAGTTTGGTTTTGGCCGCGGCCAGCAGGAGGGAGTCGCGTTTCATGGTGGCTTCAGCGGTTTCGAGCACGCGCGTGGAAACGTTTTGGTCCTGGGCATACAGAACTTTCACCCGCTGATATTCATTGGAAGAAGCCTGGAGAGCGGTCTGCGCGGACAGATGCTCGATCAGCGAGGTGGCGTAAGGCGTGGGATCAAGCACCTGGCCGTAGGCCTTCAGCTCCGGACGAAGCTGCGCGGCCTGTAACGGGGCTGTTTGGAGTCCAATATGCTCCTGCCGTTCTTTCTCGAGCTTAAGGATCACTTCGCCATTCGTGCCATGTTCGAGGATGGATTTCTCCTTATGCTCTTCTTCGTGCTTTTCCTCGTGCTTCTCATCCGGCGAGGCGGATGGCCGCCGCACCACCACCAAGGTGATGAGACCGCCGATGATTAAACCCGCAAGGAGTGCCGGAATCGTTTTGTTCATGGGGAACGCTGGTCACGCACCAGGCGCGGGTTTTCTTCAACCAAAGACAGCGCATGGAACGGACGTTGCATGGCATCCTCGAGCTGCCCGAAAGCGACCCGCGCGCGCGTTTGCGCATCGAACTGCAGCAATTGGGCCGCAGACAGTTCGGATCGGGCCGCGAGCACTTCCAGGCTGTCAGCCGTGCCGGCTTTGAATTGCGCTTCGATGGCGGCCTGCTGTTTTTGCTGCGCATCGACCAGGGATGCGAGGGTGGCAAGATTGGTCTGAGCACCACGATAACCGGCCAGTGCCCGATCGATCTCGGCCAAGGCGTTTGCCTGGACGGCTTCAAAACGCGCGGCGGCTTCGCTTCGTTTGGCCTTGGCCTCTGCGATGGGGCCTTCGTTTCGGTTCAGAACGGGCAAATCCATGCCCAGGCCGAGCGACCATTTGTGCTCGCCCTGGTCCCATTGATAGCCGGTGCCGAGATGCAGATCGGGATACTGTTTGGCCAGTTCCAGCTGGAGGGCAGACTGGCTGGCGGCGTATTCGGCCAAGGCGGCGAGGATGTCCGGCCGCGTGTGCAAAGCTTGAGCGCGCATTTCGGCAGTGGCGAGGCCGGCCGCCGCCGGCGGCGGGAGCGGAAAGTCGATGGCAAGATCAGGGACGGCCTGGCTCGGGATGCCAATGGCTTCGCCGACACGCGCGGTCGCTTCCGCCGCGCGGCGTCGCAGATCTTCCACTTCCACCTGCGCTTTAGACAACGCAATTCGGGCAGTGGTGACTTCGAAGGCAGAGACGGTGCCGGCGCGGAGCCGTTGTTCGAGTCGCGCGACGATTTGCTGCTGAAGAGATTGTTGTTGGCGCAGCACCTCCTCGCGTTGGCGGGCGTCGGCCAGATCGAGCAGGCTAGCGCGCAAGCGGCTGCGCACGGCCCAGGCAGCCGTCGCGATCCTTAACGACGCGGCTTCCGACAAGTTCCGGGCGTAATCGATCCGATAGCGTCGTTTGCCGGCGGTTTCGATCGGCACATCCAGCTTCACGCTGGGAAGCCAGGGCGACGACACGCCTTCGGGCGGGTTGAAGCTGTACTCGGGCGTCACGCCGATACTGGGATTGGGCCGGCCGCCCGCCGTGCGCATGCCGGCCTGGGCCACCTCGCGTTGGGCGCGCGCCAAGTCGAGGCTTGGATGAAAGTAAAAGGCCGCGAGTGTGAGCATTTCGAAATCCCAGGGCAGCTTCGGCCAAGGACTGATTTCGTGTTCGAGGGTCTTTTCGAGGAACCGCTTCAGATCGGGGTTGGCAAGTGATCGCGCTTCCAGGTCGGCCGCGTTTTGTTCGGCTGAAATCGGCTTGGGCTCGAAATGTTGGCACCCGGCCAGAAGCAGGACGAGACTCAGCGGCATCCAGAGACGGGAGAACTGCATGCCGCAACCGTGCCGAGAGTCGGGCTACTTTGTCATCTCGAAAATTCGGATCTCGGCGGAATTGGCGCCTTGCGGCGGAACCGCCAGATAAAACCCGCCCAGGTCCGGCGAGAAGAAGGAGAGCAAGAGCAGGGCAATTGGCCTCATGGCCTGTTGGCTTGTCACGACACTATTGGACCGCCGCGTTGACCTCCGGTTCATGCCCGGCGGCTTTCCACGCATCCAGGCCGCCTTGTAGATTGCACACGGTCCTGAACCCCAGTTTGGAAAGTTCCGCGCTGGCGATGGCTCCGCGTGAACCCGCGTGGCAGTTCACCAAGATGGTGGCCTTCTTGTCCAACTGCGCGGCCCGGACGGCGAAGTCCGGCGCGTTGATGTCGGCGTTCACGGCTCCGGGAATGTGGCCCTTGGCGAATTCCTCCGGGCTGCGGACATCGAGCAGGATGGTCTTATTTTTCGCCCGGCGCTTTTCAAAATCGGTCGCATTGATTTCCTTGAAGCCGCCCTCCGCGCGCGCGGCGGCAGCGGCGGCCTTGGTCTGTTCACCGCGCGCGACCTTAATGGCCTTGGCCAAATCCGCCGCCTTGCCCCGCCCCCAATAGTGGAGGAACACGTAGCGCGGCGTTTCTTCGATCATGTGGTGATGGATCGCGACAATGTTAATGCCCGAAGATCGCAGGCTTTTGAGCACAGCCTGCAATTCGGTCTCCTGGCTTGCGAAATCGCCATCCACAACCGCGTTGTCGTCCGTGCCGCCGAAACTGGCCCACGTATTCAGGCCCATCTCCTTGCCGATCTCACAACCGCACGCCATTTTCGCTACGCGCCCAAAGACAAATTTGACCATGCCATCCTTCTCCTGGGGCTTGGCCGTAAACAACTCTCCCAACGGCGCCGCGCTGATGGCATTCTTTTCCGGGATGCCGCCACCAAAGGATCCAGCCGGTTGCGGGTTCCCGGCGCGGATTTCTTTCACCTTCGCCAGGGCCGCCTGCACGCCGCCCGCCAGTTTCTCAACCGTGCCTTCGCCTCCGATGTGCATGAAATAGACCCTTGGTTCGGCGTGGAAAAAGTGGTTGTGCAGCGCTGTGACTTCCAGGCCGTGGTCGAGTGCCGCGCTCATGACCGGGTTCACTTCGTCCTCAAACAACACGAAATCGCCCATCACCATCGTGTCGGCCTTCTTGCCGGCGACGAACGCGGCCCAGGAAGTGAGCCCCATAAAAGGAGGCATCTTCCATTCGTCGACTTTCACCGCCACGTCAGTGCGCGGCGCGGACACCTTGAAAACAGCTTCGGCAGCGTTCCACGCGCCTTTCAGGCCGGTGATTTGCTCGATGCGATTGGTGTCAAGAGCGGCGGCGTGGCTGCACAGAGCGAGCAGACAAAAAAGGCAGGCGAACAGCGATGAACACTTCATAAGTGCAAATTAGTGACCCGTCCCGATGTTGCAAGTTTGTTTGCACGGGAAGGCTTCCCGCAGGGAAGGTGCACGTTGGAAACACTGGTGGAGCGCTTCAGGATTTCGGAGGAGGCCCTTGAAGATAGGCCCAGATCCAGCGCACAGTCAGGAAATCATGGACCCGCACCGAAGCCAGGATTCCCCGCGTGAATGACTGGCGACGCATCACCGACTTCCTTGCCTTGCGCCGCAACACGGCGCTACTGCTGGGCGCACTCGTGCTCGCCGGAACAGGGGAGCGGCTCTGGCTTGGTTTCGCGCCCAAGTATCTCGAAACGCTGGGAGCGGGTGTGTTGATCATCGGGCTGTTTGACGCGCTTCAAACTTTGCTCGGTGCGGTCTACGCGTACCCGGGTGGCTGGCTGACGGATCATTGGGGGCAACGGCGCTCCCTTCTGCTGTTCAATGCGCTGTCTCTGGCGGGCTACCTCATCGTTCTGGTCTGGCCGCATTGGCTGGCGCTGGTGCTGGGTGTGTTCCTGTTCCTGGCCTGGACGGCGCTCTCATTGCCCGCGACGTTCGCAGTCATCGCCACGTCGCTCGATCAACGCCGGCACACGATGGGTGTCGGCGTCCAGTCGCTGGTGCGACGGGTGCCGATGATGATCGGCCCGCTCATCGGCGGCTCGCTCATCACGCGTCTTGGGTGGGAACGAGGCATCCGTTATGCGCTGCTCGGTTGCATCGGCTTGAGCGCGCTGACCGCGGTTTTCCAATGGTTCATGGCCGAGCCAGCCGGCGCGGTGGAGCCAACCGCCCATCCGTCCGGCATCAGTTTCTTCGGGGTAGTGAAATCGTTTAATCCGGTTCTCCGCGAACTGCTGATCAGTGATATCCTGATCCGATTTTGCGAACGTCTGCCGTATGCGTTTGTCATCCTGTGGGCGATGAATTACGCCGGGTTAAATGCGGAACAATTCGGCTTGCTGATCGGGATCGAAATGGTGACGGCGATGCTCTGCTACATCCCGGTCGCGCATCTGGCGGATCGACATGGCCAACGGCCATTCGTATTTGCCACCTTCATCTTTTTCACGCTGTTTCCCGTGGCGCTGTTATTGGCGCACAACTTCGGCTGGCTCATCGTCGCGTTTGTGGTGCGGGGCTTGAAAGAGTTCGGCGAACCGGCACGGAAAGCCCTCATCATCGCGCAAGCGCGGCCAGAGCTGCGTGCGCGCACCTACGGCGCCTACTATCTTATTCGTGATTGCATCGTGACCACCGGCTCATTGCTGGGGGCGTGGCTGCGGCACATACGTCCGCAGGCGAATTTCATCGGGGCGGCCTGTTGCGGGGCGCTGGGCGCAACCTGGTTTTGGTGGTCCGTGATGGGCCAGCCAGGGGGCAGACACCCGCAATTGGCCGCTCCATCCCGGGACCGTTGAGCGCCGGTCTATGACCGCCGACCCTGCACATGGAGAGCTTGGACCCCCGAATTTCGGGCGCACATTGGACCCATGAACCCAACCCAATCTCACGTAGCAGCCGAGGTAACGAGGTACACCCTGAGCCTGTAGAAGGGCTCTGATCTCTTTCCCGACGAACGCGCCGGGGATAGTGTGAGCCTCCTTACGTCGGCTGCTACGAAACAGGAGAGGTTCATGGGTAGCCGGGACCTCCGAATTTCGGACGCACATTGGACCCATGAACCCAAATCTAACGTAGCAGCCGAGGTAACGAGGCTCTGATCTCTTTCCCGACGAACGCGCCCGGATAGAGTGAGCCTCCTTACGTCG
>DATLUX010000661.1:0-6302 GCA_035577805.1 Verrucomicrobiia bacterium
AAAAGGCCGGACAAATTAACCAAATGCTTGCCCAGTTTTTCGACTCCAACGGCTCATGGACCAGGAAATCTGGTTAGGTAAGCAGAAATTCTCGTTAGCGGACCAGAATTTTGGCTTGGTGAAGCAGGATTCTCCTAAGCGGAGTTGCAAATCTGGCTACGGCCCGCGGAATCCTGCGTCAACGGACACGAAAAGTGGGCAAACGAGGTGAATTTGGGCGTCGCGAAGCACTTCGAGTCCGCGCGCGACCAGAAATTGTGGTCCGCTTGCAGAAAATCTGGTCGCGGGAGGAGAAATTCTGCTCGCGCAACCAAAAAAGTGCCTCGCGGTAGCAAGATTCTCCTAAGGACAACTGTGGCGGTGGATGGAAGCGCTGTAAACGTCGGGCGGCGCCGCTTCGCGGGCTTGCCCTTCGCTGGTTTCCCGCCACGCCGTTGGCGTAGGTACGCAGATCGACCAGCTGGGCAAGGGATTCAAAATGTCCAAACTCCAGAATGAAGCGGAGCCTCATTAAACGAGCCTCATTAAACGCGTTCAAAGATCCCCGCTCCGCCCATCCCGCCCCCGACGCACATCGTGACCAATCCATAACGGCCCTGACGCCGCTGGAGTTCATTGATGATGGATACGGTGAGCTTGGCGCCGGTGGCCCCGAGCGGATGGCCCAGGGCGATGGCGCCGCCGTTTACGTTCACACGCGCGGGATCCAGCTTGAGATCGCGAATGACGGCCAGCGCCTGGGATGCGAACGCTTCATTGAGTTCAACCACATCGATTTGGTCGAGCTTCAGCCCGGCCTGTTTCAGCGCTTTCGGAACCGCTGCGACCGGTCCGATGCCCATGATCCCAGGAGCCACTCCCGCCGCCGCATACGTCACAAAACGCGCGACCGGTTTGAGACCGAGTTCCTTGACCTTCTCACCCGAAGCCAGCAGGACAGCGGCCGCGCCATCGCTGCGTTGCGAGGCGTTGCCGGCCGTCACCGTGCCGCGCGAGTTAAAGGCGGGTTTCAACAAGGCGAGCTTTTCCAGCGACGTGTCCCGGCGCGGACCTTCGTCCGTATCGAACTTGAATTCGTTAACGCGCCGCCGTCCGCCGGCGTCCAAAGTGAGCTCGCGCACCGGAACCGCCACGCACTCCTCACGAAACCGGCCGCCATCGATGGCCGCCGCCGCTTTGCGATGGCTGTCGAACGCAAACTGGTCCTGGTCTTCGCGCGACACCTTGAACTGACTGGAAACGTTCTCAGCCGTCAGGCCCATGGCCAGATAGGCATCGGGTAACGTGTCCACCAGACATGGATTGGGCGCCATGCGAAAGCCGCCCATTGGCACCTGGCTCATGCTTTCGGTTCCGCCCGCCAGAATCAGATCCCCCATCCCGCTTAGAATACGTTGGGCGCCCAAAGAAATGGCTTCCAGCCCGGAAGCGCAGAAACGGTTGATCGTCACGCCCGGCACCGATTCCGGCAGGCCGGCGCATTGGCTGGCCACGCGCGCGACGTTCATCCCTTGGACACCTTCCGGCATCGCGCACCCGAGGATGACATCATCGACTTGCGCCGGATCAACCCCGGGAGCACGGCGCAAAACCTCCTTCAGACACAAAGCGGCCAGGTCATCAGGCCGGACCGTTCGAAGCTTGCCCTGAGGCGCCTTGCCCACCGGGGTGCGCGCGCCGGAGATGATGTATGCTTCTTTCATTGTATTTTCTTTGTTTGCTCGTTCCTGGTTCGCCAACAAACTAGCAACTAGCAACTAGCAACTAGCAACTAGCAACTAGCAACCAGCAACTAGCAACCAGCAACCAGCAACTAGTCCTCAGTTCCTCAGCGGTTTGCCCGTCTTAAGCGTGTGCTGGATTCGCTCCAGCGTCTTCGGCTCCCCACAAAGGCTCAGGAACACTTCCCGCTCCAAATCCAGGATGTAATCCTCCGACACAAAATGGGTCCAACTCAAATCGCCTCCGCAGAAGATATGCGCCAGCTTGACGCCGATCTTTTCGTCGTGCTCGCTGATTTGTCCAGCCCGCCGCATCTGATAAAGCAGGCATTTGAGCTGCGCGATGCCGCTCTGGCCAATGGCCGGGATATCCGTGCGCGGCGGCATCGGACGATACCTCGGAGCAAGCTGGATGACTTTGGCCTTGGCTTCGCCGATGAGCCAATCCTTGTAAAGCACCAACGTGGATTCCCCCGCCCGGACGTAACGCAGTCTGATGGCTTCCGGACCGCTGGTGGACACCTTGGCCAGGCCAATGGTTTCCCAGGCAAACTTCACGCCGGGAAAATAATCGGCGTCGTCGGCGCGCGGGATGTTTTCAGTGCAACGGATCAGCATCTCCTTGGTGCCATGCGCGGCGGGAACGAGTCCAACGCCGACTTCCGGCAACCCCAGATACGTTTCTCCGGCCAGGATGACATGGTCGCAGCCCATCTGGGTTTCGCAGCCGCCGCCCAACGTGTAACCATGGCAAGCGGCCACCACCGGTTTCTCGAAATGACGCAACCCACTCGTCGCCTTCTGGAATTGCCGGATGGATTGATCGACGGCGTCCCAGTCCTGTTTCTGGATCTGAGTGGTCAGCATCGCCAGGTTGGCGCCGGCGGAGAAATGTTCGCCCTGATTGCCGATGACCAAGCCGAGGAAGTTGGCGCGCACTTCCTCGAGGCTTTCGCGCAGCATCCCGAGTTGATCGGCTCCGATTACGTTCATCTTGGTATGGAACTCGAGGCACGCCACGCCGTCCCCCAGGTCGACCAAGCTGGCCCCGGGATTTGTTTTCACCACGCGCTGTTGCCGATGCAGGCGCGGCAGATGAATCGCCTTCGCCGATTCCGTTTGCGGCACGTGGGCCCGCTTGTCCGGCGCAAAATGATAAAGCGTTAACCCGCGTTCGTCGTAGAAACGGGTCTGGCCGGCCGCCAGGAGATCGCGCACCAGCGCGGGCACCACGCGGCCTTCCTGCTCGAGACGCGCCACCGTCTCCTTCACGCCGAGGGCATCCCACGTCTCGAAAGGCCCCAGGTCCCAGTTGTAGCCCCACTTCATCCCGTTATCGATCGTGACAAGGTCATCGGCGATCTCAGGGATACGCGCCGCGGTGTAACAAAGAACGGCGCTCAGATGTTTCCAGGCGAATTGCCCCGCTGGATCCTGCGCCGCGCAGAGGGCGCGAATGCGTTCCCGGCGATCAGAGATCTTGCCGGCCGCCTCCAGCGAGGCGAAACGCGGCTTTTGCTGAGGCCGATACTCAAGCGTTTTGTAGTCCAGGGTCTGAATCTCGCGGCCCTGGGCAGTCTTGACGCGTTTGTAGAAGCCTTGGCCTTTCTTTTCGCCCCACCAGCCGCGTTTCACCATCTCTTCGATGAACGGCGGCGTTTTGAACAAGCGCAATTCCTCCTCCGCTTTGAGCAATCCTTCCAGGTTGCGTCCCATCTGGCCCATCAAATCGATGCCCACGATATCGCCCAAGCGGAAGGTGGCGCTCTTGGGCCGGCCCAGCGCCGGGCCCGTGATGGCATCCACTTCATCGATGGAAAGTCCCTCTTCCAACATCAGCCACATGACATGCTGCATGTCGTAACAGCCGATGCGGTTCGCGACAAACCCCGGCGTGTCCTTGCCCACCACAATCCCTTTACCCAACGTTTCCTCGGCAAAGGCCGCAAACGAACGCATCCAGGCCGGGTCGGTGTCCGGGTTCGGGATCAGCTCCAGCAACCGCATATAACGCGGCGGATTAAAGAAGTGCGTGGCGAAAAACCGGCGGCGATAAGCGGCCGGTAACCCCGCCGTCATGCCGTTGATGGATAAGCCGGACGTGTTGGTCGTGACCAGCGCGTCCGGACGCGCCAGCGCCGCGATCTTCCGATGTAATTCCAGCTTCAGATCCATCCGCTCCAAAATCGCTTCCAACACCCAATCCGCCTGTTGGATCTCAGAAAGATGATCTTCCACATTGCCGATGCGGATGAGCGCCGCCGCCTCGGGCACGAAGAGCGGATTGGGTGACAGCTTTTTCATCCGCTCGAATAAAGTCCGGGTGACACGATTGCGCACATCGGGCGACTGCAGCGTGAGCCCGCGCTTTTGTTCTTCCGGGGTCAACTCGGTCGGCGCGACGTCCAGGAGCAGCACGGGAATGCCCACGTTGGCGAGATGCGCGGCGATTTGGGCGCCCATGGTGCCCGCGCCGATAATGGCGGCATTGCGAATGCGGATCATGATGGGGTGGGTAGATTCAGGGTTTCGACGTGGCAAACAGAGCCTGTAGCGGCGGTCTGTGACCGCCGACCTTCAGTTCCAGCTTCTTATCGGCGGTGGTCATTTCTTCGAATGTGCAATGAACAGTGCGCAATGAACAATGAGAAACTCAAAGCCGGTGTCGCTGGTCTTCGCGAGCACAGTTCGGCGAGAGCGGACAACCTTCGTCCTTCTCACCCCTCACCCCGGCCCTCTCCCCGTTGAGGGGAGAGGGAGTTGGCCGCGGCCGCGGCGATGGCTTCGGCCCGCAGCTGGCGTCTCAAATATTTGCCCACCCCCGACTTGGGCAGGCTTTCCCGGAATTCGATTTGACGGGGCACTTTGTAAGCCGCCAGGCGTTCGCGGCAGAAGCAGACGATCTCCTCGGAACTGGGAGCGGGACCCGGTTTTACCACCACGAACGCTTTAACCGTTTCACCCCGGTACGGGTCGGGCACCCCCACCACCACCGCTTCCTGGATCCGCGGGTGTTCGAACAACACCTCTTCGACCTCGCGCGGGTAAATATTAAAGCCGCCGGCGATGATCAGATCCTTCTTCCGATCCACGATATAAAAGAACCCATCGGCGTCGCGCTTGGCGATGTCGCCCGTGTAAAGCCAGCCGCGCCGTAACACCCGGGCGGTCTCTTCCGGCTTTTGCCAGTAACCCTTCATCACTTGCGGACCTTTGATCACAATCTCGCCCGGCTCGCCGTCAGGCAATTCGCGCCTGCCCGTCTCCACGTCCATGATCCGGGCTTGGGTGCACGCGATGACTTTGCCGATGCTGCCCTTGCGCGCCGAACCGTCCAGCGGATTCACATGCGTCACCGGTGAGGCCTCCGTCAGCCCGTAGCCCTCCACCAGCTTGGCCCCCGTCACACTTTCAAAGCGATGCGCCACTTCCACCGGCAAGGCCGCCCCGCCGCTCAGACACATCCGCAATGAACGCAGCCTCGAATGGCGCGCATTCGGCGCGTCGGTCATCGCCAAAAACATCGTGGGCACCCCATGGAAAAAGGTCGGACGATAACGCCGCACGGCTTGCAAGGCGGATTTTAACTCGAACCGCGGCAAAATCACGATCGTGCCCGTCGTCGCCACTGAACAAAGCATCACACAAGTTTGCGCGAAGATATGGAATAGCGGCAGGGCCGCCATCGACGTCTCTGGCCCATCCTCGCCGGCTCTGGCCCAATGATTGGCCTGGCAGGCGTTGATCACCAGGTTGGCGTGCGTGAGCATGGCACCCTTGGAGGTGCCCGTGGTGCCACCGGTGTATTGCAAACAGGCCAGGTCGCCCGGGCGGGTCGCGACGGGTCGCGGACGATTCCCGAACTTCAGCAATTCCTGCCACGTGCTTGGCGCATCGGACGGCCCGCGCCCGGCCCGCAACGCCCGCAGAAACGCGGGGTAGCGTGTCGGGAGGTAATCGTCCGGGTCAACTGTGACCACCTGTTCCAGCTGCGGGCAATTCGGCCGGGCCTTCTCCACCATGGGCAGCAGGGCGGTTTCCGCGATCACCACGCGGGCGCCCGCGTCATGCCACTGATGTCCGGCTTCACGCGCGGTGTAGATTGGGCTGGTGGGGGTCACGATCGCGCCAGCCCGTAACACCCCAAAATAAGCCACGACGAATTGCGGACAATTCTGAGTCATGAGCGCGACCCGATCGCCGCGCCGCACGCCGAGGGCTTGCAAGCCGGCCGCGCAGCGGCGCACCTGTTCAATCAGTTGTTGGTAGGAGATCTTGTTGCCGAAGTAAACGACCGCAGCCCGCTTCGGAACCTTACGCGCCGCCGAGGCCAGTAGCTCCGGGAGTGTCCCTCGTTTCATTCGGAACGGACGCTGTTTCGCCGGGGCGGCTCTTGTTTTTCCCATGCAAGCGGCTGATTACGGGTGATGGCGTGATGCGCGCTGTCCTTAACACGCGGAATGGATCGCGTCCATGCTTCTTTAATTGGTCTCATTCACGCACTGCCCCGGGAGAGCGTGACGTCACTAAGAATTTAACGTGCTGACCGCGAGAATCCCTCTCCCCTCAACGGGGAGAGGG